>CAYFWL010000022.1:2875-20468 GCA_964346845.1 uncultured Eggerthellaceae bacterium | reverse complement strand
AGAGAATTCCTAGGGAACCCTGACAGTTTTAGACGCAGTTGTTTTTACGCTTACGCTGCATGAGGCCGCAGCCGATGGATAAAAGCCGCCCATGGCGCGCCCTGCATGTGTTTCGCGGGAAAAGCTGTGAAACGCATGGAGCCTTCGCGTGAAATCGTGTATCCTTTAGCGTGCTTTGCCTCCCTAAGATGGGGTGGTCGAGCGTTGATGATCCCCGCACACGTTAATAAACAAGGGGTTTCGTGTGAAAGCGCGAGCTGGAAGAGGCTCGCATGAGAAAAAAGGAGAAGCCACATGAAGTTGGTGGTTACCGAAAAAAACGATGCTGCAAAGCAGATTGCAACCCTTCTCGGAACGTCGGCGCCCAAAGCCGATAAAGTGTTTTCCACACCGATTTTCCGTTTTACCGTTCAGGGCGAAGAATGGGTGACCATCGGTTTACGTGGTCATATTCTTGAATCCGATTTTCCTGAGTCGCTGGCTTATACGAAGCGCCTGGGCTGGCACGGCATTTCTGCAGATGGTGAGCAGATCGAAGCGAAGGTGCCTTCCGGTCTCCCCAAACCGCCCTTCAAAAAGAAGCGCCCCTTCTTCGAAGACGGTCTCGATCTGAAGCGCTGGTCGATGGATGCGCTGCCCTACCTGGTCTATGCTCCCATCTCTTTGCTGCCCAAAGAAAAAGAAATCATCCGTTCGTTGAAAAACCTCGCTAAGAAGGCCGATTCCGTTGTCATTGCAACCGACTTTGACCGCGAAGGTGAACTTATCGGCTCTGATGCGCTTGGCTGTGTTTTGGAAGCAAATCCGACGATTCCCGTTTCGCGTGCCCGTTACTCCGCCTTCACCAAGCAGGAAATCACCCACGCTTTCAGCAATCTGGTAGATATGGATAACGAATTGGTGGCAGCGGGTGCTTCTCGCCGCGACATCGACTTTGTGTGGGGCACGGTGCTCACCCGTTATCTGTCGCTGGTGAAGTTTGCAGGGTACGGTAAATCTCGCTCTTCGGGTCGTGTCCAGACCCCGACGCTTGCCCTGATTGTGGCACGCGAACGCGAGCGCATGGCGTTCATTCCCGAAGACTACTGGGTGATCAGGGGCCTGTTTGGCGCGGACCCTGATCAGTTCACGGCGGGCCATGAGGTCGCTCGCTTTAAGTCAGCTGAAGAGGCCCAGCGTGCTATGGACCATGTTGAGGGCGCAACTCAGGCGCGGGTCGATTCGGTGGAAACCAAGCGGCGCAACGTAGCAGCACCGGCACCCTTCAATACCACCAGTCTCATGGCTGCTGCGGCAGCGGAAGGTATCTCGCCGGCGCGCACCATGCGGATTGCCGAAAGCCTGTATATGGCGGGCTATATCAGCTATCCGCGTGTTGACAACACGGTCTATCCCCCTTCTTTGGATCTAAGCGAAGTTGTTTCCCTGCTTTCCGCGCAGCCGGCGTATGCGTCCTATTGCAAGAAGCTGCTGGCAAAAAATTCCCTGACTGCCACCCGTGGGAAAAAGGAAACGACCGACCATCCCCCCATTTACCCCACCGCAGCAGCAACGCCCGATAGCCTTGCTGCCGCTGATTACAAAGTGTACAACTTGATTGCGCGGCGCTTTCTGGCAACGCTTTCGGGCCCTGCGGTCGTGGAAGGCACCAAGGTCACCTTGGACGTGCAGGGGGAAATCTTTGTGGCCAAAGGCGATGTGCTTGCGGTGCCGGGGTATCGTGAAATCTATCCGTATGGCCTGAAGAAAGATGAGCAGTTGCCCAGCCTTTCCCCTGGTCAGATTGTTGCTTTTGGTGGTGCAGAATGCACGCAGAAGCAGACGGAACCGCCTGCTCGTTACAGCCAGGGCAAGCTCATCCAGGAAATGGAAAAGCTCAACTTGGGCACCAAATCAACACGGGCTGCTATCATCGAACGTCTCTATGCGGTGAAATACATCCAAAATGATCCTATTGAGCCCTCCCAGCTGGGCATGGCCGTTTGTGATGCCCTGGAGCAATTTGCCCCTCACATCACCCACTCTGAGATGACCGCTGAGCTCGAAGCCAGCATGGACGACATCGTTGCCGGCTTGAAAAGCAAAGATACGGTGGTTGCGACTTCGCGCGACTTATTGGCTGAGCAGCTGGAAGCACTTCTTTTGCATCGCGAAGAGGTCAAGGACGCTTTGGGGGATGCCGTTGCGGCGGATGCCTATGTGGGTCCGTGCCCCCAGTGCGGCAAAGATTTGCAGATGCGCACCTCGGCGAAGAGCAGGAGCATGTTTATCGGCTGTGCCGGGTGGCCCGAATGTGATGTGACGTATCCGCTGCCCCAGGGCAAAATTGAAGCTACGGAAACCGTTTGCCCTCTCTGTGGCATGCCGCAGATCAAGGTGACAGCTTTTCGCTCAAAACCGCGACTTGTCTGCATTGACCCGCTCTGCGACTCCAACAAAGATCCCGAGGTGGAAGTGGGCTTCTGTCCTGTTTGTGCGGCGGCAGGAAAGCAGCGCAAGCTGATTGCGCGCAGGAATCCGCGTACGCTCAAGCGCTCCATCACCTGCGAAAACTTCGATGAATGTCAGACGCGCTACCCCCTGCCGGCAAACGGTGCCATCACTGCGACCGATGAAAGCTGCGAAAGCTGCGGTGCTCCCTTGGTCACGGTGACAACTACCCGAGGGCCTTGGAAGATCTGTCCCAACTACGATTGTCCCGACAATGTGGAGCAGCGTGCCAAAAAGGCCGAGAAATCCGCTTCGCGCGCTACGGATGCAGCTAAGGCCACCAAGGCCACCACACGAAAAGCTCCGGCGAAAAAACCCGCCGCCAAGAAAACCGCCGCTCAAAAATCGACTGCCAAAAAGCCCGCTGCCAAAAAAGCTGCCCCTAAGGCAACAAAGGAGTAGGCATGAAGACGGTGGCCCCCAAAACGATAGCCCAGGTGCTCAGACGGGAGATTCCGCGTCTTGCTGCAGTGCTTCCTCCCGATGTGCGCCAAGGGCTTGAACAAGCGCGGCAGAGCGAAACCAATCCCTTTGCCACGCGGGCGTTGGACCTTCTGATTGAAAATGCTCGCGTGGCCCAAAGGGATCAGGTTCCTCTTTGCCAAGATACGGGTACGACCTGGGTATGCTTAGAGATTGGGCCGGATATTGTTATCCGAGGCGATGTGTTCTCCCAGGTCGATAGCGCCGTTGCGGAGGCATACCTAAAAGGAAGCTTGCGTATGTCGGTGGTAAAAGACGCCCTCTTTGCCCGGGAGAATACGGGGGACAATACCCCTGCATTCACCGATATTCACCTTACGGATGAGCCAGGCGTGTGTCGATTGCACATCATGTTAAAAGGCGGTGGGTCTGATAACGCAAGCCGCGTGGTCATGCTGGCTCCCGGTGCTGGCCGCCAGGGTATTGTGGATGAAGTGCTTGCGTGCGTGCGTGAAAAAGCTGCTAACGCGTGTCCTCCGCTTGTGGTGGGCGTTGGCGTGGGTGGTACGTTTGATAAGGTTGCCGGCTTGGCCAAGTACGCGCTCATGCGTCCTTTGGACGTTGTCGCTTGCGACGAGGCTCATGCGGCTTTTGAGCAGGAGCTGCTGGAAGCTATCAATGCCACTGGCATAGGTGCTGCTGGCTTTGGCGGCGATACCACGGCCTTGGCGGTTCGTGTGGAAACAGCTCCCTGTCATATCGCCGCGTTGCCGGTGGCTATCAACTTGGGGTGCTCAGCCCTCCGTCGCTGTACCGTCGATTTGAGCCGGGAGGATCATTATGACGCCTGAGATTCGTCTTCACCTTCCGCCTTCCAAAAAAGATTTGGCGGCGCTGCGTGCCGGTAATCTGTGCCTGCTTTCAGGTTTCATGTATACCTTGCGCGATGCGGGGCATATGCGTCTTTTAGACGAGCTGCATCAAAGAGGAAGCCTGCCTTACAATCTTGCAGGTCAGGTCATTTTCTATGCAGGGCCCAGCCCTGCGGCGGCGGGAAGACCCTTTGGTTCTATTGGCCCTACCACGTCTTCTCGCATGGATTTCGCCGCCCCCGAGCTGTACCGTGCGGGTATTGTGGCCACGGTGGGGAAGGGGCATCGCAGCGCCGCTGTGGTAGAATCCCTCAAAGAAACAGGTTCGGTGTATTTTGCTGCGGTGGGAGGTGCCGCCGCAGCACTTGCACAATGCGTTGTTTCCGAAGAAGTGATTGCGTACGGCGACTTGGGCCCCGAAGCTCTTCGTAAAATTGCGGTTAAAGATTTCCCGGTGTTCGTAGCGGTAGATGTTGCGGGCACGTGTCTCTACGTGTAAGGTGCGATGTATGCTGAATCGAGATGAAGGTATTTTTATCAGCTTTGAAGGCGGTGAAGGTGCTGGTAAATCGACCCATATTGCCTTTCTGGCGCGCTGTCTGCGTCAATTGGGCCGTGAGGTTGTATGTCTGCGCGAACCGGGGGGAACCCCCATTGGTGAAGAGCTTAGAAACATCGTGTTAGATCCGCGAAATGATGCTCTGTGCAGTCAGGCTGAACTCCTGATCTACGAAGCCGCCCGCGCCCAGATTGTGGCACAGGTTATAGCGCCCGCACTCAAACGAGGCGCTATCGTGTTGTGCGATCGCTTTTATGATTCGACGATTGCCTACCAAGCGTATGGACGCGGTCTTTCCCGTGCTTTTATTGATGCTGCAAACGCCTTTGCCTGCCAAGGTGTTGAGCCTCAGCGCACGATTCTCATGGTGAGCGCTACCGCAGAAGAAGGTTTGAGCCGCGCGACAAAAGCAGGCGCCGACCGCCTGGAGCGAGAAGGCATCGATTTTCATGCACGTGTCAACCAAGCATTTTTAGATATCGCCCGTGAACAGCCCGAACGCGTGCGTGTTGTGTCTTTTGCTGCGAGTAAAGCCGATACGGCTCGCAGCGTATTCTCCCAAGTTGTTGATATGATCCCCGGTCTTCAAGAAGCAATCGCCGCCGATGAAGACTTCTTCCTGCGTATCGAGAAACCTGCTGATTAAACCATGCCGGCGATGCTCGAACACATCACTTTGCAACCTCAGGTGCGTGACCTGCTGACGAGCATGGTCAATGCGGGGCGCACAAGCCATGCCTACCTTTTTTCAGGACCCCGAGGATCAGGGAAACTCGATGCGGCTTTCGCCTTTGCTCAGGCGCTCGTTTGCGCAGAAGGAGGCTGTGGACGCTGCACCGACTGCAAAAAGGCGCAGCTGCGCAATCATCCCGATATTCGCCTGGTGTCACCAAAGGGTGCCCAGGGGTATTTGATCGAGCAGATTCGCGAGCTGGTTTCTGATGCTACGCGCTCACCCATTCAGGCAAAGCGCAAAGTGTTCATTTTAGAAGACGTGGAACAGATGGGGGTCGCTGCCGCTAATGCCTTCTTGAAAACCCTCGAAGAACCGAGCGCCTGCGTGGTTCTTATTTTGCTTACAAGCCAACGGGAAATGGTGCTTCCTACTATTTTGTCCCGCTGCCAGGTGGTCTTTTTCCGTACCGTTCCCGAAGTCGATTCTGCTGCTGAGGTTATGCATCGTACGGGATGTGGTGCCGATTTGGCACGTATCGCAGTCAATGTGAGTAGCGGGTCCTTCGATATGGCGGAGGCATTTTGCGTTTCCGATGAGCTTCAAGGGTTGCGACGATCCCTGCTGGAAGCTCTCGCAGCGCTCGAAATCAGCGATGACTGGGCGCTTCTTCGGCGTGCGGCAAGCCTTTCGGAGGGCGGGGAGTTCCTTCTGGACGATCTTAAGGCGCAGCAGGCCGAAGAGCTGGAAGTAGCATCTGACTTTTTGGGACGCGCTGCGCTGAAGCAATTGGAAGCATCCCATAAGCGTGCCCTGACGGCAAAGACCCGCGCGCTTTTCCACCTTCGCTGCGCCATAGTCGAATCCTGGCTTCGCGATGTGCTGCTCGTGCAGTCAGGATGTAGCCACCTGCTTGTCAACACCGATGCGCAAGAGGCTCTTCAGCGCGCTGCAGAAAATACAGACGAATCAGGCGTATTGTGCGCTTGCGGTTCAGTTCAGCGCTGCCTTGCCGCAATGGATTATAATGTATCGTTACAACTTTGCTTAGACAGCTTACTGCTAGAAATAAGAGAGGACCTGTATGGCCCGCATACTTCCTGTTAAATTGCCTCTGAGTTCCAAGGTCCTTTGGTTTGACGCCAATGGCGTTGAAGCGGTGAAGGGCGATGATGTGATTGTTCTGACGGCGCGCGGGAACGAATTCGGCACTGTTTCCGATGCTCCCTTTGAGGCTACCCCTGAGCAGCTTTCTTCCCTCAAATCGGCTCTCAAACCGGTACGCCGCCTGGCGACGGAAGAGGATGTTCAGACGGCACACGAGCTCCATCAGCGTGGCTTAGACGCCATGCCCGCCTACCGCGAACTCGTTGAGGAGGAGGGTCTGGAAATGAGACCCATTTCCGTGGAATTCCTGTTCGATGGCGACAAAGCGGTATTTTATTTTGAATCGGAAGATCGCGTTGATTTTCGCGAACTTGTTCGCAAACTTGCTTCTCAGTTTAAAGTTCGTGTCGATATGCGCCAGATTGGCGTGCGCGATGAGGCGCGCATGGTGGGTGGCTTGGGCCATTGCGGCCAAGAGCTCTGTTGCAAGCGTTTGGGTGGGGAGTTTTGTCCCGTTTCCATCCGTATGGCAAAAGAGCAGGATCTCTCGTTGAACCCCCAAAAGATTTCGGGTATTTGCGGTCGCTTGATGTGCTGTTTGCGCTACGAATACGATGCTTATAAGGATTTCAAAGCTCGGGCGCCTAAAGTGGGCGCTCAAATCACGACGCCCGATGGTCTTGGCAAGGTGATTACCCTTGATGTTCCCAAAGAGATCGTGACTATCCAAGTGGCCGATGATAAGAAAATCAAGGTCCCTCTGGCTGATATGAGCAAATCAAAGGAGGAAGTTGCGCGTCCTGATGCGGTCGAAGAAGAGGCATGGGGGCGTGCCACCAACAAGGAAGATCTGTCTCTTTTCGGTGGGACAATGTTTTCGACCTCTCAATTCACAAGTGATGATAAGCTGGGTGAGGCGAAAGCCGTGCATCGTGAGACAGGGGCCAAGAAGAATCGGCGCGCAAAAGGACAGGGTAAGGATTCTTCCTCGTCAGCTTCTCGTCTCTCACGGAGGGACCGTGATAAGGAAAATGCGGCAGCGGAGCAGGCTGCTGCCACCGCCCGCAAGCCGCGTCGTCGCTCTACCAAGGTGGCGGGGGGTGTTGCTGTGGTGAAGGCGGCGGAGGGAGCTCCCATAAGCGCTGATGCCCTTGATGCGGAAGCCTCCCTTAAGCAGACGCAGGCAGAGCAGGGATCAAGCCGTCGTCCTCGCCGTCGTAATCGTAGCCAGGCGGCATCGGGGGCACCGAAAACGGGGGAGCAGACGGCTGCTTTCTCAAAGTCTGCCGGTCCGGAACCTTCCACCGTCGACTCCTCGGAGCGCTCGGAGCGTCGTCGTCGCCGTTCGAGCAAGACCTCTTCTGGCATGAGGAACGGCTCTGCCAACAACGGCTCTGCCAACAACGGCTCCGTCGGTAACGGAGGCCCTTCGGCTGCGGGAAGCGATCGGTCCTTGCGCCCGGGTCATCGTTCATCCAGCTTGCGTCAGCGGGCTGTCGGCAAAGCCGACTCCGAAGGAGCGTCTTCGCCGAAAGGTGAGGCGCCGCTCGCACAGGGCGAAGAGAAGCGCCCAAGTCGCCGCCGTCCCCGTCGTCGGCGCAGCTCGAACCAGGGACCTTCTGCAGAAAAGAGTGAATAGCCATGAATCTGAATCAACCGCTGCTTACCGATCTTTACCAGCTCACCATGGCTCAGGGCTATTGGGAGTGTGGCAAAGCTGATACCGAAGCATGCTTCCATATGTATTTTCGCGACTATCCTTTCAAGGGTGGCTATGCGGTGGCTTGCGGCATGAGTCAGCTGGCTGAGCTCATTGATGGCTTTACGTTTTCTGAAGATGACCTTGATTATCTAGCTTCTCTTTCTGCCCCCTTAGGTGGCAAGCTCTTTAAGCCGGCTTTCCTTGAATATCTGCGTGCGTTTAGGCTCAGCGTTGATGTTGATGCGGTAGTGGAGGGAGAGATCGTTTTCCCCTATGAGCCGCTCGTTCGCGTTACCGGCCCTATTATGGAGTGTCAGCTTTTAGAGACCGCCCTTCTGAACTGCGTGAACTTTGAGACGCTTATTGCCACGAAGGCCGCACGCGTATGCTTGGCGGCAGAAGCTCCGGTGGCGGAGTTCGGCTTGCGTCGTGCCCAGGGCGCTGCGGGAGGTGTGTGGGCAAGCCGTGCTGCGGTCGTTGGAGGCTGCGCTTCCACCTCTAACGTGCTGGCGGGAAAGATGTTCAAACTGCCGGTTTCAGGCACCCATGCCCATTCCTGGGTCATGTCGTTTTCCGATGAATTGACTGCTTTTCGGGCATATGCTCAGGCGTTTCCTGCCAACTGCGTTCTCTTGGTTGACACCTATGATGTGGTGCAAGGCATAAAAAACGCTATCACGGTGGGGCTTGAAATGCGCGACCGAGGCGAGAGGCTTACGGGCATCCGTATCGATTCAGGTGACCTTTCGTGGTTGGCTAAGCAGGCGCGCAGCATGCTTGATGAAGCGGGTTTGACCGATTGCGGCATCGTTCTTTCTAACGATTTAGACGAATACACCATTCACTCCATTCGCGAAGAGGGCGCTCAGGTCATGTCGTGGGGGGTCGGCACCAAATTGGCCACCGCTTATGAACAGCCATCGCTCGGTGGCGTGTATAAGCTGTCTGCCACCAAGCCCGCAGGCGCGTCTGAGTGGATTGACCATATCAAAATCAGCGAGTCGTCTGCCAAGCTGACCACACCGGGTGTGCTGAACGTGCGTCGTTATTATTTTGAGGAAGGCCGCATCGCCGGTGATATGGTGGTTGACACCAAAGCCGAAGTCAATGCCGGTGAAATCATCGTAGATCCCCTCGATGGCCTGCGCCGCAAGGACCTCTCAGGTAAGGAGTGGCGAGAGCTTTTGGTGCCACTGGCGCGTGCGGGTAAAACGGTTCTTGCCGAAGAGTTCCGTGACGCCATGGCTGCCCAGCTTCGCACCAAGGAAGGTCTGGCGACTCTGGATGAAAGTCAGAAGCGTACTTTGAACCCCCATACGTATCCAGTGGGCCTTGACAAGGGTCTCTTTGAGCGTCGGCGTGCCTTGGTGGCGCAGCTGCGCGGTATTTCCCGATAAGACGAGAAAGGAAAACCAGTCATGCCTGTTCAGTGCAATTTGGTTGTTGATTCATGCTGCGATCTTCCTCCTCAATTAGTGAACGTCAACGGCGTTAGGATGCTCAAGTTTCCGTATCTTATGAACGGATCCGAGTGCTTCGACGACCTGTTTGTGACGGGGTCTGCCCATAACTTCTACGAGCAGATGCGCCACGGCGCCATGCCCTCTACCGCTCAGATTCCCTACGTGGTCATTCGGGAGATGTGGCGCGATGCCGCCAAAAGTGGCGTTCCCACGGTGTTCCTGTGCTTTTCCGGTGCGCTTTCGGGCACGTATGATACGGCGCTTACTCTGATGGAAGAGACCAAGGAAGAATTCCCCGAGGCCGAGCTGTATCTTGTTGATACGGCGCTGGCATCCGTTGCTGAAGGGTTTTTGGTCAACGAGGCAATCCGTCAGCGTAATTTGGGGCTTTCTGCCGTTGAGCTGGCAAAATGGGCTGATGAGGCGAAGTTTTACGTACGCTGTGTTTTCATGGTGGACGACCTTGAATCGCTGCGCCGTGGGGGGCGTATTCCCTCGGCGGCGGCAAGCCTTGGAACAAAACTTGACGTCAAGGTTCTTTTGGATTTCGATTTAGACGGGTCTTTGTTGCTGGTGAGCATTGCGCGCGGACGCAAAAAAGGCATGAAGGCCATGGTTGATATTTTTGGCAAGGAAAGCTATAAAACCGATAACGTCATGACCCTCACCATGGGCCATGCTGATTGTCCCAAGGATTTGGAAAAACTGAAAGATATGGTGCGCAAGGTTCAGCCGAACATCGCCGTGGTTGAGTGCAATATCGGCCCGGTTATCGGTTGTCATGTGGGTCCCAATATGCTGGCAATGGTCTTTTGGGGTGAGGATCGTCGGGGCGGCTTGACCTTGGCTGACCGCATCGCAAAGAAGGTGAAGGGCAACTAATGTCAGAGAGTTTCTTTTTCGATGGCAAGCAGGTCGTTGGCACCGCATTGAGCAAGTGCCTGACTGAAGCGGGCTATGATTTGGCTGAAAACCTCGAATCCGCTGATTACCTTTTTACCTATCATCTGGCGCTTTCTCGTCTGGAAGATGCCTATTTTGACAACAAGGGTTATTTGGCGCGTGCGAAAAAAGGTGCCTATCTTGTCGATTTGAGTCCTGCTACCCCCGAGCTTGTGCGTGAGATTTCTGCCGTTGCATCAGTAAGTGATCTGCATTTTGTAGAAGCTCCTCTGGCTATAAACGATGTAAGCTTGTCCGATGCTTTTGCTGATCCATCGAACCTGGCGTGTTCTGTGGCGGGGGATCGTCCCGATGTGGTTGCTGTCGAGGCGCTTCTGAAGCATTTTGTGGGGTCGGTGCGCCTCAGGGGCGAAACGGGCTCTGCCCAGCTCGCTCACGCCTCATGGTCCTTGCAGCATGCAGCTCAGCTGCTGGCGGCGGTAGAGGCCGAAGCTCTCTATCGAGCTGTGCTGCGTATCCCCACGAGTGCTGCGGCGGCAGCCGATGGAAAGCCGGCGGCGATGGGCTCCCAGGAGGCTGTTCTTATGGCGGCGATTGCCGAAAAACGTTTTACCGGCAGCTATACGGTTGAGATGTTTATGGGCGATCTGTCTGCTGCTCTGACGACGGCTGATGATGCGGAGCTGATTCTTCCTCAGGCCGAAGCCTGCATGAATTTGCTTGAGCTTTTAGCTATTATCGGCGGCTCTGATTTGTCTCCCGTGTCCTTGGCTTTGATTTACGATGATGAAGAGGCAGCGGCACGTCATGGTCTTGATTGGTCACGGGCCGAGGAATACTCCACCGAGATGAGCGCCCGTTCTCACGAGGATCACTTCGACGATGACGATGATGATGACTTCGAGGGCTATGCGGATCTCTTTGGCAACTTTGCCGATAATTAAAAGCGATTATGGCTCTTGATCCCGCTCTGGTAGATCTTCTTCCCGCAGCATGCGATTGGTGCCCGCGCGGCTGCAGGGCCAAGCGTAAAGCGGGGGAGACGGGCTTTTGCGGTGCTGACGGTACTTTGCGTGTTGCTCGTGCGGCGCTCCATTTTTGGGAGGAGCCTCCCTTAAGCGGCACGGCGGGAAGTGGCGCCGTGTTTTTTTCGGGCTGCCCTTTACGTTGCTGCTACTGTCAGAATGCTTCCATTGCTTCAGGCCAGGTGGGAAAAGAAATTTCGCTGGATCGTCTGGTGGAGATTTTCTTTGAGCTTCGTGAACAGGGTGCGCTGAATATCAACCTCGTCACGCCGACTCATTACGCGCCGCTTATTGGCAAAGCTGCGCAAACCGCTCGGCAATGTGGCTTCGACCTACCCTTTCTCTGGAACACTTCCGGGTATGAGACTCCCCGGGTACTTGAAAGCATAGCGCCGGTGGGCGATATATTTTTGGTTGATTTCAAGTATGCGGGCAGTGCTTTAGCCCGAGATTATTCTCGTGCCCCGGATTACCCTTCGGTGGCCCTTGAGGCCCTGCGCACAATGGTGCGGATAGCGGGGATGCCCCAATTTGACGAATACCACGGTCAGCTTCGCATGACGAAGGGTGTCGTGGTGCGCCATCTGCTGCTGCCAGGGCAGGTAGAGGACTCAAAAGCGGTGGTTCGGCTTCTCCATGAGTGCTTTGGCAACACGATACTGCTCTCGCTGATGAACCAGTACACGCCGGTGATCCAGGCAGACTCGATGACCGCGCAGGAGTATCCTCAGCTTTTGGAAGCACCGCGTGATGAAGACTACGAGCAGCTCCTTGCTTTCGCCGATGATTTGGGAATCGAGGAGTATTTCTGGCAAGAAGGGGGCACCGTGGGTGAGAGCTTCATTCCCCCCTTCGATTTGACGGGTGTTTGATTTTTTTTGGGAGGGGGTTAGTTTCCTCCCTCGTCGAGCGCATGTTTCAAGATTGCCTCGATATTTTTCGGGGAAAACCGTTCTGCCATCAGCGAAAAGATGGTTTTTACCGGTAAAGATTTTATTATACATAAAAAAGAGCAGGTCAGAAGGTGTTTATCCCTCTGCCCTGCTTGTTTTCTGTGGAGCCAGTGACAGGAATCGAACCCGCAACCCACTGATTACAAATCAGTTGCTCTACCGTTGAGCCACACTGGCGCGATGCCTATTCTAACGGAAACTCATCTGCGCGACCAGTCATTTCGTCAGAAGGGGTAAACTGTTCACAGACAAAGACCGGCCTGAGGGAGAGAACATGGTTCACCTTTCCGATGAAGAGTTCGAGCAAGCTATCGCTGACGTTCTAGATTGCATCCCCCAGCACCTGATCGATGCGCTCGAAAACGTTGCGATTCTGACCCAAAACGAGCCCGAAGAGGGGCAGTTGGCGTTTGCTGCCGAGGGCACCGAATCAGAAAGCGGCGATCTGCTGGGACTTTATGAGGGCACCCCCTTGACAGAGCGAGGCTTTGATTACGGCAACTGCTTTGGAGATATCCCCGATACAATCACCATCTTCAAAGCTCCTCATGAACGCCTTGAGGGAACGAAAGATGATGTTCTCGACGAAGTCTTCACCACCGTTATCCATGAAGTGGGTCACTATTTCGGCATGAGCGAAGAGCAGATTGCCGAAATGGGTTTCGCGTAGGCGGCAACAAAAACTCGCAGGAGGCTGATCCCTGAATTTTTTATCCGCGAAGGAATAATCAGGGCCCTTTCCCTTCAAAAGACTCATACAATACGGAGTGCATTCGTTTCAGCTTATAGAGAGGTTTTTATGGATTACTATGCAGAGGCCCTGAAGCTTCATGAGGAGCATCAGGGTAAAATTGGCGTTGTCAGTAAGGTGCCTGTTGAGACGGCCGACGATATGAGCGTTGCCTATACTCCCGGCGTTGCTCAACCGTGTATTGAGATTCACCGCAATGGGAATAACGCTTACAAGTACACCGCTAAAGGCAATCTGGTTGCAGTCGTGTCTGACGGGAGCGCTGTTTTGGGTCTGGGCAATATCGGTGCCTCCGCAGCTATTCCTGTTATGGAAGGCAAGGCTGTTTTGTTTAAAACCTTCGGCAACGTCGATGCGTTTCCCCTTTGCCTGGATACCCAGGATGTGGACGAGATCGTCAATGCGGTGAAGCTTTTGGCTCCCGTTTTCGGTGGCGTGAATCTGGAGGACATCGGTTCTCCGCGCTGCTTTGAAATCGAGCAACGGCTCGAAGCTGAACTGGACATTCCTGTTTTTCATGACGACCAGCATGGTACCGCGATCGTGGTTACCGCTGCCTTGCTGAACGCCCTCAAAGTTGTGGGTAAAGATATCGCCGATATCAAGGTTGTTCTGAATGGTCCCGGCGCTGCAGGTGTCGCAATCATCAAGATGATGCTTACTGCGGGAGTAAAAAATGTGATCGCTGTTGACCGTGAGGGTATTTTGCACCACGGGCGTACAGGTTGCACCGAGGGCTACAAGAAGGATCTTTGCGACATCACCAATCCCGATAACCTTGAGGGAGGTTTGTCTGACGCGCTTCGCGATGCCGATGTGTTCGTCGGTGTTTCTTCCGCTGGTGTGCTGAGGCCTGAGATGATTGCCACCATGGCCTGTGACCCCATCGTGTTCGCCATGGCCAATCCTGAGCCGGAAATCATGTACGACGAGGCCATCGCTGCAGGTGTTAAGGTCATGGGAACCGGTCGTTCCGACATGCCCAACCAGATTAACAACGTTTTGGCTTTTCCGGGTATCTTCCGTGGCGCCTTGGATGTCCATGCGCGTGATATCAACTATGACATGAAGCTGGCTGCCGCCTATGCTATTGCGGGCTTGGTCTCCGACGAAGAGTTGAAGCCGGAATACATCATTCCTTCAGCGCTCGATCCACGTGTTGCGGGTGCCGTTTCTGAAGCGGTTGCGCAGGCCGCCATCCGCACCGGTTCTGCCAAGCAGCTGTAATCCAGTCAAGAACGGAAACGGGGCATCGCGTGGTGCCCCGTTTGTTTGATTTTCATCGGTGAAGGGGGCATTATGGCATCATCTGTATTTTTTACCGACGCGCGTGTTCAGCCTCGTGACAGCGTCTCAGGAAAACTGAAGCGCCTTGTGAAGGCTGCTGGTCTTGGAAAACAGGATCTTTCGGGGAAATACGTGGCTATCAAGGCGCATTTTGGCGAAGAGGGTAACTCAAGTTACTTGAAGCCGCTATATGCTCGTGCCATTGCGGAGGTGGTCAAAGAAGCAGGCGGTGTCCCGTTCTTGACGGACTGCAGCACGCTTTATCCTGGTATGCGCAGCAACGGCATAAGCCACGCCCTGTGCGCTGAAATCAACGGTTTCAATTCGGTTTCTGCCGGGTGTCCGGTGTTTATCGCCGATGGCGTTCGAGGCGATGATGAAGTCGAGGTTCCTATTCCTCAGAAAGAGGGGGTTGAAACCCTGCTTGATCAAGCCTATTTTGGTCGTGCGCTCATGGATGCCGACCTGGTGGTTGCTCTGACTCACGTGAAGGGTTGTGTGAGCACGTCCTATGCGGGCGCTATCAAGAATGTGGCGATGGGATGCGCCTCGCGTCGCGGTAAGAAGGACATGCATTGTGACACCAATCCCTTCGTTGACACGGCCGTCTGCCTTGGCTGCGGTCGCTGCCTTGATGAGTGTGGTCAAGGGGGGATTGAGATGCGAGAGGGCGCGGCCTTCATCAATGAAAGATGTGTGGGGTGTGCGCACTGCCTGGTTATTTGCCCGACCCACGCTATAAAGACCGAGATGAACTATAACTGGGAGCTGCTTCAGCGCAAGCTGGGCGAATATGCTGCCGCTTTCGCCGCGCAGACCACCTGCTTGAGTGTTGGTGTGGCGGTGGACATCACACCGCAGTGTGATTGCTTCAGTCAGAGCAATGCTCCCCTAGTGGGCGGTATCGGCATGTTCGCCTCATGGGATATGGTCGCGCTCGATCAGGCTGCAGCCGATGCCATCGATGCTCAACCGCCTATTCCCACGAGCATTTTGCCTGAGCTTCATGGGGCCTGCGACGATACGATGAGCCACACCCATGTCATCAACGGCGATTCGGATTGGGAAATTGTGCTCGATGTCGCATCTGCTCTCGGGGCGGGATCGCGCCACTACGAGCTTCACCAGATTATGTAACGAGGTGCCCTAAAGCTGTCTTAAGGCGCAAAGCCGCCTTAAGGCGTGAAAAACGGGAGTCCCGCATGATGAAACGACCCCTAAGATTGGGAAGTTGTTTCGCGGGGCTCCCGTTTTAGCGAGAAGACCGCTATCGGGCACCGTAGGTCTGATAGTATGTGTCGATGGCTGCTTTGATCTCATCGTCGATGACCACACGACCACAGCATTCCTTGTTATACAGATGCTCGGTGACTTCTGCCATATCGACGATGGCGGCGGTGGGGAAGCCATATTTTTCGGAAACTTCTTCCAGGGCATATTTCTGGCCGCTTTTACCCACCTCCATACGGTTCAAAGAGACCATGAGGCCTTTCACCTCAACATTGGCTGCTGCCTTTAAGAGGGGATAGGTTTCATCGATCGACTTACCTGACGTGGTCACGTCTTCTACGATTATCACGCGATCACCATCGTGTAAATCGCTGCCTAACAGCATGCCCGCATCAGCGCCGTGATCTTTGGCCTCCTTGCGGTTGGAGCAGTAGCGCGCCTCTTTACCGTAAAGCTCGTGCAGGCCGATCGTGGTGATGACCGACAGAGGGATGCCCTTGTAGGCAGGGCCAAATACCACATCAAAGTCCAACCCATACGTCTTCTCGATGGCTTGGGCGTAATAACGACCCAGTTGCATAAGCTGCTCGCCGGTAACATAGGCACCGGCATTCATGAAAAAGGGAGACTTTCGACCACTTTTCAGGGTGAAATCGCCGAACTTCAGAACATCGCTTTTGACCATGAATTCGATAAATTCCTGCTTATAGGCATCCATAGCATAACCTTTCTGGGTGAAGAACTCAGTGATGCCATTCTACTCCAGGAGCGGTATTCGCGGCACGTGAACTACACGACGCGCGCGAACGTGAGCCCCTCGACATACCGAGCGCCGGCATCCATGAGCGCATAAGCGGCGGCGTGCATGGTGGCCCCTGTGGTCATAACGTCATCGATCAGGAGGATACGCGCGGGCACGCCCAGTGCGGCAAACTGCGGACGTACGAGAAAGGCGTGCTTCATGTTCCGATGGCGCTCTTGCTGGGTCAGCGTGCGCTGGTCAGAAGCTCGGGGTCGCAAGAATGCCCGTAAAAGCGGAAGACCCTTTGATAGGGCAAGCTTGTAGGCGATGGCCTCCATATGGTCAAAACCGCGCTTGATGAGCGCCGCTTCTGAATCGGGGATAAAGGCCAACGCATCAAAGGAGCGCCATTCCTCGGGGGAAAGGGATTGGCTCATCAGACGGGAGAGGATTGCTGCGAGGCGCTGTTCTCCCGCGTCTTTGTAGCAGCGGATGAGCATTCCGCTCACTTCGTTGAAAAGGACCGTGCTTGCACAACGAATCGGGCTGCCTTCCCGTTTTTGACGGTTTTGGGTATAGGAATTGCAGACACAACATTGCAGGCGCCCAAAGGGGGCACCGCAGTTTGCGCAGGCGAGCCAGGGGTCGTAAAACCGTAAGGCCCGCCTGCAAGAATCGCAGATCAGATCGCCGGGTGCATCGCATACGGCACATCTTGTGGGCCATGCCAGCTCAAGAGCGGCATCGCGTAAGCGTGTAGCCGTCGGAAGGGAAAACGAGTGGCCGAAAGACTCTGTTCCCCTATGATATGTGCGTTCTGCCTGCAACATGAAAACATCATAGGAATCGAAGCTATCAAAAAGAGCTTTGGGTCTATCACGCTGTCTACAAAAAGCTTTCAAGCTGTCTTCAAAAATTCCTCAAAAAGCTCCTGCTTCATACCGCCTTCGCGATGTAGGAAGTGCAGGTGGGGCGGGTGACGGGGGTGATGCAGGTGATGCAGGAGAGGAGCAGCGGGGCGCCGATGATGCAAGTGACGCAAGTGATGCAAGTGATGCAAGTGGCGCCGATTTATGTGCTTCAGGCATGCCGAGCACGCGGCAGCCCGCTGCAAACGGCTCAGCTGTTGGGTCCCGAGCGAAGCTGCGTATCACCTGCATGCGCACGCCATCCTTGCGCGGCTGCTCATGGTCTGTTTTCGTTCTTTCTCCGAGCTGTTCGTGCAAAATGCTCTGCTTCTGCTAAACTGTCAGGTGCTTCTTTCGAGTCTGTAGTTGCGGAGGCTATCGCTTCCAATTCCAAGGCAGGCGCGGTCAAAAGGATCCACGTAAGGCGGGGAGATCCGCTGAGCATGGCGCGCTCTAGGCGTAAGTCGTACCGTCCGTTGATAAGCAGCACACGGCTGCACGGGCG
>CAYFWL010000022.1:0-2865 GCA_964346845.1 uncultured Eggerthellaceae bacterium | reverse complement strand
AGGGGTTTCACGCTCCGCTCCGGTACGCGAATGTGGGGGCAAAGACTAGGTCAGTCGAAAGAAGCTTTTGTGTGCGAATGAGGAGGAAAAGAGTGAAAAAGCGTATAGCGCGTGTCGTCGTGGGATGCGTTCTTGTCTTAAGTATGGTAGGGGTCCTCACCGGCTGTGATAGTCTCTTCAACAAGGAAACATATACGCCTGCGAGCAAAGCCGCTTCGGTCGCGAAGCCTGTTATCGGCGTCGAGGGGACCTTGCGTGTGGGCATTAATGCCACGAATCCGCCCATGGCCGGTCAGGCTTCCAAGATTGTGGGCATTGACGTTGATATTGCTGCGGCGATTGCCGATGAATGGGGTTTGAAGCTGGAAATCGTCGATGCAGGCACTAATCCACTGACTTCTTTGCAGAATGGTACGATTGATTTTGCCTTGGGTTATGACACGGCAAGCACTAATTCCGCTCTCACCAAGACATCTCCCTATCTTCAGAAAGGCATCGCGCTTTTTTCCTTGGATGAGAATGCAGGCATTCCCACTGAAGGCTCGGTAATTGTCGCCCAGTCAACCTCGATGAGCGCTTGGACGATTGGTTCTCAGTTTGAAACGAGCACCTTGTCAAGCGTTTCTGATTTGAAATCGGCCTTTGCTGCTTTGACGGATGGTTCTGCTCAGTATGTGGCTGCTGATGCCATTATTGGCATGTATGCTGCAAAGACTGCGGGAGTTAAGGCGTATATCGTCGCCATGGCACAGCCACCTACCGGTTACTGCGCGGTTACCTTGTCTACCAATACTGACCTGAACGTGAAGCTGAGCGCCGAGCTGAAGCAGCTTAAAGACCAAGGTGTTATCGATGTGATTGAGACCAAGTGGATGGATGCGACCGTCGATCTTTCCGCGACCCCTCTGACCCCCGATGCTAAGACTGCTGCTGAAAAGGAAGCGGCCGAGAAGGCTCAGGCTGGTGAGGAAGGGACCGCATAGTCCTTTTGAACCGCCTCCCCTTTCTTGGACAGCGATAAAGGAGAGGTGGTTTTTTTTGGGGGGTTGGGCCCTCTCCCTTACTTTACCTTAGGTTCCCCCGTCGGTGCTCGGGGCGTGCTCCTGGTTCGCAGCGCATGAACCGCCTCTCCCATTTCCCGTGCGCGCTTTTCTATGTGCACAGGGGAGTCTTTTCCCTGTGCTGCGATGATTTTCACGAGAGCGCTGCCCACGATAGCGCCGTCCGACTTCGCTGCCATTTCGGCGGCTGCTTCAGGGCTTGAAATGCCGAAGCCAACGGCAACAGGCACGTCGGTATGCTTGCGGACTTGTGCGACCATCGCATCGATATCGGTCGTAATCGAGCTGCGAGTCCCCGTAACTCCCAAGGAGCTCACGCAATAGACGAAGCCTTGCGCCTCGCGTGCGATCATGCCGATGCGCTCCTCGCTCGTTGGTGCGATAAGGCTGATGTAGGCAATGTCATGGGCGGCGCACGCAGAGGAGAACTCTTCTTTTTCCTCATAAGGAGT
This sequence comes from uncultured Eggerthellaceae bacterium, assembly GCA_964346845.1. Lineage (GTDB taxonomy): Bacteria > Actinomycetota > Coriobacteriia > Coriobacteriales > Eggerthellaceae > CAKUOV01. Next base: position 1,352 of record CAYFWL010000022.1, on the reverse strand, counting down.
ATCAGGAAGTATCAGGCCGTCTATGCCCGCTTTGTGCGCTCGCTCGCAGAAGCGCTCGATACCGTAGTGGAAGACGATATTGCCGTAGGTCATAAACACCAGGGGCACGGAAACATCGCTGCGGATTTCTGACACCATGTCCATGATCTTGTCGGTGGTCACGCCGCTCGCAAGCGCCCGCAGGTTCGCCTCCTGGATAACAGGTCCTTCAGCGGTTGGGTCTGAAAACGGTATGCCCAGCTCGATGATGTCAGCACCGGCACGATCGAGTGAGAAAATGATCTTCTTAGTGGTTTCGAGGTTAGGATCCCCGCAGGTCACAAAAGGTATGAAGGCTTTTGTGCTGCCGCTTTTAAAGGCAGCTCTAATCGTTTCGTTACTCATTGATATCCTCTCCCCGATAGCGGGCCATAGCGACACAGTCTTTGTCGCCGCGCCCAGAAAGCGTTACTACGATGGTCTTGTCTTGGTCGAGCGTCGGTGCGAGCTTCATGGCGTAGGCGAGTGCGTGGGCGCTTTCGATGGCGGGGATGATGCCCTCGGTTCGGCTGAGGTACTCGAAGGCGTCGACCGCCTCATCGTCGGTAATCGCCACGTATTGCGCGCGCCCGATGTCGTGCAACCAGGCGTGCTCGGGCCCGATTCCCGGATAGTCAAGTCCAGCGCTTATCGAATAGACCGGTGCGATCTGACCGTATTCGTCCTGGCAAAAGTAACTTTTCATGCCGTGGAAGATGCCGATCGTGCCGGTGTTGATCGTTGCGGCAGTCTCAAAGGTATCGATACCACGACCTGCCGCTTCGCAACCGATGAGCTTGACGTCCGTGTCATCGATGAAATGGTAGAAGCTTCCGATGGCATTCGATCCGCCGCCCACACAGGCGATGACGTAGTCGGGCAGCTTTCCCGTTGCTTCTTGCATCTGATCTTTGATCTCGCGGCTGATCACCGCCTGAAAATCGCGTACGATGGTGGGGAAGGGGTGGGGCCCCATGCAGCTTCCGAGCAGGTAGTGCGTATCGGCTATGCGGCTTGTCCATTCCCGCATGCATTTCGTTCAAGATGCAAAAGCCATCGTGGGTGGATATGATACCGCCCTTGAGCATATCCAAGCGGCGAAGCGAGGTGCTACAAGCATTCTTCGTGTAGGCTTTCTTTACGGTGCCTGTTTTCCTTTCATCGTTGATGCTTCCCGTCGATTTCGCAAGAGTTGTCCTGACACGGCTCTCGCTATGCGCTCCCTTGAGATTCATGAAGTGCTCAACGCCCTCGATATTGATGCTATCGATTTTGGACTTATGCCTGTGGTGCGGTAGCTGTTTTACACGGTTCGCATATAAAGCAAAACTCTC
>CAYFWL010000021.1:18914-20674 GCA_964346845.1 uncultured Eggerthellaceae bacterium | reverse complement strand
GTTAGGCACGCCGCCAGCGTTCATCCTGAGCCAGGATCAAACTCTCCGTTCGGATGCGGGCCCGAGGGCCCCGACAGATCGGTTGACCTTGGTTTTGCCGATTCCCCTTATGAGATGAGGAATCGACGAGGTTCAAAAAAATGCACTCTCTGGCATGTAAAGTTCATTGAAATTCGTTCGTCACAGTATCCGGTTCTCAAGGTGCCGGGGCCGGTTGCCCCGCGTGTCTGCCCCCCGCAGGCCGTGGCCCCGGAAAAGCAGCTTGTTCATAATACACATCCCCCCGCTCGGACGCAAGGGATTTTTTCCAGGAATTTCCGACAAGGGAGCGAATCGGGCGCCCCGTCTCGCCCCACGCGCCGTCCCGCCCCTGGTCGGAGACGCAAGAAGACCTCCCGAAGGAGGCCTTCTTACCAAAAAATATATTGATAATTATTTAGGCAGCAGATGCCTTTAGTTGAATATTGCACCAAGAAATGTCGGCCGAAAGCGTGGTCAGTGCAGCTTCTTCCTCTGAAAGACCGGCAAGCGTTGCCTCCAATTCCGCCAGCAAAGCACGAACCTGATTAGCGTCGATGCTTTCAACGGGCAAGGCACGATCCGCCAGAACAATAACTTTCTGACCCGTCACTTGCACATACCCGCCTTGGAGCGCAAAGCGTTTCATCACGCCGCCATCCTCAACTTGGATGCGAACCACACCGTCAGCAAGAAGAGACACCAGGGGCACATGGCCCTGAAGAAAGCCCATTTCGCCCTCAACGCCTGGCACAACAACCATAAAGACGTCATCGGAAAACAGCTTTGCCGCAGGCGTCACGATGTCGCACACGAGCCCCGCCATTATTCCGCCTTCTGCATCTCGGCGTATGCGGCGTAGACATCCTCGATGGCTCCCTTGTAAACGAAGCACTGCTCAGGGATATGGTCGCACTTGCCGTCAAGGATCTCGGCAAAAGACCGTACCGTATCCTCAACCTTGACGTACTTGCCGGGGTTACCCGTGAAGACCTCTGCTACATGGAAGGGCTGACCCAGGAATTTCTGAATCTTACGTGCACGATTGACGGTAAGCTTCTGATCCTCGGAAAGCTCATCCATGCCCAAGATGGCAATGATGTCCTGCAGATCCTTGTAGTTCTGCAAAACCTGCTGAACGCCAACGGCCACGCGATAGTGCTCTTCGCCGACAATCTCGGGATCAAGCGCACGCGACGAGGAGTCAAGCGGATCAACAGCAGGATAAATTCCCAACTCGGCAATGGAACGAGACAAAACGGTCTTCGCATCCAGATGAGTAAAGGTCGTCGCAGGGGCCGGGTCGGTCAGGTCGTCAGCGGGAACGTACACCGCCTGCACAGACGTGATTGAGCCCGTAGCCGTTGATGTAATGCGCTCCTGGAGGTCGCCCATTTCAGTAGCCAGCGTAGGCTGATAGCCTACGGCAGAAGGCATGCGGCCCAACAAAGCGGACACCTCAGAGCCCGCCTGGGTGAAGCGGAAGATGTTGTCCATGAAGAGCAGCACATCCTGACCCTGGTCGCGGAAGTACTCCGCCTGGGTCAAGCCTGCCAGACCAACGCGCAGACGAGCTCCCGGGGGCTCGTTCATCTGACCGTAGACCAGGCAGGTCTTAGCGATAACGCCCGATTCGCTCATTTCCAGGAACAGGTCAGTGCCTTCACGCGTACGCTCACCAACGCCGGTGAACACCGAGGTGCCGCCGTGCTCTTGGGCAAGGTTGTTGATGAGCTCCTGGA
>CAYFWL010000021.1:4411-18904 GCA_964346845.1 uncultured Eggerthellaceae bacterium | reverse complement strand
TTCGGATCAATTCCTGAATCAAAACGGTTTTACCAACACCAGCACCGCCGAACAAACCCGTCTTACCGCCCTTAACAGAAGGCTCGATGAGATCGATAACCTTGATACCCGTCTCGAAGATCTCGGTTGACGTGGTCAGGGTTTCATACTCGGGGGGCTCGTGGTGGATGGGCATCCACAGGTCAATCTCGGGCATCGGTTTGCCATCAACCGGCTCGCCCATGACGTTCCAAATGCGGCCCAAGGTGTTGGGACCAACAGGCATCATAATGGGAGAACCCGTATCGCTTACTTCGATACCGCGGGTCAGACCATCCGTGGACGACATAGCCACACAGCGGACCAAATCGCCCGGAAGGTGCGTCTGCACCTCAAGGATGGTTTTGATTTCACCAGCCTTGGTAGTCGCATGGACCGTTAGGGCATTGTAGATAGCCGGCATATGCTCCGGTGAGAATTCTACGTCGACAACAGCGCCGACAATACGGACGATACGTCCTGTGCCCTTGGTGGCCGATGCATGTTCAAAAGTCTCAGCCATTTATTCCTCCAATGCCGCAGCACCACCGACGATTTCAGTAATCTCGGTCGTAATGGCACCTTGGCGTACGCGGTTATATACTCGGGTCAAAGTTTGAACCATTTCATTGGCGTTGTCAGTCGCCGATTTCATGGCCGTACGACGGGCACCCTGCTCGGCAGCAGCCGAATCGATGAGCCCATGGTACAACGTGGTGCGCACATACGCAGGAAGAAGACCGTTCAGAACGCTTTCAGCGCTGGGCTCGAACTCAACACCAAGAGAAACGTTTTTCTCGCCTTCCGCACCCTTCGCATCCCCCCGAAGGACTCCCGTATCAACGGGAAGCACCAACTCGGTGCGAAGAACCTGCTCACCGGCATTCTTTGCGTGGTTGTAAATCAAATACACCTCATCAAGAGCGCCGGCCTCATACCCACCAATTGCATACGCAGCAATGCTCGAAGCCTCATCCACCGTGGGATCGGCGGACAGGTCTTTGAACTCCAGCACCGGGGTCACCTTCCGATACGAAAAATAACCCAGAGCTTTCTTGCCACATGCGACAAGCTGCACGTCAGCGCCAACAGCTTGCTTTTCTTTCATAAGATGCTCTGCAGCACGGAGAACATTTGAATTGAAACCGCCTGCAAGGCCTCTGTCCGACACGACAACAACCAACAGCACGTTTTTAATCTCGTCGTGCTTGCGGAGCAAAGCGCTACCGGAATCCCCCGCCTGCGCAGCCACATGGGCCAGCATCTCCATCATAGAGTCGGCGTAGGGCGTTGCAGCCTCTACCCGCTCGGTGGAGCGACGAATCTTGGCAGCCGACACCATTTCCATCGTGCGGGTGACCTGCTTCGTCGAGGTGACGGAACTGATGCGCCTTTCAATGTCGTGAAGGTTAGGCATACATTACCTTCCTATTCCGAGGCAGCGAACTGAGCTTTGAAAGCCGTGATGGCCTCAAGAGCAGCAGCCTCGATTTCGGGGGTGTACTTCTTCTCCTTCACGAGCATATCGAGGACTTCCGGCTTCATGGCGCGAACGTAATCCAGCATCTCGTTACGGAAACGCACCACGTCAGAAACAGCCAAGTCATCGAGGAATCCCTTATTGCCCGCAAAGATGGCGAGGGACTGCTCATGGGCGTCCATAGGCACGTAGCGACCCTGCTTCAGCAGTTCGGTCATGCGTGCACCACGCGTCAGCTGATCTTGGGTAGCCTTGTCCAAATCGGAGCCAAACTGGGTAAAGGCCTGCAGCTCACGGAAGGAAGCCAGGTCCAAACGAAGAGAACCTGCCTGCTGCTTCATCGCCTTGATCTGAGCGGAGCCACCAACGCGAGAAACGGAGATGCCTACGTCAACGGCCGGGCGCTGCCCTTGGAAGAACAGGTCGGTCTGCAGGTATATCTGACCATCGGTAATGGAGATAACGTTGGTCGGAATGTAAGCAGAAACGTCACCCGCCTGAGTCTCGATGATGGGCAGTGCGGTCATCGAACCAGCGCCGTTTTCGTCGGACATTTTAACAGCACGCTCCAAGAGGCGTGAATGCAGGTAGAAAACGTCGCCCGGATAGGCTTCGCGTCCCGGAGGGCGTTTCAGGGTCAACGACATCTGGCGATATGCCACGGCCTGCTTAGAGAGGTCATCGTACACGATAAGCACATGGCGACCCGGATTCGTGGCGGAGGCAGGCTGGCCGTCTTCGCCGTTGTAGATGAAGTACTCGCCCATTGCGGCACCAGCCATCGGAGCGATGTACTGCAAAGGCGCAGAGTCGGACGCGGTAGCGGAAACGACGATGGTGTATTCCATAGCGCCGTAACGCTCCAGGGTCTGGCAAATGTTTGCAACCGTAGATGCCTTCTGGCCGATTGCAACATAGATGCAGATCATATCCTGGCCCTTTTGGTTGATGATGGCGTCAACAGCAACCGATGTCTTGCCCGTCTGGCGGTCGCCGATAATGAGCTCGCGCTGGCCACGGCCAATGGGAATCATGGAGTCGATAGCCAAGATGCCCGTCTGCATGGGCTGGTGAACAGGCTTACGGGAAATAACACCCGGAGCCTTGAATTCAACCGGACGATAAGCTTCAGGCTTGATAGGGCCTTTGCCATCGATAGGCATACCGAGAGGATTCACAACGCGGCCAAGTAATTCCTTGCCCGAGGGAACCTCAACGATACGACCCGTTGTTTTAACTTGATCGTTTTCTTTGATTGCGGTGACGTTACCGAGCAAAACGGCGCCCACCTCATCCTCTTCGAGGTTCTGAGCCAAGCCGTACACGGTCTGGCCCTGAGCCCCGACGAATTCCAGGAGCTCGCCTGCCATGGCGTCTTTCAATCCATCAATACGCGCGATACCGTCGCCGATCGAGATAACGGTACCAACTTCACGAGATTCAACGCTGGTGCTCAAGCTATCGAGCTGGCGGCGTAGAGCTTCGTCGATGGACTGTGCGGTGATTTCAGTCACGAGCATTCACCTCCGTCCGTAGTTTGCTTAAGTGCCGTGCGGGCATGTTCCAGCTGCGTTGCCACCGAGGCGTCAATGCGCTTTCCCCCCGCAGTCATAAGAATGCCGCCCAGAAGCGAGGGGTCGAGGTGCTCACGCAGAACAACCTTCGTCCCTAAATCCGTTTCGGCCTTCTTGGTAATAAGTTCACGCAGATGATCGTCGAGGGAGACCACCGTCGTGACATCAACAATTGCAACGTTCAACTTGCGTTCGAGCTGCTCGGCGAAACTCGTGTACACACGATTGATAAGACCCATGTCGCCGCGCTCGGCCATAACAGCAAGTGTTTCAGCCAAGGCTTGTTCGCACGAAGCGAACGTACCACGGGCAATCGCTCCGCGCTGAGCAGGCTCGCAAGAAGCGTCGCTCAAGGCGCCTGCAAGGTCCATGTTTGAACGCATGATCTTGACGATGCTCTCAAACTGGTCGCGCACCTCGAGTACGGCGTCTTGACCACCAACCTCATAAACACCGTCCAGAAGAACGGAAGCATAGGTGGCAACTATTGCTTGTTCGAGGTGGCGATTCTTAGGCATTGAGGCTACCTGCCTCGTTCACATAGCGTTCGATGATTGCGCGATGCTCATCGTCGCTCAAGTCCTGCCCAATGACGCGCGTCGCCACAGCAATAGACGCATCTGCCACGGATCCCTGAAGTTCGGCGATTACCCTCTTCTTCTCAGATTCGATGGCCAGTCGAGCCTTTTCGATCATGGATTCTGCTTCAGCCTGCGCCTTCGCGGTGATCTCAGCCTTAGCCGTTTCGCCTGTTTTCTTTGCATCGGCGATGATTTGGGCCGACTGAGTCTTCGCCTCAGCAAGCTGCTTCTTGTACTCCTCCAGCAGCTTCTCGCTTTCAATGCGGGCGTCCTCTGCCTTTTCGAGGTCGCTCTTCATGGCGGCTTCACGCTTCTCCATCATGCCAGCAAACGCCGGCCAACCAATCTTGGCAAGCACGACAACCAAAATGATGAAGCAAACCAGCATAGGAATGAACTCGTTGAGGTCGGGAATAAGCAACTCCGCGCCTTCATTCTTGTTCTCTTCGGCCGCAAACGCGAGCGCAGGGCAGCACATGATCATGCTACTAGCAGCCACAAGGGCACCTCGAGCACGCATGATTGCTTGTTTTGCTCCGGCTTTCACGTTCTGGTTCCTCCTTTTACCTTAACTTGTATTGACTGTAGTAAGGTTACTTAGACCAGGAACAGACCGACGAAACCCAGAAGGCCCAAGGCCTCAGCAAGAGCAGCACCGATGATGAAGTTGGTGAACACGCGACCTGCAAGCTCGGGCTGGCGAGCATCTGCCATATTACAGCCATAGCAGGCAAGACCGATACCCAGGCCAGGGCCGAGAGTTGCAAGGCCGTAGCCCAGCAGAATGATAGAACCAGTCATAATGGATCCTCCTTTTACCGTCTTCGGGCCTTTCCCAAAGACACTACTTATCTATACGCTCAACTGGTTAATGCCAACCAAGTAGAACCAAAATCATGAGGGCAACTCACGCCGCCCTGGTAAAACGACACCTCGAACGCCTAATGAGAAGACGTAGCAAGCGAGATATACACTGCCGACAGGATGGTAAACACATAGGCCTGGAGAAAAGCGACCAACACTTCCAGGGTATACATGAACAAGAGGAAAATCACGCACACCAAAACACCCAGGGAACCCGTGAGAATATCAGTTCCCGTAGCAATGCAGGTCTGGAAGAATGCGGTAATCCCGAGCGAGAACACACCGAGCGCCATATGGCCGGCAAACATGTTGCCATAGAGTCGGACCGCCAAGGTCAAGGCACGAAGAAGCGTGGAGAACGCCTCCAGAACCCAAACGATAGGAACCATAGGGCCCGGCAGGCCGGAGGGCGCGATAGATTTAATATAACCGAGCGCGCCGTGAGCCTTCACGCCCTGCGCTATGAAATACACAAAAGAGATGATAGCCAACGCCCAGGTAATATTCAAAGAACCCGTCGCGGCCTTAGCACCCGGGATAAGACCAACAAAGTTACAAACCAAAATGAAGAAGAACAGCGTCGCTAAGAATGGCACGTGCTTCTTATAGCCGTGACCTATGGTTCCCTTGCACAGGTTCTCGCTCACAAAATTGTACCCATAATCAACGAGACTCACCAAGCGACCCTCAGGAACAAGCGACCCTTTCGCCCTCCCTGCCGCCGCAATGACCAGCGCAGCAACCACAAGCACCATAACGAACATATACAGTGAAAACGTGGTAATGGACAAATCGCCCGAACCGGCGATGATCTGCCACGAACCAACGGAAAGTGATTCCTGTAATTCGGGAATCCTCTCCGAAAGAAATTTAATCGCTTCCTCCACGAATGCTCTTCCTTCCTACTTCTTTCTTTTCACAAAAGTGCTGAAGCCGAACACGATGGCGGTCACGCTCAAAGCGATGACCAGCGCAAGCGCAAAGGGCACCACAACATCTCTCCACACTAAAGCACAAACAATAATGGCTGCTGCCATGACAACAAACGAAACCAAGAATCCCAAGAGCAGTGCGGCAGTGGAGCTCAAATTGCTCGTCGGCGTAGCCTTTCTTGCCTGTTCGGAGCCTTTGAACAAGGGGAAAAAACCCGCACTGCCAAGCAAGGCTCCCACAACAATAGCAACAACTACGCTCAAACCTGGATTCCTTTTCTGTTTCATCAACTTGGTCGTGAGTATGATAGCGAAAATTTTACGTTACGTCCGAGGCTAATTGGTAAATATCCCATAATTGCCGAGAATGGTGATAAAAGCGCGGCGAATAGCACAATTCTCTTGTGCTTTCTGCGCGTAATGGAAAGCGCCCTTCGAAAAACGGTAAGTTTTTGCCAGTTTTCATCGCCGAGAAACACTGCATCCTCGCGGCGGCTTATAATAGCTTTTCAATGGTTCTGCCCTGATTGAAAACGAAAGGAAGCATTATGACTGCTTTCGCAAACATGACGCGAGGCGAGCTTAAAACTGAGCTGGATATTCTTCGTGCCGAATATTACGGCTACAAAGCCATGGGGCTCAAGCTCAACATGGCACGTGGTAAACCCGAATCCGCCCAGTTTGACCTGAGCACCCCCATGCTTACCAATATTGCCACCGTTGAAGATTGCTTCAGCGAAGACGGTACCGATTGCCGCAATTACGGCATATTGGACGGCCTTCCGGAGGCAAAGCGTCTGATGGCAGTCATGCTCGATACCGACCCAGAAAACGTGTTCGTCTACGGCAATTCCAGCCTTCTGGCGATGTATGACACCCTTTCCCGTATTATGCGCTTCGGCGTGGGCGATGGAAAACCGTGGAGCAGCTATAAGCACGGCATCAAATGGATCTGCCCCGTTCCAGGATACGACCGCCACTTCGCTATCTGCGAAGAGTTCGATATCGACATGATCCCGGTACCGCTTTTGGAAGACGGCCCCGACATGGATATGGTGGAAGCCCTAGTTGCAAGCGATGCCACCATCAAGGGCATGTGGTGCGTCCCCAAATATTCTAACCCCAGCGGCGTGACATATTCCGATGAGGTGGTACGTCGCCTGGCCAGCATGTCCACCGCTGCCGACGACTTCCGCATCTTCTGGGATAACGCCTACAGCGTGCATCATCTGTACGGCCCTGAGCGCCAAGACAAGTTGATGGATATCGAAAAGACCTGCAACGAAGCGGGCCACCCCAACCGCTATTACAAGTTCGCCTCCACCTCTAAGGTGACGTTCAGTGGTGCCGGCATCGCAGCCATTGCCACCAGCCCCCGCAACCTAGCTGATGAGCTCGCCCACTTGAGCTTGCAGACCATCGGTTTTGACAAGATCAATCAGCTGAGGCACGCTCGTTTCCTCAAGGACGCCGAAGGTATTGCCGCCCACATGGACAAGCATGCCGCAATTCTGCGCCCCAAGTTCGAACTGGTGCTGAAGCGTTTGAACGAGGGCCTTCGAGACGTGACGGAAGCCAGCTGGTCTAAGCCTAACGGAGGATACTTCGTGTCGTTCAACGCCCCTACACATACCGCGACACGCATCGTTGCGCTGGCAAAGGAGGCGGGCGTGGTTATGACGGGCGCGGGCGCTACCTGGCCTTACGGCAACGACCCCCGCAATTCCAATATCCGCATCGCCCCCACGATGCCTCCTCTTGAGGAATTGGACACGGCGCTCAGCGTGTTCATCTGCTGCGTAAAGATCGCCTATGCAGAAAAGCTTTTGGGTGAGCATTTTGAGCGCGAGGAGAGCGAAGGGTTTTTCGCGTAAGGAGCTTTGCGGATAGGGAGTGCGGTACGCTCTTTTCTGCACACCCTTTCGCTTGCTGCCAAGAAAAACCGAGTTGTCAGTATGTTTTCCCCGTAATTGTTGAAGTTTATACTGACAACTCGGCTTTTCTTGGCATTATCTTCCCCTTTTGCTCCAATTTATGCTGACAACTCGGCTTTTTTTGGCAGAAACGAAAACGCCCCCGTTGCAACGGGGGCGTTTTCGTTTCAAAAGGAAGCCTTATCTTTTACAGAGCCGAGTACAGCTCTTTCAGCTTCAGCAGGTGCTCGAAGCGATCCATGGCCGCCTTCTCGTTGCGCTCGAACAGCTCTTCAGCTCGCTCAGGGAACTCACGAGTCAAGCGACTATAACGAGCCTCGCTCATGAGGAAATCCTGGTAACCTCCAGCAGGTTCCTTGCAATCCAAGGTAAACTTCTTACCCTCTTCGGCAGCAGGGTTGAAGCGGAAGAGGTTCCAATAGCCGCATTCTACTGCCTTCTTCATTTCGGTCTGGCAATTCGCCATACCGCCCTTGATGGAGTGCATCTCACAGGGGCTGTAGCCAATAATCAACGATGGGCCAGGATACGCCTCAGCCTCCTGAATGGCCTTCAGGGTCTGAGCCGGACGCGCCCCCATGGCGACCTGGGCAACGTAAACATAGCCATAGCTCATAGCGATTTCAGCCAAGCTCTTCTTCTTGATTTCCTTACCAGCGGCAGCAAATTGGGCAACCTGGCCGATATTGGATGCCTTGGATGCCTGACCGCCCGTGTTGGAGTAAACCTCGGTATCGAAAACGAAGATATTAACGTCGTTACCCGACGCAATGACATGGTCCAAACCACCATAACCAATGTCGTAGGCCCAACCATCGCCGCCGAAAATCCAGAAGGATTTCTTGGTCAAGAATTCCCTGTTATCCAAAATAGCAGCAGCCTGGTCATATTCGGGGGTCTTCGGAAGCTCTTCTAGGGCGGCGAGGTAGGCCTCGGCGGTCGTCTTGCTTGCCTCTGCATCGTCTTTTGCATCCAGCCAAGCCTGTGCGAGATCCTTCAGCTTTTCGTCATACGCTTCACCCGCCAAGATGTTGTTGGTATGTTCCACCAGCTTTCCGCGCACCGCGTCATAGCCCAGCATCATACCCATGCCAAATTCGGCATTATCCTCAAACAGGGAGTTGCACCAAGCAGGACCGCGACCTTGTTTGTTCACCGTATAGGGTGATGTTGCAGCAGGATTGCCCCAGATAGAAGAGCAGCCTGTAGCGTTAGCGATATACATACGGTCGCCGAAGAGCTGGGTGATCAGACGTGCGTAGGAGGTCTCTGCGCAACCGGCGCAGCTACCGGAGAACTCGAGCAGAGGCTGCTTGAACTGCGAACCCTTCTGGGTGAATTCCGTTACATCAGGCTTTTCAGAGATGTTGGCAACACAGTAATCAAACACTTCCTGCTGATCTTTCTGGGAATCGGCAGGCGCCATAGTCAAGGCGTAGGTGGGACACTGGCCGACGCAGACAGCGCAACCCATGCAGTCCAGAGGGGAAACCACTAAGGTATAGAGGTACTTATCCTTGCCCTTGCCCGACTTGAAGGGCATCACGCATGCGTTCTCAGGAACGTTCGCGGCCTCTTCCTCCGACAGCGCAAAAGAACGCAGCGCAGCATGCGGGCACACAAAGGCGCAGCTGTTACACTGCGCGCACTTCTCGGGGTGCCACTGGGGAACCCGTACGGCAACGCCACGCTTCTCATAGGCAGCAGCGCCCAACTCAAACTGACCATCAACGTGGTCCATGAAGACAGAAACGGGGAGTCTATCTCCGTCCATACGCGCAATGGGCTCCATGATTTCAGTAACCATTTTCACCAAAGCAGGATTGCCTGACAGGCTGCGCTCAACAGGAGCATCTTCGGCATCTGCCCATGAAGCGGGAACGTCAACTTTGACAAAGGCGGTCGCACCCGCATCGATTGCCTTATGGTTGCAATCAACCACGTCTTGACCCTTCTTGATATAGGACTTCGTGGCAGCGTCCTTCATATACGCAATAGCGATATCCAGAGGAAGCACTTTGGCCAAGGCAAAGAATGCAGACTGCAGTATGGTGTTGGTACGCTTGCCCATACCTACCTGAACCGCCAGGTCAATCGCGTTAATCAGGTACAGCTGGATGTTGTTCTGAGCAATGTAGCGCTTTGCTTCGGCATCAAGGTAGCTCTCCAACTCCTGGGGAGTCCACTGGCAGTTGATCATGAAGACGCCACCCGGCTTCACATCGTTGACCATACGGAAGCCCTTGATCACGTAGGACGGATTGTGGCATGCAACAAAATCAGCCTTGTTGATGTAGTAGGGACTCCTGATGGGGGAATCACCAAAGCGCAGGTGGCTGATGGTCACGCCACCCGTTTTCTTGGAATCGTACTGGAAGTACGCTTGAATGTACTTATCAGTATGGTCACCGATAATCTTGATGGAATTCTTATTGGCACCGACGGTACCATCGCCGCCCAGACCCCAGAACTTGCATTCAATTGTGCCCTCGGCCGCAGTGCTAGGACAATCAGGGTCTTCAGGGAGGCTTAAGTTGGTCACATCGTCAACGATACCGATAGTAAAGCGGGGTTTGGGGTCATCCTTTTCCAGTTCTTTGTACACGGCGAAAACCGACGATGGCGGGGTATCCTTAGAACCCAAACCATAGCGTCCACCAGTAACGGTGATACCGCCCTTCCCCAAGGAGCACAAAGCATTGACCACGTCCTGGAACAAGGGCTCGCCCACCGAACCCGGCTCCTTGGTGCGATCAAGAACAGCAATCTTTTTGCAGGTCGCAGGAATAGCTTCCACAAACTTGGCAGAAGCAAAGGGACGATAGAGACGAACCTTGATAAGACCCACCTTCTCGCCCTGGGCGTTCAGGTAATCGATGACCTCTTCAGCAACGTCGCAGATAGAGCCCATGGCGACAATAACGCGCTCGGCATCCTCGGCGCCGTAGTAGTTGAACAGCTTATAATCGGTGCCCAGCTTCGCATTCACGGCGTTCATGTACTCTTCCACAACCGCAGGCAGCTCATCATAGTGGCTGTTGCAGGCTTCACGATGCTGGAAGAACACGTCGCCGTTTTCATGGGAGCCGCGTGCCGCCGGATGCTCGGGGTTCAAGCAATGCTGGCGGAAGGCGCGCACGGCATCCATATCGCACAAATCTTTGAGATCATCGTAATCCCAGAGAGCGATCTTTTGGATCTCGTGCGAGGTGCGGAAGCCATCGAAGAAGTTCAGGAAGGGCATGCGACCCTTGATGGCCGCAAGATGGGCAACAGCAGAAAGATCCATAACTTCCTGAACATTGCTTTCAGCCAGCATGGCAAAACCTGTCTGGCGGCAAGCCATGACATCGGAATGATCGCCAAAGATATTCAAAGACTGCGTCGCTACCGTGCGGGCGCTCACATGGAACACGCAAGGAAGCTGCTCTGCGGCAATCTTATACATATTGGGAATCATCAGAAGAAGGCCTTGGGAAGCCGTATAGGTGGTCGTAAGAGCACCGGCAGTCAGAGAACCGTGAACCGCACCGGCAGCTCCTCCTTCGGATTGCATCTCGCAGACCTTAACGGTCGTGCCAAAAATGTTCTTCTTCCCCTGCGCAGCCCACTGGTCGACATAGTCGGCCATAGGACTGGAAGGAGTAATGGGGTAAATACCCGCTACCTCCGTAAATGCATAGGAAACATACGCTGCTGCGTTGTTGCCGTCCATGGATTTGAGTTCTCTTGCCATACGTCCTCTCCTTGGATAGGTTTTACGCTTTTCTCTGAGCGCAAAGTCGCAAAGCACGTTTTCGAGAGAGCTTCCTCCCCCTCGTACGCTTTCTGCTACAAAACGAAGCTATTGCTCTATTTTCGCATGATACCAAGCTGCGCTCCCACTGACTTTGGAATTACCCCTCACCTGCTCCATTGGGAACCCCAGCGGCGATTGAAAATATCCTGTTGACACGTTCCCCGACAGCTCCCTCCCTGCCATGGTAAAAAAATCGACCCTCCGAAGAGGGTCGATAGCGTGCCAGAACACCTGAGCAGCAAGATTTACAGACCTAAAACAGCCTTTACGTCCGCATAAACAAGCTGCGGATCACGATTGCCGTCAATCTTTACCAGCTTATTGCATCCACGATAGTAGTCGATCAGCGGAGCCGTTGAGGTGGCATAGACATCAAGACGGTTGCGAACGGTAGCCTCGTTGTCATCATCGCGCTGATACATCTCACCACCGCACTTGGGGCAGACGGCGTCAGCAGCCGTACCGATGTAACCGCAGTCTTTGCACATGCGACGAGAGCACAGACGGTTGATGATAACCTCGGCCTCGACGTCAATGAGCAAAGCGGCATCGAGAGGGCGCTTCAGCTCAGCCAACATGGTATCCAGCGCAACGGCCTGCGTTGTGGTACGCGGGAAACCGTCCAAAATGACGCCTTTGTCGGTGTCGCGTTGCTGGAAGCGCTCACGCATCAGGTCGATGATCAGCTCATCGGGAACCAGATTGCCCGCGTCCATGTAGCCCTTCGCCTTCAGGCCCAGTTCGCTTTGCTCCTTCACCGCAGCACGCAGGATGTCACCCGTAGAGATATGCGGCGTGCCAAATTCCTCAACCAGAAGAGCAGCTTGGGTACCCTTGCCAGCGCCAGGAGCGCCGAGCAGAACAATATTCATGCGTTCTCTCCTTACTTAAAGAAGCCTTCGTAATTGTATTCACGCAGTTGGGAGTCGATCTTTGACATCGTATCAAGCGCAACGCCAATCATGATAAGGATAGAAGTGCCACCAAAGGCCTGCACCAGATTGTTTCCGGTGAAGAAGAAGATGATGGTAGGCACAACAGCGATTGCCGCAATGAACACACCACCCGGCAGCGTGATGTGACGAATCACCTTGCGGATGTAGTCAACAGTAGCTTTACCAGGACGAATACCCGGAACGAAGCCACCTTGTTTCTGAATATTGCTGGCGGTGTCCTCGGGATTAAACACCATGGAGGTGTAGAAATACGCAAAGAACACGATCAGCAAGATAGTCAGAATCCAGTTGATCCATCCCGTGGAGATAGAGTCGGCAAAAGCCGTCAACCAGCTGACGTTGAACAACGCAGCCAGCTGAGCAGGGAAATAGATGATGCAGCTTGCGAAGATGATCGGGATAACGCCTGCGGAATTCACCTTCAAAGGAATGTAGGTGGATTGGCCGCCCATCATCTTTCGACCAGAAACGCGGTTTGCATACTTGACCGGAATACGACGCTGCGCGCGCTCGATATAGATGATCAAGGGAATGATAAGCAAAACGATGGCCAACGTCAGTACAGTCACCGCAATGCCCATGCCCGGCTCACTGGTTTCGTTGATAGAAGAGAAGATAGCGCTCGGCACGCGTGAAACGATGCTTACAAAAATGATGAGGGACATACCGTTGCCCACTCCGCGCTGGGTGATAAGCTCACCCATCCACATGATAAACGCCGTGCCGGCAACCAGCGTAAAGACAACCAGAACATCAGAAAGAAGCTCCGGAACCTCGCTTGAGAAAGCAACGCCATACGCAGCAGATTTGAAGAGCAGCAGGTAACCTATAGCGTTGATCAGGCCCAGACCCAACGTCAGGTAACGCGTTACCTGCGTGATCTTCTTACGGCCGGTTTCGCCTTCACGCGCCCAGTTACCCACAGCGGGGATAACCGTCTGCATCAACTGCATAATGATAGATGCGGTGATGTAGGGCATGATACCCAGCGAGAACACGGAGAAGTTGGACAAGGCACCGCCCGTGAACAGGTCGAGCATTGCCATAGAGACACCCGAGTTCTGGAAGGACAAAGCGAAGTCGCGGAACGGAATGCCCGGCACCGGGACATACGAACCAAAGCGGTACAACGCAAGGATAGCGAGCGTGAAGAGGAGTTTCCTCCTCAGCTCGGGAACCTTGAATGCATCAACAATTGAGCTTAGCAAGGCAATTCAACCTTTCCTCCGGCTGCTTCGATTTTTGCCTTGGCGGAAGCAGAGACTTTGTCAACCTTGATCGTCAGCGCCTTAGTGATTTCGCCGTCGCCAAGAACCTTAACCAAATCGTCTGCATGCTTGATGATGCCAGCAGCCTTCAGAGAAGCGCCGTCAACAACGGCACCGGCTTCAAATTTCTCTTCCAGACGAGAGACATTCACCGGCACATACTCAACACGGTTGATATTGGTGAAGCCAGGGAGTTTGGGCAAACGACGGGCCAGAGGAGTCTGACCGCCCTCGAAGCCGGCACCCTTGCCGCCACCTGCACGGGACTTCTGACCATTCATACCACGACCAGAGGTCTTACCACGACCCGAACCGATGCCGCGGCCAACACGCTTACGTGAACGCCGAGAACCCTCAGCGGGATGCAAGTCTTTTAATTCCATTGGTATTACTCCTTTGTTCGCACGGCGGATGCATCGCATGCATCCGTGCTGGCAGCTCGCCGCCAGTCAACTTCCTTAATACATGCACATGCGTTGCACACAGATTTTGCATGCAACGCATCGAGCATATCAACAAGAATAACGAGGCAATTCCTCGTCGGAAAGGCCGAAGGACTAAATCTCCTCAACCTTAACAAGATGCTTCACCTTGAAAATCATGCCACGAACGCTGGGGTTATCCACCTGGTCAACGCTGCGTCCAATCTTGCCCAAACCCAGAGCCTTCAAGGTCTGACCCTGATCTTTCGGGTGAGCGATCGCGCTCTTGATCTGAGTCACGCGAAGAGTCTTCTCTGCCATGATTATGCCTCCTTGGTGCCGAAGATCTTGGAGACGGAAATACCGCGACGTGCGGAAACTTCCTGCGGAGTCTCCATGAGCCTCAGATGTTCAGGCAGTTGTCGGTACCCAGAGACTTGGTGATGCAGTTCTTCACACCAGCAAGCTCCATGACGGCACGAACAGGGCCACCAGCCATAACGCCGGTACCCGGCAGAGCCGGCTTCAGCAGAACGCGACCAGCGCCGTATTCACCGATAACCTCATGGGGCAGCGTTTGCTCGGGGGTCAGGGCAACTTCGAACATATTCTTCTTGGCATCTTCGACGCCCTTCTTGATGGCGTTCGGTCCCTCAGAGGACTTG
>CAYFWL010000021.1:3873-4401 GCA_964346845.1 uncultured Eggerthellaceae bacterium | reverse complement strand
AACCAGAGCGGTAAACGCCATGCGACGACCACCCTTAACGGTCTTGGAGACGCGGTTGATGTACACCACGCGCTCCTGGAGCTCAGGAGCTCCGGCATTTTCTTGCTTGTTATTGCGAGCCATAGCTTCCTACTCTCCTTTAGAATACCAATCCTGCTTCACGGGCAGCGTCGGCTAAAGCCTGCACGCGGCCGTGATACAGGTGACCACCACGGTCAAACACGATAGTGGTGATACCGGCCTCAATAGCCTTCTTGCCAATAATAGAGCCCAACTCCTTGGCGCCTTCTACGTTGGCGCCGCTCTTGCCCGTAGCTTTAAATTCGGGGCCCAGCGTAGAGACACCCAGGAGGGTCTTACCCGTTGCGTCATCGATGACCTGGGCGTAAATGTTAGAATTGCTGCGGCTCACGCACAGGCGCGGACGAGCTGCAGTGCCGGAGACCTTGCCGCGAACACGAGTGTGGCGACGACGCAGACCGGCTTGCTTTTTCTGAAGTCTATTCATTGATAATCCCTTCAATCAGA
>CAYFWL010000021.1:0-3863 GCA_964346845.1 uncultured Eggerthellaceae bacterium | reverse complement strand
ATCAGATACCGTTATGCGTCCTAGTCCTTGCCAGCCTTGCCGGCCTTGCGACGGACGTTCTCGCCCTCGTAGCGAATGCCCTTGCCCTTATAAGGCTCCGGCTTGCGCCACTTGCGAATGTCCGCAGCAACTTGACCAACTTGCTCTTTGCTGATACCGCTGACAACAATTTCGGTCTGAGACGGGCACTCAAGCGTGATGCCCTCGGGGCACTCGATCAAAACGGGGTGGGAGTAACCCAGCTGCATTTCCAGGTTATTGCCCTTCTTAGCAGCACGATATCCTACACCAACCAGCTGAAGCTTCTTCGTGAAGCCCGTACTCACGCCTTCAACCATATTAGCCAAAAGCGAACGGCTCAAGCCGTGCATGCTCTTGGATTCACGCGTGTCATCAGGACGCTCAACCGTGAGGACACCGTTATCCTGGGAAATGGTGATCATCCCAGGGAATACACGAGTAGTCTCACCCTTAGGGCCCTTGACAGAAACAGTAGCGCCATCGATGGTGACTTCGACACCAGCAGGAATAGCGATGGGCATCTTGCCGATACGAGACATATCTTATCCCTTCCCTTTCCTACCAGATATAAGCGATGACTTCGCCGCCGATACCCTTGATACGGGCATCACGGTCGGCCATTACGCCTTCACTCGTTGAAATAATCGCGGTACCCAGACCACCTAAAACGCGGGGCAGCTCATCTTTGCCAGCGTAAATGCGCAAGCCCGGCTTGGAAATACGCTTGATACCACGGATGGTCTTGGACTTCTTGCTGTATTTGAGGGCGATCTCAAGCGTAGCACGGGGCTCGCCCGGAGTAACCTCATAACCCGCAATATAGCCTTCTTCGGCCATGATGCGGGCAATCTCGACAAGCTTCTTGCTCGACGGCATGGAAGCCGTCTGCTTGCCTGCAGAGTTAGCATTACGCACGCGCGTAAGCATATCTGCGATGGGGTCGGTCATTGACATTTTTTTCTCCTTTGGTTCGTGATGAATCTCCGCGTCGGTTCGTTGGCGCCCTTAACACCTCCGCCTGCTCGGGAGATACACCTTGCGTAAGCGGGAATCTTCTCTTACCAGGAAGCCTTGGTTACGCCGGGCAGTTCGCCTTTATTGGCAAGTTCACGCAAGCAAATGCGGCACAAGCCGAACTTGCGATAGAAAGAGCGAGGACGTCCGCAACGGGTGCAGCGATTGTGCTGACGCGTAGAGAACTTCGGCTCGCGCTTCGCCTTGGCGATCATCGATTTCTTAGCCATTCAGTTCCTTCTTTCTATATCCTCGACCTGCGGCTTACCCGCAGGTTCAAGTACCAAAATTTTTGGGCGTTCTATTTTACCACTAGTTATTCTTAAAGGGGAAGCCCAGTGCGGTGAACAGGGCCAAAGCCTCAGCGTTATCCGGGGTGCTGGTCACGAAGGTGATGTCCATACCACGCGTGCGATCAACCTTATCGTAGTCGATCTCGGGGAAGATAAGCTGCTCGGTCACACCCAAAGAATAGTTGCCGTGGCCATCAAAGCTGGTCTTAGAGACGCCGCGGAAGTCACGCACGCGCGGCAAAGCCACCGACAACAGGCGATCCAGAAACTCCCACATGCGGTCGCCACGCAGCGTCACCTTGCAACCGATGGCCTGCCCCTCGCGGATATGGAAACCGGCGATGGACTTGCGGGCACGGGTTATGCAGGGCTGCTGACCAGAGATGATGCGAAGGTCGTTCATAGCAGCATCGAGCAGCTTGGAGTCGCTCGAAGCGGCGCCAACGCCCATATTGACAACGATCTTCTCAAGACGAGGGCAGAGCATGGGGTTTTTCAGGCCAAGCTCTTCAATGAGCTTAGGAGCAACTTCGCTCTGACATTTTTCCTTCAAACGAGGAGCCATAGTTTTCGTTCCTTTCGATGATTTGAACGCAGGATTTCTGACCCTGCGTCCCCTGAGGCGTTTTTGCCCGTGGGGTCATATACAACCGCGAAAGCGCACCCTCGCGGCTTTGGAAGGGAGAACCTGCAAATCTTCCTTCCTTAAACGTGCCGGAAAGGTTCCGAAGAAACACCTTCATTCCTCAGAACACACCAAAAAGCGTATCGGCTCAGGCAGTTGGCCCGACGCATTGCCGAACAAGCCTTGGTGCCATGAGGCAACACGCAAGGGCCAAATGGTGAACCTAGACTTTTATTCAAAGTCCTTTCCGCACTTCTTGCAAACACGGATGTAGCCCTTTTTGCCCTCAACGCGCTTACGAGACACACGGGTTGCAGCTTTGCACTCAGGGCAAACGAGCATAACATTAGAAACATGCAGCGGAGCCTCCATGGTGGAAATACCACCCTGAGGGTTTTGCTGGGTGGGGCGCATAGCTTTCTTCATCATGTTAGCACCCTCGACAACAACACGCTGAGTTTCAGGGATGGAGCGAAGGATCTTGCCTTCTTTGCCCTTATCCTTGCCGGCGATAATCTTTACCAGATCGCCTTTTTTGACGTTCATTTTCATTCTCTATCCTCCTTACAGGGTTTCCGGAGCCAGAGACACGATCTTCATGTACTTCTTCTCACGCAGCTCACGAGCAACGGGGCCGAAGATACGGGTGCCCTTAGGAGCACCGTCAGCGCCGATGACGACGCATGCATTCTGATCAAACTTGATATAGCTACCGTCAGCACGACGAACTTCCTTCTTCGTGCGAACAACAACGCAACGGACAACATCGCCCTTCTTGATATTGCCGTTGGGCTGAGCTTCCTGCACTGCACAGATGATCACATCGCCAAGGCCAGCGTAACGGCGCTTAGAACCGCCGAGAACCTTAATGCAGCGAACCCTGCGAGCACCTGAGTTGTCGGCCACGGTGAGCATGGTTTGCATTTGAATCATGATTCAAACCTACTTTCTCAATCACGAGTTTTATGCTATGCGCAAAAAACTATTTGGCCTTTTCAACAATTTTTACAAGGCGCCAGCGCTTCATCTTCGACAGCGGGCGAGTCTCCATAATCTGAACGGTGTCGCCGAGACCGGCTTCGTTCAGTTCGTCATGAGCATGGAGCTTCTTGGTGCTGGTCATCATCTTCTTGTAGATGGGATGAGGCTTACGCTCAGTGACTTTCGCGACGGTGGTCTTATCGTTACCTGCGCTGACGACGACGCCCTGGCGCACTTTGCGGGAATTGCGTTCTTCACTCATTTGCAATCACACCCTTCCTTTAAGCGCTAATTTCACGGGCGCGCATCTCAGTTTGGATGCGAGCAATGTCTTTTTTTACCTGCTTGACACGAGCCGTGTTGTCCAACTGGCTCGTTGCCATTTGGAAGCGCAGATTGAACAGTTCAGCGCGCGCTTCCTTCAACTTTTCCGCCAAATCTTCAGCGGAAAGTTCGCGAATCTCAGCTGCCTTCATGTTTATTCCTGCCCTTCTTCACGCGTGACGATCTTCGCCTTGATGGGCAACTTGTTGATTGCCAGACGAAGAGCCTCGCGAGCAACCTCATCTTCAACACCGTCAACCTCGAACATGATGCGGCCGGGCTTAACCACGGCTACCCACTTCTCGGGATTGCCTTTGCCCGAACCCATACGGGTTTCTGCTGGCTTTTGGGTGACAGGTTTGTCCGGGAAGATAGTGATCCAGACATGGCCACCACGCTTCATGTGACGCGTCATAGCGATACGAGCAGCCTCGATTTGGCGGTTGGTGATCCATGCAGCTTCAAGAGCCTGGATGCCATAGCTACCATGATTCAGACGAGTGCCGCCTTTTGCTTTGCCCTTCATAGAGCCACGCTGCACCTTGCGGTGCTTTACACGCTTAGGTATCAGCATTACTTAGCCCTCCTCTCGCCACGATCGCGAC
>CAYFWL010000020.1:15704-20759 GCA_964346845.1 uncultured Eggerthellaceae bacterium | reverse complement strand
ATGACGACGGATGATTTTGCACTTGTCGCACATTTGCTTGACCGACGGACGTACCTTCATGTTTCTTCCTTTCGGTAATGTGAACGTTTCTATCTTCACACCCAGCCGCTGGTGTTTGTTTGCTTGCCTTCAAGACGGGTGGCGAGTTCGCCCTGGGACTTAACACACAAAAAGCCTGCACAGTTGTCCCCCTGTGCAGACCGCGTACCGCCTCGAACTATTTAAAACGATACGTAATGCGCCCACGGTTCAAATCATAAACCGAGAGCTCGACCGTGACCTTATCACCAGGCAAAATCTTGATGTAGTGCATACGCATCTTGCCGGAAATATAAGCCAAAATCTTGTGCCCATTCTCAAGTTCTACCTGAAACATTGCGTTCGGTAGCGCCTCAAGAACGGTGCCTTCGAGTTCGATTACATCTTCTTTGGCCAAAAGTGCTCCTCCAACCAAACGTTGTCTAAAACGCGAAGATGTATGATAGCAATAAAGTATTCATTTGTACAGATATTTTTTAAAAAGAGTGCGCAAACCAACAAACCACATCGTGTTGGTTTTTTAAACCTGCATGCCAGGCGTGCGGTCAAGCCGCGCAGCTTCTCGCATTCCCTTGCGGAGCCGCCAAGGTTTCTACGCTTCTTGCAGCGCCACCGCCTTGCCGGTGGAATAATTTGTAGGAACTCCCGTTCCTAGGCGAGATCATCCGGTTTAACCGGCGGAGAAAACCTCGCAAGGAGAAGCAAGGAACTTGATCAGCACGCTTTCCCGCTTCTTGCAATACGAAAGGCCCTCGATAGTGCCTCCGAAAGCTTCTGTGGCTGGGGTACCAGGATTCGAACCTAGGTAGCTGGTACCAAAAACCAGAGTCCTGCCGCTGGACGATACCCCAGTCTCCCTACGCGTACATGGTGGGCCGTTAGGGACTCGAACCCTAGACCTTGGGATTAAAAGTCCCCTGCTCTACCAACTGAGCTAACGGCCCGCTACCATACGCAAACACGTATTTTAACCGCATGAACCAGCAAGGTCAAACAAAAAATTTAAAAGGTGATGCCTATCAACGAGATGAGAAGTCCCCACGCAATGCCCACGGCCAACAGACCCCCCACTATGGCAAGCGTGCGCGAAGCGGGACGATTGGAGCGCGCGAGCACCAAAAGACCCACGCCCGCAGCGACCAGCAGACCCGCCATCATAGCTCCCGGGCCCAAAACGCCCTGGAGGTACAGCTGAGCGATCACCACACTCGCTGCGCAATTGGGAATGAGACCCACCACCGCAGCGCAGACCACCGAAAGAATCTCGTTTTGCCCGACGAAAGCAACAAGGGCATCTTCCCCAACGCCTTCGATAACAGCGTTCAACACTAACGTGACGAGGAAAATAAACACCGTCACTTCAACTGTATGCTTCACCGCACTCCGAACAATATGACCCATCCCCGGGGCATCATGATCGTGGTCGTGCCGATGATGCTCGTGATCGCATCCCGCAGCGCAGTCATCGTGATGATAATACACCGCTTCAGGATGCTCTTCGCATTCACGACAGCTGTTGGCGCATGCACAACGATCACGCTGGCACAGCTCATGAATACGCAGATCCTCCTCTGCAGCGCTACGGCGACGAAGGGCAAAATCAACAGCGAAGCCCGTAAGCAAACCGATAAGCAGCTTTGTCAGAAGAATAGCCGCGATGGTTCCCACAGGAGCTTGCTCCGCGATGAAAATAGGCAGCATTTCATCGGAGGTGGACAAATACACGGCAAACAGGGTGCCCAGGGTGATAACGCGTCCCGCGTACAGCGTAGAGGCCGCAGCCGAGAAGCCGCACTGAGGAACCACGCCCAGAAGAGCACCGATAGCGGGGCCGGCGGCTCCTGCACGACGCACGGCATCCTGAGTCTTCGTTCCCGTTTTGTGCTCCAGCCACTCCATCACCAGATACGTTACCAGCAAGAACGGAATCAGTTTGAGGGTATCTAGCGCAGCGTCGGCCAAAATGTCAAGTGCTATGTCCATGAGATCTTCCACAGGGGCATTCTACCAGAAGGCTTGCCTGAAGGCATGCGCTGTTTCCAGAGAAACACGAAGGCCCGCTTTCGCGAGCCTTCAAGGGACTCTCGGCCCAAGCGGAAGACCGCCCGAACCGAAAGAAGTGAGGAGAAGGGGTCATCGGCAACACCTTCGCAGCTTCATCCAGGCAAATCGAAGCCGCAGAAAGGCGAAAGAGCGCCTGAGTCCTTCTCCCCAAAGCGTCGGTGCGCCTCATCCGAAGCGAACAGACGGAGAACTTACATCATGCCGCCCATACCGCCAGCAGCACCCGCCAGAGCAGACAAATCGGGACCCTGCTTGGGGATTTCGTTAATAGTCGCCTCAGTGATGAGAATCAGGCTTGCGACAGAAGCTGCGGACTGCAGCGCGGTACGAGTCACCTTGACGGGGTCGGAAACGCCCATCTCAATCATGTTGCCGTACTCGCCGGTAGCGCAGTTCAGGCCCTCGCCCTTGGCCATGTTCTTCACGCGATCGACCACAACGGAGCCCTCGAAACCAGCGTTCTGGGCAATAGCGCGCAGCGGGAGCTCCAGCGCCTTGCGAATGATCGAGATGCCGACCTCTTCATCTTTATCGGCACCTTTGACCTCTTCCAGAGCGGAGATGGCATTCACCAGGGCAACGCCACCGCCAGCAACGATGCCCTCTTCAACAGCAGCGCGCGTTGCCTGCAGAGCATCTTCGATACGGCTCTTGGTTTCTTTCAGCTCCGACTCGGTAGCAGCGCCTACCTTCAGCACGGCAACGCCACCGGAAAGCTTGGCAAGGCGCTCCTGGAGCTTCTCGCGGTCAAAGTCGGAATCGGTGTGCTCGATCTCCATGCGAATCTGGGCAACGCGGGCATCGATTGCAGCCTTATCGCCCGCGCCGTCAACGATCAGGCAGTTATCCTTGGTAACCTTCACCGTCTTAGCGGTACCCAGAGCCTCAATCGTGGCATCGGCGACCGTCATGCCAAAGTCCTTGGCGATAACCTGAGCGCCCGTAACCGTGGCAATGTCTTCCAGGATGCGCTTACGGCGGTCACCAAAGCCCGGAGCCTTGATGGCAACGCAGTTCAAGGTGCCACGCAGACGATTCAGCAGGATCGTAGCCAAAGCCTCGCCCTCAACGTCTTCGGCAACCAAGAACAGCGGACGGCCCGAGCGCATGATGGACTCCAGCAGCGGCACCATATCCTGAATGCTCGCAACCTTCTGGTCGGTAACCAGGATATAGGGATCCTTCAGCACCGCCTCCATACGCTCCATATCGGTTGCCATGTAAGGAGAGATGTAACCACGGTCGTACTGCATACCTTCAACGATCTCGATGTCGAAACCAAAGGTCTGGCTCTCCTCGACCGAGATGGCGCCGTCTTGTCCAACGGCATCCATTGCCTCGGCAATCTTCTGGCCAATCTTCGGATCACCGGCGGAGATGGTGCCAACATTGGCAATCTGCTCCTTGGTGGAAATGGTAGTCGCATCAAGCTTGATAGCTTCGACAACAGCATCGGTTGCCTTCTGAATGCCACGGCGAATGCCCAAAGCATCAGCACCGGCGGTAACGTTCTTCAAGCCCTCGGACACAATGACGTCAGCCAGCAATGTGGCGGTCGTGGTGCCATCGCCTGCAACATCGTTGGTCTTGACGGCAACTTCGCGAACCAGCTGAGCGCCCATGTTCTCGATGGGGTCTTCCAGCTCGACTTCTTTTGCAACGGTCACACCGTCGTTAGTGATAACCGGGGCACCATAGGACTTCTCCAGAGCAACATAGCGACCCTTGGGGCCAAGCGTTACCTTAACAGCATCGGCCAGCTTGCTCACACCGGCAGCTAAGCCACTGCGGGCATCAGCCTCGAACTTAATATCTTTTGCCATATTGATTTCCTTTTCAATACTATCGTCGTTTAGGCGGACGCCTTACGCTTTCGGAACTTGCACGCGATGTGCTCGCAACACCCCAAAGCCGTTGGCTTCAACAAGTACCTGCAGGGGCAATCCCCTCCGCCGAAACGCCTCTTACCAGTCGAAATGAGTCGTACGTTTTCCCTACTCAAACACCGCGTAGATGTCTTCAGCGCGCACAATCAGCACTTCTTCGCCGTCAACGGTCACTTCGGTTCCACCGTACTTACCGTACAGAACCTTATCGCCCACCGCAACGGGAACGGGGACCAACACACCATCCTTGTCGCGCTTGCCTTCGCCAACGGAAACAACGATGCCAGTCTGGGGCTTTTCCTTGGATTCGCGGGACAAATACAGGCCCGAGGCAGTCGTCGATTCAGCCTCATCGCGCTTGATAACGACGCGATCGCCCAGGGGTTTCAAAGCCATATGGAGCCTTCCTTTCTGCGTAAAACGCATTTTCTTATTTAGCACTCGTTTCCCATGAGTGCTAAAGAGATAACAGGAGCATCTTAACACCATCGCAAAGCGTTTCAAGGAAGAGGTTTGAAATGTACACGTTTGTTATTAAGCCGTAAGAAATGGTTTATGCGTAGAAGGCATCCGAAGGATACGGCGGCTCAAGCGCGCGTTTGAACGCAGAGCGGCGCATGATCTTGTCTATGCGCTCTACCTGGCGAGGATCAAAACCGCAGGCAGCGACTTCATCCACCGACAGACCGCGTTCCACGAGACAGATGAGAATCTGGTCGAGTTCCTCGTAACAAACGCCCAGGCTCTTCTCGTCTTCTTGATTGGCCGAAAGCTCGGCACTCGGCGGTTTGTCGATGACGTGCTGGGGAATAGGCTCCACCTGACCCGCTCGACGAGCACGCTCATTGAGCCATGCCGCCAGGGCGAACACATCGGTCTTATACAGGCCCCCGAGCGGAGCGTAGGCGCCCGCAGTATCCCCGTAGAGCGTGGAATACCCCATCATCGCCTCGCTCTTGTTGCCGGTGTTCACCACCATCCAGTCGTATTGGTTGGACAGCGCCATAAGAACGATCATGCGGCAGCGCGCCTGGGAGTTTTCCGCCGCAAGCCCTGCGAGCTCTTC
>CAYFWL010000020.1:4441-15694 GCA_964346845.1 uncultured Eggerthellaceae bacterium | reverse complement strand
TACCAAGACGCTGAGCCAAATCCTGAGCATCCGTTACCGAATGATCCGAAGAGTAGGGGCCTGGCATGAGCACGCCATGCACCTGCTGGGCGCCGAAGGCATCAACGCTCAGCGCAGCCACCACCGAAGAATCAAGGCCGCCCGAAAGCCCTATCACCACCTCAGCATACCCAAGGGATCGGGCAAACGTGCGTAAACCATCAACGCAGGCATGGTATGTCTGATCCATCTCCACGGGCAATCCTTTATGCCGGCCTACGCCCGGCGAATACGTTCCGCAAGCCACGTTGCCCATGCATCAACGCCCGTGCCCTTCGTTGCGGCAAGCGGGAAAATCGGCGCGGTGGGATTGAGCTGCGACACAGAAGCGCGAAACGCCTCCTCGTCAAAATTAAACACCGGCATCGTATCCACTTTATTGAGAATGATAGCCTGGGAAACCTGAAATACCCCCGGATACTTCAGCGGCTTGTCATCGCCTTCGGGCACCGACAAAATCATAACCTTGGCGTTTTCGCCCAAATCGAAATCGGTAGGACACACAAGGTTTCCCACGTTTTCGATGATGATCAAATCCAAACGCTCCAAATCGAGCACGTCAACAGCACGCTTGAGCATGGCGCTTTCCAGATGGCACGCGCCACCCGTGTTGATTTGGACCGCCGGAATCCCCTGTGCCTTGATGCGTTCAGCGTCAACAGAGCTTGCAATATCCCCTTCGATAACAGCAATATTGAACTCATCGCGAAGCGCCTCAATGGTCGCTAAGATGGTGGATGTTTTGCCGGAACCGGGGCTAGCCAACAAGTCAAGCACATAGACGTGGTTCTCGGCAAAGCGCTGGCGCAGCTGGGCAGCCAAGGTGTCGTTTTTATCCAGGATCGGTTGCTTCATGTCGATTTTCATAGGGTGCTTTCCTTTAACACGCCACGTAACCTCCTGCGTTAGCGGCGCTGTTTTGCCTTCGGTTATTCGTCTTCGTCAGGAGTTTCAATTTCAATAGAATCGATTTGCATCTCACGTCCCGCAACGAGTTCGGTGGCAAAACTGCCACAGACGGGACACAGTAGATGAAAGCGGTTGTGTTTAAACCGCTCACCGCATTCCAGACACACGCTTTCCGGCTGGACAAGATTCACCTCCAGCTTCGCTTCGGCACACAGCGCATACTCGGGCAGCTCCTGCAAAGCCTCAAAAGCAAACACTAAAGCCTCATGGATGCATTCGGTCATCTCGCCTACCGAGAGAGAGATGGAAGTCACCTTCTGGGCGCCCGCTTCAACAGCGGAAGAGCACACGGCGTCCATAACGCCGGTCATAATCCCCAGTTCATGCATGCTCATCCCTTCCTTTTCCGCACATTCCCCCACAAGCGCTCACTCGTTGGGAGACACTCGTCTTGTCAGCGGTTGATGCGACCTCTACTCATCTTGGGAGCGCATCTTCTTCCACGCAGCCATCATTTCGGCTTCTTCCGCCTCGTCTCGTTTTTGCTGCTCTTCCTGCGCTTTCAGACGCTTGCCTAAAGCAATACGAGCAACCAACAAGCTGAGTTCATACAAAGCAATCATGGCGGCGAACATGAGGATCATGGTCACGGGCGATGCGTCGGGGGTGATCATAGCGGAAGCCACAATAAGACCCATGTACACATAGCGCCACGATGCTCGCAGCTTTTTGTAAGGAACGATGCCGAATACCACCAAGTAGAACACCACAAGCGGCAATTCGAAGGCACAGCCAAAGCCGATCTCGAACTTGATGATGATATCCACATATGAGGCAGCGCGCGGCATCACCACAGCAAAACCCGAAGCCTGGTCAGTAAGCCAGCTAAAAGCCGCATTCAGAATGACGAAGTAGCAAAACACCGTCCCCAGAATAAACAGAGCAACCGCAGCGATGAAGGTAGGAATAAACCACTTACGCTCCTTGGGCTTCAAAGCGGGCAAGAAAAAGGCCAGGATCTGCCACAAAATGATAGGGGAGCACGCCACGATGGACACCCAAAACGACACGCTGAAGCGCACGGTGAAGGACTCGAAGGGGTCGAGGGCGGTCAGAAGGGTCATGCCCTCGGTGTCGGTCGGCAGATATTCAGCGATGGGAAGCAAGAGGAATTGAGCAACGGTGGGCGTTGCCAGATAAAACACGCACACTGAAATCAGCAGGGCAACCACGATACGCACCAGGCGCATACGCAGCTCGCCGAGATGGTCCATAATAGGCATACGCGCAGGTCCGATAGGCATTACTGCGCCTCCTTCCCTGCTTCAGCTTCAGCCGTTGCAGCTTCGGCCGTTGTGCCTTCGGGCGCTGCAGCTTCGGCCGTTGCGCCTTCGGGCGCTGTGCCTTCAACCTGAACCACGAGCTCATCGGCGGCCTGCAAAGCCTCCTGCGCCGCAGCCGCTTCAGCAGCGGCTTTTTCCTCCGCCTGAGCAGCCAAGCGCGCGGCACGCTCACGCTCGTAGCGGGCACGGCGCTCGGCGAAGGTCTCAGCAGGAGCTGATGTCGCCTCCTCTGCAGGCGCTTCTTCGGCAACGGCAGGCACCTCTTCCTGAGAGGAAGCAGCGCTCTTCTCGGGAGCCGTCTCAACTTTCTTTTTCTTGGCAGCGGCAGCCATCTCATTTAAATCGTCTGCCAGGGAAGAACCGGTCTTTTTGGCGATGCCGCCCATTTTATCCAAAGCCGCCAGCGGATCTTTGAAAGGCTCATCCGCATCGGGATCGAATACGCCTTCTCGAATAACTTTGCTCATATCGCGCTGGGCGTTCTGAAACGTACGCAGCGCACGACCCAGGGTTTTCGCCACATCAGGCAGACGATCACCCACCAAGATGAAGCCGAAAATCAGAATGATAAGCAGCTCAAAACCGCCGATTCCGAACACGCATCTCTCCTACTACTTATAGAGCGTACAGATTGCAGACCGCATAGATCGCTCTCAATCGTACCGCAACAGACATACCGCAACGAGACGTACTTTACCAAATCTCTTCGAGGGGTCAAACGCTTTTATGCAACATCCGAAACCCAGACCTCGCCTGAAACCCCACGGGCATCCAAAGCGCAGGGTCCTAACCTAAAGCTTCCTACCTCTTAGGCGCCGCCCAAAAGCGCGATGGCCATCGTGGGCAAGGCCAAGGCGAGCACGAGAATCACGCAGACCACCACCGTAAAGATCTTCTTAGTGCGCTCGGAAGCCTTCTTCTTTTCCTCGGCGCGCTTTTCACGCTCAGCAGCAGCCCTCACACGTTCTTCGCGCTGCTTTGCCGATAGTTTTTGCTTTGCCATAACATCCCTCAATCATGCACAACCCTGCAAGGTTCAATTACCCCACAGCTCTTGAATGTATCATCTTATCACCGCGTAAAAATAATGACGCGCCGCATTCGTCGCATTACAAATTCAACGCAAAAAAGCGCCTCGTTCCCGCAGCACAGCTGCATACGTACAGCACACACATATAGCACACGCCACGAAATCGACCTGAGTGAGCCTTAAGCGCCCCCTTTCGAGCAGAGCATGCGTGTGCCCACAATGCGGAGAAGGGAGGCAAAAACACGGCATACGCCACAGCAAATACCGCTATACTGCCCCATTATGGAAAAATTTGACTTCACCTTTATACACGCGCCCGCCACCTACGACTTCCGCGAGCGCTCTATTATGTATGGCCCCGTATCCGACATGGTGCCCTCCACCCCCATCTTCGAGATGTATCCTCTCGGCCTTACAACGCTGTGCGAATACTTCGAGCGATTTGGCTTTCGTGCGCGCATCTACAACCTAGCATCCCTGATGCTGCACAAGAAGAACTTTGACGTTGAAAAGAATCTGGCGCGCCTGCAGAGCCGCTTCTTCGGCATCGACTTACACTGGATGCCCCATTGCCATGGCTCTATCGAGGTAGCGAAGATCCTCAAGCGCCTGCACCCCGATGTGCCCATCAGCTTCGGTGGCCTTTCCTCTACCATATTCCACGAAGACCTGATTGCCTACGATTGCGTTGACTACGTGTTCCGTGGCGATAGCACCGAGGAGCCCATGCGCCTGCTGGTAGAACGCGTGACGCACGCCCAAAAAACAGGCACCCCTGTAGGCGACTTGAGCGATATCCCTAATCTAACCTGGAAAGACTCGACGGGCCGCGTGCATATCAACGCCCTTTCATGGGTGCCTGACGATATGGATGCCATCTCCATGGACTACGATTATCCTATGAAAAGCGTGCTGCGCCAGTTTGACTTTACCAGTTACCTGCCCATGAAAGGCTGGCTGCAATACCCGGTGACCGCCAGTCTCACCTGCCGAGGCTGCGCGCGCAACTGCGCCACCTGCGGCGGAAGCGCGTATGCGTACAAGAACCACATGGGACGCCGCAAGGTTGCGTGGCGTGACCCTAAACTGCTCATCCGCGACATCGAACATGTGCAAAAGCATGTGTGGGGTCCCATTTTTGTATTGAACGACTTCCTGCAGGCCGGCCCCGAATATACCGAGCAGTTCATTACGGGGCTTAAGGGGAAAGTTCAAAATCCCATTGGCTTTGAATTTTTTGGACCGCCTCCTGGCGGAAACGATTTCTACCACATGCTCGATAAAAACTTAAAGAGCTGGTCGGTGGAGATTTCCGCCGAAAGCCATGACGATGACGTACGCGCAGCTTTTGGCAAGGGTCACTACCGCATGGCCCAGCTGGAAGAGACCATCGTGGAGGCTCTTTCTCATCCTAACTGCGACCGCTTCGACCTGTATTTCATGACGGGTATCCCTAAGCAGACCGCAGCCAGCGTCCGCGAAACTGGCGCCTACGTGCAACACCTCTACGAGCGTGTGGGCTATGATCCGCGCCTAGTCGTTATGACCAGCCCTATGGCCCCGTTTCTGGACGTAGGGTCAATCGCCTTCGACAACCCGGAGCATTACGGCTACCGCCTGCGCGCCCGTACCTTCGAGGAGCACCGCCAGCGCATGATTCTGCCCAGCTGGAAGCACATCATGAACTACGAGAGCGAGTTCATGAGCGTGGATGAAATGGTGGATGCCACCTATGATGCCGCCCTGGATATCAATCGGATCAAGGGTGAGCACGGTATTCTCGATCCCGCCATGAGCGCCGCCGTGGACAAACGCGTGCGTGCCGCGCGTGAGCAGATGAATCGCCTGGACGATGTGCTCATAAACGGCACCGGCCGCATTGACGCCCGCATGGCCGCCTTGAAGGAGGAATTCGAAAAGCTTTCCGAGAACACCATGGCGGAAAAATCGGAGCTCAACTGGGCATTCAAGATGAAACCCGTGCATGCGGCTCACCTGGCGAAGCTGGGCCTTGTCAATGGGCCCGCCAACCTGGCAAGCCGGCTGACCGGCACCTGGCCCTCCACAAGCAGCGATTTTGCCTACCCCCGCCAGGTCAACGGCATCCAGTCTCCCGCCTGGAATGCCGACGGAACCCCTAACTGCAGCTTTAAGGGCAAAATCACCGACGGCATGGGCGATGGTCGTCTGTTGGCCGATAGCGTCGGCGAGCAGGTTGCCGCCTTTGGCAGTGTGGTGGCGCCCGGGTTTTCGCGTACGAACACCAACGCTTCCTTCGATGCCAGCAATGCAGAGCTGGAAGCGGGACGCGCTGGTACGAGCGCGATAGCAGGTGCCGCTCCCGCCATCATGGCAGCGCAACGCGGCAGCATCCCGAAAGACGCCCTCCTCGAGCAGATGGTAATCGAGGAAGCCACCCGTGCTGAACGACACGGCCCTCTCAGCAACCATGGTCTGAAGGGCGCGGGCGGCCTGAAAGGCGCCCGAGACGCGCGAAGGCTTGGAAGGCTGAGACATCAGGAGTAGTTTTGTTGCGAATTCAGCTTTTTTCTGCCAAAAAACCGATTTGACAGAAATAAAGAAGGGTGCTTCTTTATTCCGGACTCGGACGACCTGGGATGATGCGGAAAGAAAAGAAAAAGATCTCAGGAAAAAGGCGTGAGCAGCGCAAAACAGAGCTTGATTTTTCTGTCAAATCGGTTTTTTGGCAGAAAAAGCGCTCAGTTGGCGAATTTCCCACCCCAAAGAGCTCGCGGAGCTCACCGCCGAAGCCACATCCGCAAAGATCCCGCTTAGTATTACAATGGCAGCGACCCCCTACCCCAGGAGAAGCACCACCTATGAGCATCGACACCGCCACAGGCAAGGAAGCCCCCGCCGAAATCTCATCAGAGCGCGTAAGGGACATCTTCAGTTCCATTGCGAAAAAATATGAGCGTTTTAACGCCATATCGAGCTTTGGTGCCTATAAAAGATGGCTCGCGGGCATGATGCGCCAAGCCCCCATCAAAGAAGGCGATGATGTGCTCGACATCGCCGGTGGCACCGGTGCCGTATCATTCATCGTTGCTCGCACGAAGCATCCTCGGCACATTCAGTGCACCGATTTGGTGAACGAAATGCTCGACGTGGCACGCATGCACGTGGAGCTCGAGGGCAAGAACTGCGGCGTTCCTATGAGCTTTCAGGTGGTAGATGCCCAAAACATCCCCTACGACGATGCCAGCTACGATGCCATTACCGTTGCCTACGGCATCCGCAACATGCCTGACCGCGAACGTGCCCTCTCCGAGATGTTTCGCGTGCTGAAACCGGGTGGCAGCCTAACCTGCTTGGAGTTCTCTACGCCCCCCCATGCTGCGTGGCGTGCTTTGTACAAGTTCTACCTCAAACACCTGATTCCTTTTTGGGGCGGACTTATCACGGGCGACCGGTCAGGTTTCGTGTATTTGGCCCAAAGCATCAAAGCCTTTCCCAACCAGGAAGGATTGGCGAAGCTCATGCGCGATGCGGGCTTCACGGAGGTGACCTGGAAAAACTACACCGGCGGTATCGCTGCAGTACACGTTGCTCTCAAACCCGGACAAAAGCCCCCGAAAGCGCTTGAAAACGTTCCCGGCAACGTGCGGCCATCAAACTCTTGAGCTACCTCTTTCGAGCGCGGAACCCTTCGGTCATCGGATAAGCTTCATCGTGAAGACCGGGCCCTCATCGAGACATCAACGGGATCAATGCGGCAACAGCGCTTCACCGCCTCCTCCCTACACGTCGCTTTGCCCCCAACAACGGCTGCTGCCAGCGGAGAAAGTTCCAAAACTGTCCCACGAATGTCCCTATTGCGATTGTTTAACTTCACGACCTGAAGTAAAATATGAAGTGTTTATCCTGTTCAGTAGGATAAACAAAAGCAGTTTATGAGAAAGGAAGGAAGGCATGGGCAACGAAAAATTGATGTCCAGGCGCCGCGGTTTCATGAAGACCGCAGGAGCGGGCGTTTTAGCTGCCGCTGCTGCTGCGGGAGCGTTCAGCTTGACTGGATGTTCCGCTGCAGAACGAAAAAGCGGAGCCATTGAGTCTCAGGGCGGCGGCGTCGCTCACTTCGGAACGGATATGTACGTGGACGCATTTCCCGTAGCAACCCGCTCCATCCCTGTAGTGGACGCTCCCACCGACATCGACCGCCAAGGCGAAGTCGCCTTTGAGCTGCGCAAGATCCCCAGCGCAGAGATCAAGCGCACCGAAGAGTGCGATGTTTTGGTCGCCGGCGCAGGCATTACGGGTTCCTGCGCGGCACTTTCGGCCTCCGATGACAAAACGACCAAGGTTTTCTGCTTCGAGAAGATGAGCAAAGGCCGCGGCATGTTTGAGGGCATGGGCGTTGTTGGCGGCAAGGCCATGGAACGCGATGGCAACGTGGTGGATAAGGCCGAAATGATGGACCGCATGCGCCATGCTGCATATTACCGTGTGCCCATCGATCCCATCAAATTATGGGCCGACCGCTCCGGTGAAGCTGCCGACTGGATTCAGGACAAGTTCGATGAAGGTGTCGGCCAAATCACCACCGCCTGGAAGAAGGGCAATCCCAATTCCCATAACTTCGACGTTCCGCAAACCGAAATCACCTTTACGAGCCCCCAGTGGTCCGAGCAGACCGTCAAAAACGCTGGTGGCGCCGGCATTTACATCGTTGCCGATCTGTGCAACACCCTATCCAAGCGCACCAATGCCGATTTGCGCTACAACACTGCCGTGGTGCAGCTGGAGCGCGGCGATGACGGCCGTGTAACGGGCGCCATCTGCAAGGACGACAAGGGTTACTTCCGCGTGAATGCTTCCAAGGGCGTTATCCTGGCAACGGGTGGCTTCGATGCTAACCCGCAGCTGCTGAAAACCTGGTGCCGCGCTGAGGATATCGCCAACTGCGCTTCGTGGTGCCCCAACCTGGGGACCACCGGCGACGGCCAGCTCATGGGCTTGGCGGTCGGCGGCCAGATGGATCCCCTGCCCGCTGCTATCATGAACTTCGACTTCGGTAGCCCTGAATCCTTCTACAGCTCTAATCTGGGCATCACCAGCCTCGTATCTGGCGGCCTGATGATCAACGAGCAGGGCCGTCGCTTCGCATCCGAAGCGCTGCCCTTCCAGGCACGCTCCAACGCAATCACCGCCCAGGCACATTACGGAGCCAACTGCTGGCGCGTGGCATCCACGAACCAGGTTGCCGCTCCCACCGTGCTTGAAGCGCTGAAGCCCTTCAAGGAGAAGGGCTGGGCATTTGAGGCCTCGAGCCTCGAAGAGCTCGCCGGCATGATGGAGGTGCCCGCCAAGACCCTGAAAGACGAGATTGAGCGCTACAACGGTTTCGTCGATGCGGGCAAGGATGAAGATTTCAACTGACCCTTTACCACCCAGAAAAGGATCGAGGGCGAAAAATACTACGCCATCAAGCATCAGTCTTCCATTTTAGCCACCGTATCGGGCCTGGTGGTTGACTACTCCTGCCATGTGCTGGACTATGACAACCAGATCATCCCCGGCCTCTATGCCGCAGGTGGTGCGTCAGGTGGCTTCTTCAGCGGTAATTACCCGCGTCACATCTTTGGTCCGTCCATCGGCCGTTGCGTGACCTTCGGTTACGTTTCCGGCCAGCATGCAGCAAAGGGGGAATAAATCATGGCTGAAGAAAAAGCTCCCAAGAAACCCATGAGCAAAAAGCGCATGACCCTCGCCATTATTTTGGCCGTTATCGTGGTGGCTGCCGTCGGCATGTACGCCTGGCACACCACCCCCCACTTCTGTGGCACCCTGTGCCACAACACCATGAACGAGCATCTGCAGAACTTCGAAGGCACCGATGCCTCCGGAGGCGCCGGTCTGGCTTCGGTTCACGCCAAAGCCAATCTGGGTTGCCTGGACTGTCACGAAGCCGATCTGTCCACCCAAGCTTCTGAGGCTCATGCTCAGATCACCGGCAGCTACGACATGGAAGATCTCAAGTTGGGCGCTGGCTACTATGTCGATTCCGAGAAGTGCCTGAGCTGCCATGGCGGCAGCTGGGAAACCCTCGCCGAGAAGACATCCAGCTTGGGTGATTACAATCCCCACGACTCCATCCACGGCAACATCACCTACTGCGGCGAGTGCCACAAGGGTCACGTTTCCCAAGTGGATATCTGCGGAGAGTGCCATCCCAACGGTGGCTAAACGATGAAGGGCTAGGTCCTTTTCGCGCATGTCGAGGTGGGGCTGCAGCACAGTTTTTGCTGCAGCCCCTTGCGTTCGGCTGAAACTTATGGCAGAATAGCGAACTCGGACGCGAGAGCGTCATTATTCGGGCGATTGGCGCAGCGGGAGCGCAGGTGCCTTACAAGCACAAGGTCAGGGGTTCAAATCCCTTATCGCCCACCATAAATTGACAGACCCCCAGCGATGGGGGTCTTTTTAATTGACAAATCCCCCGCAATTGCTCACGCTTTTCCTGTTACACTGACCTTGCAGATTTCGAAGGCAACAACATCAGCCGAAAGCTGCAAAGCAAAGATAAAAACGCAACGCACGTTTTCGCGACGTGCAGAGCCGGTAGGTAGCCCGGCCGCCCTGTCAAGACCGACGGGGTAAGTAACCTTCCCTCCTTGGGTTGTCCGTTCTTTGCCTGCACCAACATCTAAGGAGGGATTTTTATGGAGCAGGCAGGCAGTAAACTCACCGTCTTTTTCGATCCGCCTTTTTGGGTCGGGGTCTTTGAGCGGACTGAGAACGGAAAACTAACGGTTTCCAAAGTCACCTTTGGCGCAGAGCCCAAGGATTACGAAGTGTACGATTTCATAATCCATCACTACTATGAGCTTACATTCAGCCCACCCGTCTCCGCCGATGTGAAGCAAGTTGCCGACAATCCGAAACGCAGACAGAGGAATGCAAGAAAGCAGTTGCAGAACAGCGGCATCGGGACAAAATCACAGCAGGCTTTACAGTTGCAGCTGAAGGAAATCAAAACCGAGCGCATGCAAAAGAGCAAAGAGCGGCGAGAAGCGGAAAAGCAGCATCAGTTCGACCTGAAGCAACAAAAGCGAAAGCAAAGGCACCGAGGTCATTGAGGCTTACAAAACAAATTTCATATCCCCATCAGCATAAAGAAAGAGCCGGTAGCGGCGAACACGCTCGTCTGCTATCGACTCTGCATTTTAGTGCCTGGCTCTTTGATAGTTGACTTGGATAGTTGACTTGTTTAATTGCATACATCAATTACCGTTCCCATTCGCATTGAGGGCAGGGCAAAGGAGGCCTTCAGGTGCGGTATCCTCGCAGATTTTGCTATGCCCTATGTGCCACAAGCAGGGGCATAGCGTCCCGTTGACTTCCGCCCCGATGCCGCTACCCGATGCCGCTGCCATTAATGTCGCCCCTGCCCTATAAGAATCTCCCCAGTCACCGTTTTCTGTCAAGATACGACTGCAGCGCATCTGCAAACTCTTCCAGATGCTCTTTTTGGGGCCAATGCTCGCATCCTTCCATCAGATGAATCTCGCAATCGGGAATCCTTTTGCTCGCAAGGAGAATGCCTTTCACAGGAACCGCCTTGTCGAGTGCACCCCGTATGAGCAGCGTGGGCAAATCGACCTCTTCAAGCCTTTCGAACGCATCCGCAGTGAAGCCCGCAGGCATGATCTCGCTTCTTTGAAAGGAGATGAGGGGCCTGCCTGCGCCGGGCCCCTGCCTGCTCCAGGGGCCTGCCTGTTCCAGGGGCCTGCCTGTGCCGGGCTCCTGCATTACCCTCCCGCATTTCGACAACCAGACCATCGCTCACCTTCGATTTATCGCCAAACAAACAGTATTCCAAGGAAAAGCTGATGGTGAATGGGTACCTGCTTGTCCATGCGTATAGGTTGTCGTTGGGCTTCGAGCCGATGAGCAGCAGGTCAACCGATA
>CAYFWL010000020.1:0-4431 GCA_964346845.1 uncultured Eggerthellaceae bacterium | reverse complement strand
CTGTCGAACAATCCTCTGTCGAACAGACCAGCAATGGAAGTTTTTTTGAGCGGACTCCTGGTTTTTAAGCCCGGGCATCAGTCGGGGGTTTTCTTTTTGCCTCCCTCTGCCTACAATGCAAAGAAGATAAGCGAGCAAAAAGCAAAACACACCGAGAGCTTACCCACAAGAATGAACACACGTTCTGCGACCCCAGCACCATTGGTGCTGGGCTTCGCATGAGCGAGATGCGAGATAAACGAAAATTTAAAGAAGCAGGATTTTATGACCGCCGCACCAACAACTCCTTCCCCCGATAAACACGAACCGCTCTATCAGATTGGCATCGACTGCGGTTCTAAAACCGTCAAGGTTTGCCTCTGCGACGAGAACAGTACGTTGATTTACAGCGTCTATCGCCGCCACCGGTCCAATATCAAAGTCACACTTTCCGAGGTACTCCATGAACTGGCCTGGCGCTATGGCGACCTGAAAGGCACCGTGGCCATTACCGGATCAGCAGGCATCAGCGTAGCGGAAGCCTTGAACCTACCCTTTGTACAAGAAGTCGTTGCCACCACAAAAATCGTGAAGAAAGAATACCCCCAGGCCGATTGCGTCATTGAGCTCGGTGGCGAAGATGCCAAGATCATCTACCTCACCGATGGCCTAGAGCAGCGCATGAACGCTACCTGCGCAGGAGGTACGGGCGGCTTCATTGACAATATCGCGTATATGCTGGGCGTGAGGACCGCCGATATGGACAAGCTGAGTATGGGCTCTTCCCATATTTATCCCATTGCGTCCCGTTGTGCCGTTTTCGCTCAAACCGACATTCGCCCTTTGATGAACGCTGGAGCCAAAACCACCGACCTCGCTGGCAGCACCCTCGATGCCGTAGTGCGCCAAACCCTAGGTGGACTTGCCTGCGGGAGGCCCATCACCGGTACGGTAATCTTTCTCGGAGGACCCTTCGAATTCCTCTCTGACCTGGCTGTTCGCTTCAGAAAGGCATTGAACCTCGATAATTCCACCGGCATTCGCCCGGTAGGCGCCCAATTCTTTACCGCACGAGGAGCGGGCCTTTATGGTGCACAGCTGCCCGGAGCGACAATCACTTCTGTTCGAGAGCTCGAAGAGCGCATCAAAGCCGCCTCTTTTCGCGATGCTGGGCTCGAGCGCCTGGAGCCCCTCTTTCGCAGTGCTGAGGAATTATCTGCCTTCAAGGAGCGCCACGCGCAAGCCCGGCTGGAACGAGACAACCTGTTCTGCGCGAAAGGCCCCCTCTACGTGGGCATCGATGCTGGATCCACTGCGGTAAAGATAGCCGTTGTCAACCAAGCAGGCA
The DNA here is from genome assembly GCA_964346845.1 of uncultured Eggerthellaceae bacterium. Lineage (GTDB taxonomy): Bacteria > Actinomycetota > Coriobacteriia > Coriobacteriales > Eggerthellaceae > CAKUOV01. Next base: position 3,104 of record CAYFWL010000020.1, on the reverse strand, counting down.
ATCTGGTGTGGGGATCTTACCAGGAAAACCACGGCGACGTGCTTGAAACCGCCGCAGAAACGCTTGCCGATATGTATCGAGATTTTCCCCGCGCCTACCACGGCGATGATTACGTCTACGTGGCCCATGCCGTAGCCACCGGTTACGGCGAAGACATGCTCAAAGCCTGCTTGGGCGTAGATTCCGGCATCGTAGAAACCACCGCTCACGTACAGGGGGCATTGGCCTTTGCCCCCCAGGCAAGCTTCGTGCTCGACATCGGCGGTCAGGACATGAAGGCCATTTGGGTGAAAGACGGCCTGGTTCAAAACGCCATCCTCAACGAGGCCTGCTCCAGCGGATGCGGCTCATTCATTTCGGGAACCGCCCATTCGCTCCATCTGACCAAGGAGCGCTTCGCAGAGGCAGCTCTCTGCGCCGAAAGCCCCGTTGACCTGGGTACTAAATGCACGGTATTCATGAACTCCCGCCTTAAGCATGCTCAAAAAGTAGGTGCAGGTCCTAACGATCTTGCCGCAGGATGCGCCTATTCCGTGGTGAAAAACGCGCTCTTTCGCATTATCGGCTTGAACAACCTCGATTCCCTCGGTGACACCATCGTGGTCCAGGGTGGCACGTTCATGAACGACGCCATCCTGCGGGCCTTCGAGCTTCTTGCCGGCAAAGAGGTCATTCGCCCCGACCGCGCAAACCTTATGGGAGCTCTAGGCGCTGCCTTGATGGCACGCAAGCGCGCCCAAGCCGCCGAGGGGGCAAAGAGCGAGACCGCCGGCCTTGCCCCCGACTTTGCCCCAGCCGATAGGGTTGCCCCAGCCGATAGGAGCACCGAGGCCGCTGAGCCAAGCAGTAAAGCCCCACGCAGCAGCCTCATCTCCGCTGACGAGCTGAAAACCTTCAAGCCCCAACGAAGCTCACGCCTCTGCGAAGGCTGCACCAATGCTTGCACCCTTTCGGTGGTGAGCGTCGAAGGGAAACGCAACTACATCGGCGGTAATCGCTGCGGGAAAGCGCTGGAGCTGTACGCCACCAGCCAAAAGAGCAGTACGCGAAGTGCGCCTAATGCCGTAGCCGTAGAGCGCGGCCTTATTGAACGCCTCACCGATTGTGAAGGCAGCACCTCTCGCGGCAGGCTTCGTCTGGGCATCATGAATACCCTGCTTACCTATGCGACCACACCCTTCTGGCACGCGCTGTTCAAAGCGCTGGGATTCACCGTGCTCATACCGCAGGAGAAAAATGCCAAGCTCTTTCGCGTGGACAGCGCAGGGGCCGACACGATTCCCTCTGAAAGCGTCTGTCACCCGGCAAAACTGTCGCATAAGCGCTTAAAAGAGCTGAGCGACGCCAATGCCACCCATGTGTTTATGCCTCATTACGAGCGCGGTACGAATTGCACGGTATCCACCGAATACGCCTGCGCCCTGAAGGACGGTGCGTCCCGTTCCCTCGAGCTCGCCCGCCATATGATAAGCCCCTCTTTGCCCCTAATTCCACCAGCGAAGATGGCCCAGCGAGAAGATGTGCGAAACGAGCTTCTGTCTGTCCTCAATGAGGCCCTGGAACCTTTCGGCGAAGCCCTTTCCCCCGATGAACTTCAGGAAGCTTTCGCGGTGGGCCTCGCAGCCCAACAAGCTCACGAAGACCTGATACGTAAGGCAAATCAAAGAGCTCTCACCTGGATTGAAGCCAATCCCCGCCACCACGGCGTGCTGCTTATGGGACGCCCCTATCACAGCGATAGCGCTACCGGCCATCGTATCGACGAAGTTTTAGCTGACCTTGGCTTGGCGGTCCTTTCGCCCAACGTAATCACCCACGATGAAGCGCCCCGCGTTGACCGCTCTTCAGACGCTATGGCCTGGAAAAGATCGTCCCACCTGCTTCGCTTGGCTAATTACGCGCTGCAACACCCGCGTGTAGAGGCTGTAGCGCTCCAATCCTTCGCATGCCTCTATGACGCCATCAACGTTATAGATGCTCAAAACTACCTGCAGGAGCAGGGGCGCGTATTCACCGCCCTGAAGATAGACGAGATTTCCGACATCGCCCATCTCCGTATTCGCCTTCGCACCTTGGCAGAAAATATCGAACAGATTGACTTCGTTGACCAGATGGCAGAACGCAAGATTCAAGAAGCCCCCGTTGACACCTCTCCGCTTCCCGAAATGCGCGTTTGGGGAGAGCTCGACCCTTCTCAGATTCAATACGCTCTTGAAGGATCCGTTGAAGCCTTTGCGAGTCTAGACGCCGCAGATGTGGAAACCGCCCGTACCCATACCCATGATCTATGCTATACCACAGCCGCCCTCGTAGGTCGCAGCATCCGCCTTCTTGCCGCCTGCCCCCACTTGGAGCGCCTCACGCTACCAAGCGTGTGCCAACGCTGCGTGCTGGAAGCACTTCCGAGCATCCTCAAACGTGTCAGTGGGAAAACACTGGACATACGTTGGGAAAACTCCTGGCCAATACCTAAATCCGAATACGAACTCCCCACTACGACCGACAGCGCCCCCCTTGTGGGCATTATCGGTACGGCTCCTTTAGTTTTCGACCCCTTCCTCAACGACAGCCTGGTCTCAGTAATCAAAGCCCACGGCTGCACACCGGTGCTTCCGCAGGTTGAAGCCCTCTTCACCGATGACGTACGCTACCTCGATCAATTGCAATGCTTTTATGATCAGGGAGTTCGTCAGGTAATTTACCTGCAGAGCTTCTCCTGCTTGAAAGGACACGTACATGTACGGGGAAACCTCCATGCCTTAGCTGAGCGCTTTCCGGGCATGAACATTGTGGTGTTGGATTACGACCCCGAAGCATCGGCCCTCAATCGCGAAAACCGGGTGTTGCTTACCTTGGCGGCTGCACTGGAAGTGTGAGATCCCTGTGTTGCCGGGAAGAGGCCTTCGGCCTACGGCGACGATCAGGCACTCCCTTGCTCGCCTCTCGGATTTCAATCTGAGAGGCGAGCAATACCCTCACCCGCACAGCGCGGCGAACCATTACAGCTTACGCAGAAAATGCCAGGAGCCAATTCTGTGGCAGAAAATCCCGAAACGGTCGCAAAAAGTCGAGTTTTGGGTAATCGAACCGCGATTCCGCATCGT
>CAYFWL010000019.1:251-21326 GCA_964346845.1 uncultured Eggerthellaceae bacterium | reverse complement strand
CCTCCGGCCTTTAGGTTATAAAGGCACGCTTAGCATCGGGGCGTCTCGTTTCTCCCGTCTGTCAACCTAAATCCCCGGTAAACCTCAATTTTGCTGTTCTCTCTTATCGGCTCGTGCTGGCTGGTACTCTCTAGCATCCCCCCCGCATTCCCCCAATTCGCCAAACCCCGCGATTTCGATTCCCCCCTCGCAGGGTTTGTATACTATCTTCGACAATGGCCGTTCCAAAAGTCACTTCCACAAACACTCCGAGTAATCGCCGAATGCTAAGCGAGCACTGCATCGTGTCTGATATGGGAGCACCTACGAAGCTCAAAGCTGGGCAGCATACCGAAGCATGCTGCCCAACTGAGCCAATATGCAGTTGATAAGATGCTTGCGTAATTAGCCCTCGAACTTAGCCATCATGTCGTTGAATTTCTCAAGCCCCTCGGGATCCATGTGATAGCCAGGCTTATCCGCGGTATAAGCGCCATCGGGGACGGCATCCAATCAAGCCAAGTACGCCTCGCGCAGGAACGGAAACAGCTGTGCGTAGGTCTTGGCATGGGATGCCGGCTTCGGCATGACGCCGAAGGTGTCCATGTCAACCATCTCGGAACCGTCGCACGGTGCGCCACCGGCGATGGAAACAACGGGGACGCGCAGTTTCTCGGCAATAGCTTGAGATACTTCCATCGGGGTGAGCTCGATGGTCATGCCGCCCATGCCGTTTTCCTGATACTCATAGCCCCACTTGAAGATCTTGAAAGCGTCTTCGGCGGTCTTGCCGACCTTCTTATAGCCAGTGGCGTTGGTCTGCCAACCGGAGATGGCACCAATGTGACCGTACGTAGGAACATAGTTGTCACTCATATACTTGAGCACGTCGTTGGTGACGCCCATGGGAAGCATAGAGTCAGCACCATGGAAGACCAGTTCGGCGCCATACTTGACGGCATCAACCTTGTCAGCGTACATACCGATGGGCATATAGAAATTGAGGTGGATGATCTTCGTGTACTCGCGATACTTCTTGATGGTCATGCGGGATCCAATGACATCTTCCTCGAATGTCGTGCCAGAACGGGCAGAAATCATGTGCGGGATACGGCAGATATCGCAGCCGACCATCTCAGCAGCCAGCGCGAAGAAAGGGCCGAGCTCTGCCGGGCACATCTGGACGATCTTCTCGCCACGATCCTTCATCTTCTGGAGATAATTCAGATTCTTGCGCTCCTTGGAAGCGGTCGACATCTTGATATCTGCATGTTCGTTATCGGCCATGGGAGGCTCCTTTCGATTGTTTCAAACCTGCGTTCTTCTCAAATACTTCGGGATAGATTAGACATCGAGGGCGTCGAGACGCTCGATGATTTCGTTGACGACCTCCTTGGAAAGGCCGGTTTGCGGGAACTTCAGGAGGGTCTTCATCTTCATGCCCTTGACGGGACCGAGCTCGGGGTTCGTAACGAAGCCGGGGATGTACTCGTCGATGATTGCAACTGCACGCTCATCCTCGAGGACTTCGGAGAGCTTGCTCTTGCTGCTGATTGCCATAACGATTCCTTTCTCGAAATGTGTTGATATCTTCTCCCGCGCGATGCGGGATCAAACCAAAATGTGAGGTGCAGAAACCTTGCTAAAGATTCGGCTAGTTTCATTCCCAAAATCGGAAATGAAGGTCACTGATTGGGGGATAAGTACCCTCAAGGTGAAAACGAAGAATGTCCTTGCTTTTGACCACGAAGGGGACGGGCAAACCCGTCCCCTTCGTGGTCAAAAGCAACGTGGACCGCCTCGAGCCTTCGTCGCTGCGCCTCATGCGCATAATCTCACCATTACCCTCCGACTTCATGTTGAGTCAGCCGCAGTGAATCAACCCTTCGAAGATATCGGTAACCTCTCCCTTATCATCGTACAATGACGCAAAGTCACCGCGCTTGCCCCCCAGTAAGGCTAAGCCCTTCTCGGGGTCATAGGGGATAAGCGTCTTGCGTTCCGCCTGCGCCTTGAAGACAAGCGCAGGCTGGTTTTCTTTCGGGTTTGGCATCCCCGGCAAAAGATCTTGTGTCGCCATGCTTTTCAACCATCTCTTATAGAGGGCCAAAGTCGAGGGCGCGCATCGGACAGGACAGCACTCAGATGGGCTGAATCCCTCTTCGAGGCGTTCGGTGCACCTGTTGCATTCGCTCATCTTGAATCTCGCGTCGTCATCGGAGAACCGGAGGGCGCCGTCGCCGCATGCATCCCAGCAGGAGACACAGCCGCCGCAAAAGTCTGCGTCGACGAGGACCGCGCCGCGATGCTCTCGATGGATCTCGATGCGCTGTCGGAGCTGGCGGCAAAGGAAAAGTGAGCGACATGAGACCGAAGGAGGAAGCTTGCCGCGAGACGCAGGTGCTCATCGATTCGTATGCCCCCGCACAAAAAACGAGCCGGAAGCTTTCGCCCCCGGCTCATCGGTCCTCCTGCTTTGAAAGCGCCGCGCTAGTCGTCAACCACAACAACGTTAGGGCTGTTCAGCAGCTCGTCCATATCCAAGTCGGCGGGGACGACGGAAGTGACACCCGGCACACGCTCCTTCAAGATGCGCTCAACGCCATTTGCCAAAGTCAGCTGAGACATAGGGCAACCCTTGCAAGCGCCCTGAAGCTCAACGGCAACAACACCTTCATCATTGACGCTTACCAGCCTCACATCGCCGCCATCAGCCTGCAGAGAGGGACGAATCAGCTCCAGTACGGAACGTACATCTTCAATATCAACTTTCATACAATTCTCCTTTTCAAGGTTTTTTCTTTCGGGGGAGATTGTAACACAGCTCACGGCTTTGAAAGGTTACCCTTCGAAAACACGAATTTTCATGCCCGCCTCCGCGAGCATGCTCATGGAAAGCTCATCCGGATAGGGGTTTTGATACACAAGCTCAACAATTCCTGCGTTGATAATCATCTTGGCACACAGCACGCAGGGCTGCGTGGTGACATATAAGCTTGCACCCTCCACGCTGATGCCGTGACGTGCGGCCTGAATCAGCGCATTCTGCTCGGCATGCAGAGCACGGCAGAGCTCATGCTTCTGCCCGCTCGGCACTTTGAGCTGCTGACGAAGACAACCGATTTCAGCACAATGGCGCAAACTCGAGGGAGCACCGTTGTAACCCGTCGCCAAAATACGCTTATCGCGCACCAGCACGCAGCCCACGCCGCGGCGGATACAGGTCGTGCGCGTAGCCACCTGATGCGCCAGCGTCATGAAGTATTCATCCCACGAGGGACGTTCTTGCTGTTCCATGCTTTCCCCTTTCGGAAAAACAACGCCCATTCAAATGCTGAGGGAAGTGTACCATCTTCAGGAAGAAGAGACCCTAATGGCACGAAGCTGTAACGGAGATTACCGAGAAAGAAACCCGTCTTCGCACCGCAAGCGAAACGGGAAGGGAGCGCATCGACCCTTTGCGTTCATATCGAGAACACAAAGAGCCGTAAGCCCTCGGAAACGAGGAAACCCCGCGAGAACACAGCGAACCGGCCAAAGCGACCACAAGCGAGAACCCACGAGCGAGAACCCACAACGAAGCTATCGGACCTCCAGCTATCTTGTGCCGAAAATGCGATCGCCCGCATCGCCTAAACCAGGAACGATGTAGGCATCTTCATTCAGCCCCTCATCGATGGCGCACACATAGATCTTCACATCGTCATCGGCGGCAAGCAACGCCTCGATACCCTCGGGGGCGGCAACCATAAACATGAGCTTGATCGTGCCCTTCACGCCCACAGAGCGCAGGTACTGAACAGCTGCAATGGCCGAACCACCCGTCGCCAGCATAGGATCAACCACGATGACGATACGATCGGCAATATCTGCAGGCATCTTAGCGTAATACGGAATAGGCTCGTGGGTCTCTTCGTTGCGATACATCCCCAAGTGCCCCACACGGGCAGCGGGAATCAAATCAAGCACGCCATCGACCAAACCCAAACCCGCACGAAGGATGGGCACGACTGCCAGCTTCTTACCTGCCAATTCGTACGCGGTGCAGGAGCAGATAGGGGTTTCGATCTCAACGGGATCGAGGGGCAGATCGCGTGTTGCCTCATACCCCTCAAAGAGGGCGAGCTCGTGCACCAGCTCACGAAACTGTTTGCACGAAGTATCCTTCTGGCGCAGGATAGACAGCTTATGTTGCACCATAGGGTGGTCCACCACGACCACGCTCGAACCGTACTTCGTTTCCATAGATATTCCTTCCTCGCAGAAAACGCCCGGTCAAAACCGGGCGCTTCCAAAACACCTTATTAAAGAGCCATATCGGGGTACAAAGGATGCTTGACCAAAAGGGCATCAACCTTAGCACGAATCTCCGCCAGCTTCGCCTCGTTTTCAGCGTTGAACACCGTTGCGGCAATCAGCTCACCGATTTCGCGGAACTCATCTTGGGTGATGCCGCGCGTGGTGCCGGCGGCGGTGCCCACGCGAATGCCACTCGTAACGAAGGGAGAGCGCGGCTCGTTAGGGATGCTGTTCTTGTTCACCGTAAGGCCTACACGCTCCAGCAGCTTTTCGGCGTCCTTGCCGGTCACATCAGCAGCGGTGAGGTCAACCAAACACAGATGATTGTCGGTGCCACCAGAAACCAGACGAAGACCTCCTTCAGCCATGCCTTCACCGAGAGCCTTGCTGTTGTCGATAACGTTTTTGGCATATTCCTTGAAGGAGGGCTGAAGTGCCTCGCCTAAGGAAACGGCCTTACCCGCGATGACGTGCATCAGCGGACCACCCTGGCAACCCGGGAACACAACGGAGTTGATCTTTTTAATGAATGCCTCGTCGTTAGTCAGGATCAGACCGCCACGCGGACCACGCAGCGTCTTGTGAGTCGTCGTTGTCGTGATGTCAGCATATGGCACCGGGCTGGGATGCAAACCTGCGGCGACCAAACCAGCGATATGGGCCATATCCACAACGAGGATAGCGCCCACTTCGTCGGCGATTTCCTTCATCCGAGCAAAATCGATTATGCGCGGATACGCCGAGGCGCCGCCCATAATCAGAGCGGGACGATGCTCTTTGGCAAGACGAAGCATCTCATCGTAGTCGAGAAGTTCGGTTTCGGGATTCACGCCATACGATACAACTTTGTACAGCTTGCCCGAAAAATTGGCAGGAGAACCATGGGTCAAATGTCCGCCGTGATCAAGGGACATGCCCATAACGGTATCACCTGGCTTGATGGCGGCAAAGTAGGCAGCCAGATTGGCGTTGGCACCTGAATGGGGCTGCACGTTGGCATAGGTGGCACCGAACAGCTGACAAGCGCGCTCTATAGCCACGTTCTCGATGGTGTCGCAATGCTCGCAACCACCATAATAGCGCTTGCCGGGATACCCTTCAGCGTACTTGTTGGTAAAGACGCTGCCCAGAGCCTCCAAAACAGCTTCGGAAACAATGTTTTCAGATGCTATCAGCTCAACACAATCGCGCTGGCGGGTAAGTTCGGCCTTCAATGCCTGCGCGATAATAGGGTCAGCGGCACTCAGATGATCGTAGTTCATGTTTTTCCCTTCGTTGGAACTCAATACGAGGCCCTATTTTACTCTTATTTTGAGAAATAAAAGCAAGGTCTTGGATATCGTGAAACCTGCTCACTTCTCCAAAGCGTTGATTTTTTTCACGCGATCCGCATGACGACCGCCACCGAATTCAGTCGTCAAGAACGTATCGAGAATGGCTTGGTTTTCTTCTTCCCCCACAAAACGTGCAGAGAGCGTCACCACATTGGCATCGTTGTGCTCACGACACAAGGAAGCAAACTGGGTGTTGATGCAGTTGGCAGCACGAATACCATCGATCTTGCAGGCCGCAATGGCCATACCGATGCCGGTACCGCAAACAAGCACCCCCCTATCGACCAAGCCCGAAACGACCGGCGCGCACGCAGCGGCAGCGTAATCGGGATAGTCGCAGCGCTCATCGCTCTCGGGTCCGCAGTCGAGCACCTGATGACCCTGCTTGAGCAGGTAGTCAAGCAGAACTTGTTTCATCTCAAAGCCTGCATGATCGCTTGCGATACTGATCTTCATTCGAGGTTCCCCCTTGTCCTGCGCACGGCCGCTTTCCAGCCGTGCAACAATTTCATTCTGGTGTCATGATCCATGTGAGGACGAAACAGCGTATCGGATGCCCGCAGCGCACGCAAGGCATCCAAATCCTTCCAAAAGCCCGTGGTGAGGCCCGCCAAGAACGCCGCACCGAGCGCCGTGGTCTCCGTATTGGCAGGACGCCGTAGCTCCCGTTCCAGAATATCGCTTTGGAACTGGAGCAGGAAATTGTTCGCGCTGGCACCCCCGTCAACATTCAAGCGAGAAAGCGTTACGCCCGAATCGGCTTCCATCGCAATGACCAGGTCGCTCAGCTGATACGCCAAGGCCTCCAACGCCGCACGCACGATATGCGCACGCGTGGCGCCGCGCGTCAAGCCCACAATGGCGCCGCGCGCGTCCGCATCCCAGTAGGGAGCACCCAAACCCGTGAAGGCGGGCACCACGTACACGCCGTTAGTGTCCTCTACCGACCGAGCGATCGCTTCGGTCTCGCCCACATCGCTGATAAGCCCCAGTTCATCGCGAAGCCACTGCATCAGAGCACCTGCCACAAACACGCTGCCTTCCAGGGCATACTCTGTGTGGTCAAGCCCCGGAGCCGATGCCGCAATGGTGGTGGACAAGCTGTGGGTGGAACGTGCCGGCACCGCGCCGGTGTTCATAAGCAAAAAACAGCCCGTGCCGTACGTATTCTTTGCCTGACCCGGCTCAAAACAGCACTGCCCAAAGAGCGCCGCCTGCTGATCGCCCGCCACACCGCAAATAGGGATACCATCCGGGATAGCGGGATGGGCGGTCACGCCAAACATGCCGGCAGAAGGCTTTACCTCGGGCAGCAAAGAGGCGGGAATGTCAAAAAGCTCCAAAAGCCAAGAATCCCAACGGCCCTCGTAGATATTGTAGAGCATCGTACGGCTCGCGTTGGTTACGTCGGTGGCATGCACCCGTCCGTGAGTTAAGGTCCATATAAGCCAGCAGTCGATGGTGCCAAAAGCGAGTTCTCCCTGCTCAGCTGCTTCACGAGCACCTTCGACATGGTCGAGGATCCAGCGGATTTTGCTCGCGGAATAATAGGCATCAGGAAGAAGACCCGTTTTTTCCACCACCTTCTGGCGCACGGCGGGGTTTCCGCAGAGCTCGTCTACCAAAGGAGCGCTTCGTCGACACTGCCAAACGATGGCATTGCATACAGGGCGACCTGTTTCGCGATTCCACACCACGGTGGTTTCCCTCTGATTCGTGATGCCGATGCTGTCGATATCGTCTGACGTCAATCCATGGGAAACTAAAAGCTCCGTGAGAGCGCCGAGCTGCGAGGCCAAAATCTCCTGAGGGTCGTGCTCAACCCAGCCCGGCTGAGGAAAAATCTGCTCAAAGGGATGCTGCACCACACCACACACCTGAGCTTGGGCATCGATAAGCATGGCCCGCGATGAGGTGGTCCCTTGATCGAGCGTAATCACATATCGTTTCACGCACCTTGTCCTTCCAGCCATTTCAGCACGTCGTTATACACCTTTTCCTTATCCACCTCGTTGTGAACTTCATGGCGCATACCGAGATATAGACGCATATCCACCTTTTTCAAGCCGGCGTCTTTATACTCTTTGAACACCTGCGTGACGCCGCGACCCCGGTCCCCCACAGGATCGTCGAAGCCTGCAATCAGAAAGATGGGCAGGGTCGAGGGAATACGCTTGAGACGTTTCGTCTTGGCCAGATCGGCCAGCAAGCCCATGAGGACGACATAAGCGCCCGCAGAAAAACGAAAGCCGCACGCGGGGTCGTTTACGTAGGCATCCACCAGCAGAGGGTCGGTGGACAGCCAATCACACCGTGTGCGCGCGTTTTTGATAGCCTTGCTGTAGGCACCTTCCGCCATGTTGTACAGCACCGAGCTGCGATACGCTTCACCTTTTATTTTGACTAGGGCTTTCGCCATAAGAAGACCTGCTTTGGCCACTGCCGCCGGCTGGTACGCCGTGCCGCTTAGAACCGCGCCCGCCAAGCCTTGACCGTATTGCGTCAGGTAGGAGCGAACGATGAAGCTGCCCATAGAGTGACCGTACATAAAATAGGGCAGCCGATCACCCCTATTTTCAATCATAATCGTGCGCAGCGTATGGACGTTTTCGATAAGGGTTTTCTTACCCGTTTGAGCCGGCATGCAACCCCATTCATCGGGACTTTCCACCGAGCCACCATGACCGATATTATCCTGACCGCACACTACGAAACCCTCATGTGCTAAAAACCGCGCAAAGTGGTCATAGCGCTCGATGTATTCCGCCATACCGTGAGTTATCTGGAAAATACCCTTGACCGCAACGCCCGCAGGAGGCACCCACTGCTTAGCGTGTATCATTGTCGCGCCTAAAGCCGAAGGGAAGGTGAAGTCACTCGCTTCGATTTCGGAAAATTCGGATTCCATAGCGCCCCTTTCTTGTGGCCTTTCCTCTACGTCTTTTCTCATGACACCGCACGCAAGGTACCACGCATGCTTGCACGACACGTTCCCCGGTGCGATACCCCTCTTAGAACGCTTCCTCCGCCGTGACGACAACGCTTCCCTGCCGTAAAATCACAGGATAGCTCCGCGTGCAATCGACAACTGTCGATGCCTGACCGCCGCCGCCTACGCAGTCTTCACCGCGCACGACCGCCGCCGCCTGCTTGAGCACCTCCTCATCAAGCTGGGCATCCTGCGAAGGCGCTGGATTCCCCGCGATATTAGCCGATGTGGTAGCCAGTGGAACCCCCGTTGCGCGAAGGAGGCGCAAAGCCGTATCTGATGCCGGCATGCGCAGGCCAATCGTACCCTCCGCCGACTGAAACGCTGCAGGAACCGCCCGACTGGCGCGCACGATAAGAGTCAGCGCGCCTGGCCAATGCTTGTGAGCCGCTTCACGTGCCCACGGAGGCACCTGGTAGCCGTAGGTATCTAAATCATCTACACCTGCCACGAGCCACGCCACGGGTTTCCCCTCATCGCGGCGTTTGATGCGAAACAGCTCTGCCGGCGACGTGCTGGGCCCCACCGCAACACCCAATCCATATACGGTATCGGTGGGGAAAACAACGACGCCGCCCGCAGCCAGCGCTGCAGCGGCGCGCGAAATATCTTTATTCGTAGCAGTCATGCTTCCATTGTACTACGAAGAGGCACCGAGGAAACCGCGATGACGACAAAGACCCGCCCCCGGTGCCCCCTGTCACAAACACTACCCTAGGCGCGCGGCTTGCGCAGATGAACGACGGTTGCGGTAAAGCGCACCTCTTCGTCGCTGGGAGCGACATCAACGGTGTAGTTGGACTTGTATCCTTGACTTGCAAGCACATCGTGAGCGTCGTTGTACTCGGGCCGCAGATAGCCAATCTGGCTCAGCAGCGCCTCAAAGCTGCCCTTGAAAGGTGCTGCCTGAATGCTGTTACCCAGAGCACGGGCCTCGCTCACCACGGCTTCATCCCGCGGCGCATCGGCGATAACCGTCTCGCAGATCAGCAGCCCGCCTGGTTTCATCACCTTGAAAATCTGCTCGAAGGCACGTTTTGGATCAAACGCCAGGTTCACCACACTGTTGATGAACACCACATCACAGCTCTGCTCCTCAATGCCAGCGCCCAGCAAATTCTCTGGATATCCCTGCAAGAAGGTCATGTTGTTCTGCGTGAGGCCCGTGTCGCGCCAGGCGCGCCCCGAGCGCTGATTCGCTTCCTTCAGATGCTCTTCGGCCCATTCCACACCAATAACACGCCCGGAGTCACCCACGCGGTCGGACAGCTTGAACACACCCTTGCCGCGCCGGCTGCCAATATCCAGCACGGTCTTGCCCGCCAGATCGTCGGGAAGCGTCATCTTGCACAAGGAGGCAAAGCCGTATTCGAACTGAGCGCCCGCGTAGTACTCCTTCAGCTCAGCTGCATCGTGCTCGCTTCCAGATGCCTCTGCCGCAGCAGCCTTCTGCCTTGCGGCCGCACCCTCAAGCAGACTGGCATCCAGGTTCAATCGCTTCACCCGAAGACGCAAATCGCGCGTACGCTCATCCACCAGCACGTCATCGTTGTGGGCATAGTAGCTCTCACTGCCAAAGTGGTTGATAAACTGAGAGGCCGCCGTGCGGGCGGTAAGCTCCGTCACGAAAACCAGCGCTTCACGACCTTCCGGAAACACCTCGTCAATGAAAGCAAAGGCAGCATCCAGCTGGGCGCTCACCGCCTTCATGAAACGCTCGAAGTCGCTCACGCAGGTGCGATAATCGCCATGAACGATGTCAAAAGCCTCCTGACCAGCCTCTTCATGCGCCACCATGCAGTCAGCAACAAAGGTATCCAGGCCGTCGATAAAACGACGTTCGCGGCGCATGCGCGTAAGCGCCATGGTGCCCGAAGCTTTTGCACGCTTCAAAGCATCTTTATGCTGGCGCGCCATCACACCCAAGGTCTCCTCTATCGTCGCGCCTTCCTCCAACAACGGACGCACTTCGCGCAAGGCATCGCGGGTCTTCGAAAGCACCTCTTCTTCAAGGAGCACCTCGGACATATGCCCCGAAAGCGCATCCACCATCAGCCCCAGCAGTGCCAGCCTCTCGTCAAATTTTGCATCACGAGCCCGCTGCTTGATCTCTTCCGAGGCTTGACCAGCAAGGATAGATTCAACCTGATAGTCAGAGCGATACTTGTTAAACAGCAGGTAGTACGTGGCGAAACGATCAGCAATCTCGTCATCCTGCAAGAACTGCTCAATCAGCGTGCGGTTGACCTCTTTACCCATGCGCTCGAACAGCTTGATGATTTCGGACAAATCTTCCCAGCCGCGGGCAGTCACAAAGCTCTTGCCTGCCGGCGTGGAAACCACGGAATAGAAGTTTTCCTTTTTCAAGTCCAAGAAAGAAAGCGCAGCAGGATGAATATCATGGTCGATGGCATAGGAACGCCAGGCCTCGAATTGAGGTTCCACCACCACCTTGCGCAAACGATCGAGCGTTACGATATCGAATTCATGCACGCTCTTGTTGTATTCAGGCGGGTTGCCGGCGCACACCACAATCCAATCATCGGGTACGCGGTGGCGCCCGAAGGTTTTGAACTGCAAGAATTGCAGCATGCTCGGATACAGGGTTTCAGAAACACAGTTGATCTCGTCCAGAAAGAGGATGCCGCGCTTCACGCCGCTCGTCTCCATAAAATCATACACGCTGGCCACGATCTCACTCATAGTATATTCGGAGGATTGGTATTCCAAACCCTCGTAGTTGTGATGCACGATGAGAGGAAGACCCAAAGCGCTTTGACGGGTGTGGTGGGTCATGGAGTACGATACCAGGCCAATGCCCAGCTCCTGGGCGATCTGAGACATGATGGCCGTCTTGCCAATACCCGGGGCTCCCAGCAAAAACACCGGGCGCTGCTTTGAGGGGTCAATGCAGTATATACCCTCCTCGTCTTTTGCAAAATACGCTTCAACCGTGTCTTTCACCTGCTGTTTTGCCTGTGCAATATCCACCGTGCATTCCTTCCCTTCACCGCTGCGGCCACCGGCGTTTTCTCCTGCATCCCCTCACGGGAAAAACCGTGAGACCGCCGTACCTTACCTTACAAGTTGAAAATCTGATCCTCATCCATAACGACCTTCATAGCCCATGGGGGCACGTTGATATGATGCGCGCCGTCATCCATGAACACAAAGGCGGTTTCGTAGCGAGGAGCCACCGAGGGGAAAGTTCCCAAGCCATCGGTGAAGTAAATGAGACCCCGCAGGTTTTCGAATTCGCCCTGATCACGCAACTCGTCCACGTAGGTGAAAACGGGGCGAAAATCAGTACCCCCGAAGCCGAACGCCTGAAAGCGCTCACAGTATTTCTCCAGGTCTTCGACGTTCTCAATCTTCAAATCAGCCTGAATCTTATTATCGCACTGGATGAGATGGATATTCACCTTGTCGCCAAAGCCTTCGCTTTCGCGCAAGATGTCATAGGTACGCATCACGAATTTTTTAATCAGATCCCCCGAGCAAGAGCCTGATGTATCCAAAGCGATGACAAACTCACGCACGCGATAGCTTTCTTGATACTCCAGGGGCTCCACCAGGGGCATGTTGCCATACGTATCCATCCCATAGGTATAGTAGATATAGTCGAACTCATCATCGTTGACCTTCATATCTTCACCCATGGTAGCAAACTGGCGTAAAAAATCGCTGTAATTGGCTAGACGACGGTTGGCGGCGGACAAGCATTCCGAAAGACCGTCCGTTGTGCCCGTTTGGCTCTGAGAGAACGATTGCAGATTCATCTCCATCTGCTTTGCGATTTCCTCCCAGTCTTGGCGGTTCTGCTCGCGCTCCTTCTCCTGCTCGCGTTCCTTCTCCTGCTCGCGCTCCTTCTGAAAGGCAGCCTCCGCAGCAGCTCCCTCGATTTCGTCCGAAGCTTCGTTTGACCCCCAAGGCTGATCGCCGCTGTGCGTCCCGTCCGCTTCTTCCTCTTCGTGCTGACCGGCGTCGTTTTCCCCCTGGCCGCTCTCAGACCTTGTCGAATCGTCTTCGCCTCCCGAGAGATTCACGTCGGCCGAAGCCTCCTCTTCCGAGTCTTCCGGCAAAGCTCCTTCTTCCAAAGCTTCTGAAGCAGCTTTGTTCTCCTGACCCTCGGGGGTTTCCAAAGACTCCTGAAGCTGAGGCTCTTCAGCTTCATCAGGAAACTCATCAGATGCGTCGATGATGCTTTGGCCGTCCTTCTTTTCGGTCTGCTCATGCACCTCATCTTGCAAGCGATCAGAGAGGTTGCGCTTGCGAATAGCCTGATCGCTCTCTTTCTCTTCGTCTTCTCGGCGATGACGCTTATTGGCCCACCTATCATGGCCGTCACGCTGGAACAGCTGACGCAGGTCCCAGACCTTGGCAGCATTAAAGCCGTTTTCTCGGGCACGCGGTCCATTGATTTCTGCATCGGCAAAGATACGATACAGTTTCGAGGGCAGAATACGACCCACCGTCCGCTCGATATTCTGTACTTCCTTGCGCCGTTCACCATCCCCTTCGCAGTCAAAGCGGCCTTCCGCCATGTCCAAAGCAACGGCTTCAACCACAATATCGCACGCCAGCGACCACGCCCCCACGTTGATATGCTCCTCGTCCAGAGGATGGCGAAAAACGCAATGCAGAATGGTGTGCAGATAATCACGCACCATTTCCGGAAAGCCTTCCTGGAAGCGGCTGATGGTATACAGCGGGCTCACATACAGTTTATGGCAGTCGGTGGACAGCGGCAGATGATGCGCATCGAGGACGAGGGGCATCTTCCAGAGCGCCGTATCCAAAAAACGAAACGACATCATGAGCGAGGTGCGCGCCTCGTTCACAATCTCGTTCACGAGGGCGTTAATCTGCTCATCGTAAGAAACACGGCTCTCCCCCGCCTTCTCCATCTGCGGAAGGCTTTGCGGTTCCTGATTATGCGCTTGAAGACGTTCGCCCATAGCTGCAACCTTACAAATCAAATTCTGACATCACATCATAGCCAAAATAACGACGGCGTAAATCGAGAAGATGGCTGGTAGCTTTAATGTTGTCAACCGAGCCTGCAACGTCAAGCAGCTCAACCACATTTTCACGGGTGATGTAACCCAGGGCAAAAAGCTGGTCAAATCCGCGGTTATACCCCTGCCGAGCAAAGGACACGATGATTTCCTCCAAGCGACGACGAACCAACGGATCAAAACGGTCCCACGACTCTTTACTCATAAAGAAAGGGTCAGCAAGGCGTTCGAGCGCATAGCGAGCCATCTTGAATAAGTTGGTGCACCAATACATCGCCTCATCTGAACGATTGATAGCACCGGCCATATCCCAACCGTTCAGCAGAGGAAGCGTGGCTTCATCTGCCTCATCCTCGGAAAAAGCGCCTTGGTCAATGGGGCGCGATGCATGACCCGAGCTCAACCGCGACGCGCTCATGAGCGATTGCGAAGCAAAGGACCGCCTCAAGGCCTCACGCCCCGTGGAGTTAGGCGGATAGCTCAATTCAATACGGCTGCGTCCTTCAAAAGGATGGTTCGCTAGAACAACACGTACCCGCTCGATATTTGACGAGCTCAAAAAACAGTCCGTTTCGTACCGAGACACGCCATCATGGGTCACGACTGAATGCACGTTCGGGGCGTTCACTAAGCAATAGGGGCGAATTTCGGTGACGCAAGAAGGCACGACCACCCGCTCATCGGCACCGTAATAGACGCGCGCTGCAACGCCGCCATCACCCAGACGCTCGCAAAGAAATCCCTCGCATTTGAAAAAGCGCTGACACGAAGGATGCACCACAACGTGGGGAATGAGAACAGGGGGCGTATAGCCGTTGGCCTCTTTCAGCATAAGCGCCGTGCGACCGAGGTTTTCCATGGTCTCAGGCAGATAGATGCTGCGCAAAGCGGTCCCGACAAACGCGGCATTCCCGATAGAACGCAACGCCTCCGAGCCCTCGACGCAAGCCAGAGAAGAACAGCCCTGAAATGCGTTTTCTCCCACATGCTCCAGGCCCTTTGGAAGCTCCACCAAACTGAGTTCGGGCAAGCGCGCAAAGGCGTTGCGCGCCACACGCTTGGTGCGTTCATCCAGCTCGTAGACGCTTAGCTGGGTATTGAGCAAAGCAGCACAACACAGGCCATCATCATCCCACCGATACAAAGCGTGATGATCGTCCATGAAAAACCACGGATTATCGGGCGAGATTTTTAAGGAAGGCAGCAGTTCATCGTTTTCCCATCGGATATCACCGCAGAAGTGATCGCCCAAGAAGCGTACGGAAGAAGGGAGGACCAAAGAGCGCAACCCCGAATTTGCAAAGACATCTTCACCGATGCTCACAAGCCCTTCGTTAAGCTGCACCTCCTCAAGGCGGGAACACTGGTAAAAGGCCTTTTTCTCAATAGTCCGCAAACCACTTGGCGCATGAAAAGCCGTCAGGCCCGCATGAAGAAATGCAAACGGCTCAATCGTCTCCACGCTCTCGGGAAGGCTCAGACGAGCAAGGTTTCGCATACCGGCAAAGGCCTTACGGCAGATACGCGTACAAGCGGAAAGGAGCCGATACTCATCCAACTGAACAGCAAGCGCCACAAAAGCACGATCGCTCTTTCGGTAAACGCCCAAACCATCGGTGAAGAGCCAGGGATTGGCCGGGTCAATCCAGATTCGGCGAAGCGTTGAGTTTTCAAAAGCCCCCGCCGCAACCTCTCGGGTGTTCTTGCCAACGCGCAGCTCATAGACCACGCGCCCCCGAAACAACCCCAGCGGAATGCTTTTAAGCATTCCCGGCAGCTGGAGCGTGCCGATTTCTGAAATCTTAGACAGGGCCGTAACGTCCAAGCCGCTCATTGCATCGGGAAGAAGCAGTTCATCCAAGCTGTTCAGTCGACGAAGGAGCCCCATATCCATGCGATGCATGCCGGGAGAAAGCGCAAGTTTTCGAAGGCTGGGAATGTCCGAAAACGCGCTCGAAGCTATCTCGCTTACCAGTTTTCCCTGGATAAAGGCGGGGCAGCGAAGCTGATCGCGCGCACTTTTGCACGTGGTAATACGGAGCGTGCCGTCGGAAAGCTCGCCATAGCCAAAGACGTTTCCTTGATCATCCGCCCATACGTGCTCTTCATCATCTATGAGAGAGGCGGGTTCGGCGGCAGCCTTAAAGGAAGCTCCTGTTCCCCTTTTTGTTGTCGGTTCATCGATAGAGGAGAACACATCAAGGGGACTCAGCTCCTGCACAACGGCGCGCGCTACTCGAATGCCATCCACCGCAGCGCTCATGATGCCGCCAGCATAGCCAGCACCCTCACCACAGGGGTAGACGCCCCTCGCAAAGCCGCCTGAAGCGAACGAAGCCGTAAGCGTATCGTTCGAGCGCACCACGCGTACTGGACTTGAGCTGCGGGTTTCCACCGCAGTCATCACCGCATCGGCCTGTGCGAACCCTTTTATTTTCCGATCGAACTGAGGCAGCGCCTGTTCCAAGGACTCCGCTACGAAGGAAGGCAAGCACTGGTGCAGATCGCTCCACGCCACGCCACGCGCGTAGCTGGGACGCACCGGTGGAAACGCCGTCATCTTTTCAGACGAACGCTTTTCAAACGAACGCTTTTTCGTTCGCAGTGAAGCCTTTAAGAAATCACCCACACGTTGGGCAGGAGCGGCATACGCCGCCCCGCCGTTTTTCTGGGCAAGATGATAGGCCGCCTGCTCCAGCTGACGCTGAAAGGCTACCCCTGCCAGAGGATCCGTGCCGGGAAAATCATCAGGGTCGACGCTCACCAGCACTGCGCTATTGGCGTTTTCGCCATCACGAGCATGCACGCTCATGCCATTGACCACCACACCGCCCTCTTCGCTTGCGGCAGCCACAACCTGCCCACCGGGACACATGCAGAAGGTGTACACGCCGCGTCCGTTGGGCAGATGGGTCGAAAGCTTGTAATCAGCCGCGCCCAAGGCGGGGTGACCGGCAAAATCGCCATACTGCGCCCGAT
The DNA here is from genome assembly GCA_964346845.1 of uncultured Eggerthellaceae bacterium. GTDB lineage: Bacteria > Actinomycetota > Coriobacteriia > Coriobacteriales > Eggerthellaceae > CAKUOV01. Next base: position 4,728 of record CAYFWL010000019.1, on the reverse strand, counting down.
CGATGAGCGCTTGAGGGTGTTCGATGCGCACCCCTACCGAAAAAGGCTTTCGCTCCAAGAGCAGGCCTTTCTCCTGCAGCAGCTCAAAGGTGTCACGAGCAGAATGGCCCGTGGCTAAAATCACCGCCGTTGTCAAAACGACATCGCGCGTCCCCAAAAGCGCGTCTTCCACCACCACAGCACTCAGGGCATCAGAGGAAAACTCCAGATCAACTAAACGACTGTTGAAGCGAACCTCTCCCCCCTGGTCGATGATTTGCTGGCGCAAGGCTCGCACCACACCCCGCAGCTTGTCGGTACCGATGTGGGGCTTGGCATCCACCAGAATATCCCGAGGAGCACCCGCCTCCACAAACCACTCCAACACCGTTTTAGTCAGCGGGTTTTTCGTGTTGGTGGTCAACTTGCCATCGGAAAACGTACCTGCGCCCCCCTCACCAAACTGGATATTGGTCACCGGATTAAACGCACCCGTCTGTTCAAAACGCTCCACAGCAGCCACACGCTCTTCCACGCAGGCCCCCCGCTCCAGCACTAAGGGTCGCAAGCCCGCCCGCGCGAGGTACAGACCTGCGAACAAACCGGCGGGACCCGTGCCCACCACAATCGGACGACGATACTGTTCCGGGAAAAGAGAATCGGGAAGAGCGGGAATCACCGTATGCCCCGCAGGAAGCGCTGCTTTTACCTCCTGGTTTGGCTGAGAGGCGAGCACGACCGAAGGTACACGGTAATCGTGAATCTTGAGCTTCATGCGCTCGCCCATATTGAGAGCATAGAGCAGCGACATCTCATCGCTTTCGACGCAGAGTGAAACGCCTAAGCTCATAACAAAGTGGACGTCGCTTTTTTTGCGCGCATCCACGCTTTTCTTCAGGATGCGCACCGTGTCGATGCTGCTTACAGGCACACCCAACTTCTGTGCGGCAGCACGATAGAGCAGGTGCTCTCCTTCAGGAAGAGCAGCATCCAAGGGAACGGAAATATTACTCAGCTCAAGCATTCGTTTACACCTTTTAATCTTACCTTGCGCACCTTCGTGCCTTACGACCTTCGCGCGCCCCCATACCCCGCGTTTTTGCGGTTGCCAAAAGCGCTGCCTTTGCGTGCGTTCTTCTTCAGCTTCATCAGCACATCCGCTTCACTTTCACCCTCCACCTGAGCGCGCAGGCGTACCACCTGATCGCGTAGATGGGCTGCTTCCTCGAAGTCCATGCTGGCGGATGCGGCGCCCATCTCCTCTTCGAGGGACGAAATCATACGCATGATCTGGTCACGAGAAAATTCTGCCAGCTCAGCATTGACTTCATCCGCAGAGCGTCCACCCACTTCATCGGTAACATAGGACATGATGTCGTTGATAGCTTTGCGGATGGTCTGGGGTTCAATGCCATGCTCTTGGTTATAGGCCATCTGAAGGGCACGACGGCGCCTCGTCTCGTCGATCGCCAAGGTCATTGAGTCGGTGCGCCTATCAGCGTACATGATGACGCGCCCTGAGACATTGCGGGCAGCACGCCCGATTGTCTGAATCAAAGAGCGATGGTTACGCAGGAAGCCTTCCTTGTCGGCATCCAGAATCGCGACCAGCGAAACCTCCGGCAAGTCCAAACCCTCACGGAGCAAATTGATACCCACCAACACATCAAATGCGCCCTTGCGCAGGTCGCGCAGGATTTCCACCCGTTCTAAGGTGGCGATGTCCGAGTGCATATAGCGGGCACGCACGCCCTGATCAAGCAGGTGATCGGTTAAATCTTCCGCCATCTTCTTGGTAAGTGTGGTGATAAGCACGCGCTCGTTGTCATCCGCACATCGCTTGGATTCATCGATGATGTCATCGATTTGGGAGCGCGTGGGTCGCACCACAATCTCAGGGTCCAGTAAGCCCGTGGGGCGAATAATCTGCTCAACGCGCGCCTGACTCACACGTAGTTCATAGTCGCCAGGCGTAGCGGAAACGTAGATGAATTGAGGCACGCGCTGCTCGAATTCATCAAAGCGCAGCGGACGATTATCTAAACAGCTCGGCAGGCGAAAGCCGTGCTCCGCCAAGGTGACCTTGCGGGAACGATCGCCTTCGTGCATGCCGCGTACCTGGGGCACGGTCACATGGCTCTCATCGATGATGCACAAAAAATCTTGGGGGAAGTAGTCGATCAAGGTGTAGGGAGGCTCGCCCGGCTCACGCCCGTCCAGGTGGCGAGAGTAGTTTTCGATACCCGAGCAAAAGCCCAAGGTTTCAAGCATTTCCAGATCGTAGCTGACACGCATCTCCAAGCGTTGGGCCTCCAGCAGCTTGCCTTCCTCATTGAACTGCTGCAAACGATCGCGCAGTTCATCGCGGATGGTCACCAGAGCCCGATCGAGTTTAGGACGTGCGGTTACGTAATGGGAAGCCGGCCAGATAGGCAAAGCCTCGTACTGATTCAGCTCTTCACCCGTTACGTTATCGATTTCGGCAATAGATTCGATTTCGTCTCCCCAAAACTCCAAGCGGACGGGATTATCTGCATAGGGTGGAAAAATATCCAGCGCATCGCCCCGCACCCGGAAGGTGCCCCGCTTTAGCTCATAATCATTGCGGTCGTACTGCATGTCGATCAGACCATAGATAACCTCATCGCGATCCATCTCCTTCTGCTTATCAAGAAAGACCGCCATACCTGCATAGTCGGCCGGACTGCCAATGCCGTAGATACACGAAACACTGGCAACCACGATAATGTCGCGCCGAGAGAGAAGGGCGCTGGTGGCCGCGTGACGCAGCTTTTCCACCTCTTCGTTGATCGACGCATCTTTCTCAATGAAGGTGTCAGATGAAGGCACATAGGCTTCGGGCTGGTAGTAGTCGTAGTAGCTGACGAAGTACACCACGGCATTGTGGGGGAAAAACTCTTTCAGCTCTGCCGCCAACTGGGCCGCCAAGGTTTTGTTGGGGGCCAAGATCAGCGTGGGCTTTTGCACTGCCTCGATGGTTTTGGCCATAGTAAAGGTTTTACCGGAACCCGTCACACCCAGAAGCGTCTGGTAGCGTAGATTCTTTTTCACGTTTTCAGCCAGCTGATTGATAGCTTGAGGCTGATCTCCCGAGGGTTCATAGGGAGCAACCACCTGAAAGGGAGAACTCGCCAGGCGTGCCAAAGGCAGTTTGCCTTCCATCTCTTCACGATAGCTCATCGCTTTACCTTTCCCCCTGATTCTGATATTCATTCCACCAAGATACGACCTGGTCATACAGTTCTTCGGGCGTACCATCGTTCACGAAGACGACCTCTGCCGCCGCAGTGCGTACCGCGTCGTCAATTTGGCGAGCAATGCGAGAACGGACATCGTCTTCTTGCCAACCAGCCGCCACCGCACGGGATACACGCAGCTCTTCTGGTGCAACGACGGCAACGAGGCAATCGTCTTCAGAGACAAACGAGGACTCCTTACCCTTATACGTGGAAGACTCGATCACCACGAAGCGGTGATTCTCAGAAGAAAGGCTTTCCACGCAGTCTGCCAGCGCCTCCTCAATACGGGGCAACGTGATGTTATCTAAAAGGTGCGTCGTCTGCTCGGAGGCAAAAGCAGCTGTTGCAAGGGCAGCTCGGTCAACCTCGCCTTCAGGGGTGAAGATATGAGCGCCAAACGCTTCCTTCAAATCCTCTTTCACCACGGGCCAGGCGAGTATGAGGTGACCCACTTTATCTAAGTCGATTACAGGAATTCCCTGACAAGAGAGCGCATGAGTCACCGTCGATTTACCAGCGCCCATGCCGCCAACCACAAAGATCTTTTTCATCGTTCCCCCAGCGCCCGCATGTTTATCCGCAGTTCCGAAAATCCTTTTACTTACCTCTTTTTGCTTACCCATATCGTTTCATTGTACTCCAAGGAGAAGCATGCCGAGGCACTCCCCTTTCAAGCTCCTTCATCTGACAGCAGAGATTGCATAAGAAAAGCAAGAGGCCGCTTTCGCGACCTCTTGTGGAAAATCTTGTGGAAAATCCCTTTCGTGCAAAAAACGCGCCTATTCTTCAGCTGCGGCTTCCTCTGCGACAGCTTCTTCGGCAACGGGCTCTTCAGCGACAACTTCTTCGGCCACGCTTTCCTCGACCGCACCCTCTTCAGCCACGCTTTCCTCAGCCTCTTCCTTCTTGTCGCGCTTAGGCTTGCGGGCAGGGCGCTCTTCAACCTGGACGCTCTCGTCAATAGCGATCTCGATACCCAGTTCCTCGGCAGCGGCCTTCATGGACAGGGAAATGCGACGGCGCTCGGGATTCACTTCCATGACCTTCACCTTAACGGTTTCGCCCACTTTGCAAACCTGGGCAGGGGTGTCGATATGGCGCCCCGCCATCTCAGAGATGTGAAGCAGGCCCTCGATGCCCGCGCTCATCGCAATAAAGGCACCAAAGGGAACGATCTTGGTAACCGTGCCGTCGGCAATGGAGCCAACGGGGAACTGCTCCACCAGCTTGACCCAAGG
>CAYFWL010000019.1:0-241 GCA_964346845.1 uncultured Eggerthellaceae bacterium | reverse complement strand
CCGAGGATCCTCGGTGGTCCGCTTCAGACCCAAAGAGATGCGCTCACGGGACAAGTCGACATCCAGAACCTCAACTTCGACTTCCTGGCCAACCTTAACGACCTCAGAAGGATGGTTGACATGGTTCCAGGACAGCTCGGAGATGTGGACCAAGCCGTCAATACCGCCCAGGTCAACAAATGCACCGAAGTCAACAATGGAGGAAACGGTGCCGTGCAGGCGCATACCCTTGGTGAGCTTC
>CAYFWL010000018.1:15179-21747 GCA_964346845.1 uncultured Eggerthellaceae bacterium | reverse complement strand
GGGATGACCATGAATAAGACCCCGTGCGTCGAAAGCGCACCTTTGACGCTGCCTGAAACCCCCGAAGAAAAGGAAGCCCTTTTCCAAAAGGTGCAGGATGGACTGATGCGCCTATTCGTGAAGCAGTGCCGCCTATATACCTGCGGCGGCAGCTCTTCTATCACGACCCTCGAAGCCCATGATCTGCTGGAATCCATCCGTTTTGTCCTGCACGCCAACGATCTGGATGACCCTGCCACCTTGGCCCGTCTTGCCAACGATGATATGGAAACGCTTTTCCGTCAAGGTTTGGAGGATATCAACCGCAAAGTGGACGACACCATGGAGCTCTGGCAGCAGCTGTGCATCACCATGCCGCCCATCAAGAACATCGCTCTACGCGACAGTTTGACCAGCATCGGACAGTTTCGCAAGGTTTACGACACCTATTTTGCTGCTTTTGCCGTCCCGGTGAGCATCGATTATCCTCTGCACGAGCCCGTCCCCGAAACGCTTCAGGGAGTAGACTACGTGCACGAATGGTTAACGCGTTGCCTCGAAGAAGCCCGCTATCTCGCCCAATTCGACACCAAAGAATGCATCAAAATCCTCAAACGCGCCTGCCCCGACTACACGGGATTGCTCATCAATCTCTACGAACCCATCCATCGCCACTTCGGATAACTGTTTGTGACAGGGGGCGGGCAGGGGGACCGGTGGTTTGTGACAAGGGGACAGGTGATTTGTCACAAACATTAGGCTTCGGCGAGCATTTCGGCGGCATGTATGCGTGCTGCTTCAGTGGAGCTGCCAGAAAGCATGCGAGCGATTTCGTCCACGCGTGCTGCACCTTCAACCGGCGTTATGGTAGTCTCGGGAAGAGACCCCGTGCTCTTTGCCACAACGTAGTGCATCTGCGCGCGCACCGCCACCTGGGGAAGATGGGTAACCTCTATAAGCTGGCGTGTCTGTGCAAGCTCGGCGAGCACCTCGGCTAAAGCAAGCGCCGTGGCGCCACCGACACCGGCATCCACTTCGTCAAAAATCAGGGTCTCGGCGGTATCAACCTGCCCTAAAACCACGCGCAGCGCGAGCATGACACGGCTTACTTCACCACCGGAAGCAATGCGGGCCAAGGGGCGCGCTGCCATGTCGGATCCAGGACGAAACAGGAACTCAACCGTAGAGGGACCAGCTTTTGTCCAAGCGCTCCGAGGCTGGCGCTCGATAGGGCACAAAAGCTGTGCGTCGCCCATACACAAGCGCTTCATCTGGGCCGTTACCTCTTTTGCAAAGCGGGGGGCTACGGCCTTGCGGACCTTATCCAAGCCATCGGCCGCTGTTGAGAGAGCGGCTTCCGCCTGAGCAAGCGCCGCTTCGGCCTTCTTCAAACGCTCGCCGGAATCGTCCACAGCCGACACCAAATCCGCAGCTTCATCGCGAGCAGCCAACACGTCCTCCATGCGGGGACCATAGGCACGCAGCAGGCCCTGTAGGGCAGCCACGCGTTCCTGCATGCGGGAAAGCTCCTGCTCATCGAGCTCAATGGAGTCGCGATACGCACGCACATCGGCTGCCACATCCTCCACGATATAGGCAGCATCCCGCAATGAACGGGAATGAGCGGCCAGCGACTCATCGAAGCGCGCCGCCTGGTCAAGGGCATAGATGGCGCTGTTCAGCGCATTCAAAGCGCTTCCCTCTTCCCCTGAAAGCGCCTGATGGGCATCGCCTGTTGCATTCATGAGCGACTCGGCATTTTCAGCTTTCGCCAAGGCATCGACCAGCTCTTCGTATTCCCCCGGTCGCGGATCCACTTCGTTAATGCGGCGCAGCACGAAGCGCGCCTCATCGAGCTGGGCGGAAGAGGAAGCTGATGCCTGATGCACCTGTTCCAAAGCAGCAGCAGCGGCACGAGCAGCCTCGAAAGCCGCCGCCTATCGGGTCTTTTGCCCATGCATCCAAAAACCCCACATGTGTTGCAGGTTTAAGGAGACGCTGATGATCATGCTGACCGCACAGATCGACCACCGGGCCCACCTGGGAGGCCAGCTCACTTGCGCTTGCCATACGGCCGTCCAGGGTCACTCGCGATCGTCCATCAACCCCCACGCGGCGGGTAACCACCATATCACGTTCCCCTTCATCGCTTTGCACGAAAAAGCGCCCCGAAACGCTCAGGGATTCCTCACCATCACGCACCATCTGCGCACGGGCACGTTCGCCCATAAGCAGCTTGCAAGCAGAAAGCAGCGCCGTTTTACCCGCGCCGGTCTCACCCGTAAGCACGGTAAGACCCGCACATGGCGTGAGCGTAACCGAGCGAATAAGCGCCAAATTCTCAACATGGATTTCGTCAATCATGGATACGGACGAAGCCTTCCTCCCATCGGTGTTTTACCCGTTTAGTATATCAGTCGTGATACGATGAGTCGCGACGAATAAGCAGGCATCGGGCTTTGACGCATTGTCCGGAGCCCGGGCGCACGGCAAAGGGACATCGCACAGCGAAGCGCCCTGGTAGGGTGGCGTGGCGTCGGGACGTCGGGATGTCGAGGGCCGGGGCATCGAAGCGCCCGCAGGGAGCCGGGGCGTCGAGGGCCGGGGCATCGGGACGCCTGGCAGGAGGTCGGGACATCGTGGACCCTGGCGCGCAGCGGAGCGCCCCGCCGTTTCATCACAGCAAGGAGGAACTATGCGCGCACTTATCCAACGTGTTTCTGAGGCGAGCGTCACCATCGACGGTACGAAAACAAGCGCAATCGGCTGCGGTTTCCTGATTCTTCTGGGCGTGGGCCAAGATGATACCGAATCCCAAGCAGACAAGCTCTGGAGTAAAATCTCGCGGTTGCGTATCTTTGATGATGCGGCGGGGAAAACAAATCTGAGCCTAGCCGATGTCAAGGGCGATGTGTTGGTCGTTTCCCAATTCACCTTATACGCCAACTGCAAAAAGGGAAACCGCCCCAGCTTCACCGATGCAGGCATGGCATACGAGGCGCAGCGCCTGTACGAGTATTTTGTTGACCAAGTACGCGCCAGCGAGGACGTGGCAACGGTGGGCACCGGGGAGTTCGGCGCCGACATGCAGGTATCGTTAGTAAACCAGGGACCCTTCACCATCTGGTTGGATACCGACACACTCTGATCGACGCGATCGATTCCGCCCTGCTCGATGCGATCGATCCACCGTACTCGATACGACCGGTTCGCAGTGCGCCCAAGCAGACTGCCATCAATCAGGCTGGATTCAACGCGCGCCCCTCGGCGTGTTCGGCTCCTCGGCGTGCTCGGCTTCCCCTTCTTCCGCCAAAGGACATCCGATAAAAGCATCAGCTTCCATGCCCTTCAGCATCTCCGGTACGCTTATGCGGGGCAAACGGGTGCAGCCAGCGAAGGTGCGCTCTTCGATGTAGTTGATAGCATCGGGTAGATCGATACACTCCAGCGACGAGCAATTTTCAAAACATGCACGGCCAATCCAAGCCACGGAAGCAGGAAGCTTGATGGCAGAAAGCGCCGAGCAGCCCTCAAACACCCCATCTTCCAACGTGTCAACCGTTTCGGGCAGCACGATTTCGTACAGCTGAGAACAACCGCTGAAAGCGCGATTTCCTATGATGCGCAGACCTTGAGGCAGTACCACCGTTTCCAAGTTCATGCAGTTTTTACATAGCTCGTCGGCCACGCGCTCGATGCCTTCAGGCAAAACGACACTCCGCAAAGCATTGCATCGCTGAAAAGCCTTGGACCCAAGCTCTTTCAGGCTCGGCGGCAATACAATCGCGCGTAGGCTGGTACAGCCACAAAAGGCACCTTCCTCGATGGACTCCAGGGTGGAAGGCAGGTGCACCTCTTTCAGCTGCATGCAGGAATTGAAAGCAAACGAACCGATACGGCGCAAACCTTCAGGCAAAATGAGCGTGGTGAGGGAAAACTTATTGGTGAAGACGCGCGGCGCAATATCGGTGACGCCCGGAGGGATCGCCAAGACCGCTTCGTCGTCATGATAGGCATCGAGCGTGATATCGAAAGCTGTCATGGCTTAGATGTCACCTTCCCGCGAAAAAACGGAAAGACCCGCCAGTAAACCGCTTGACCAGGCCCAATGGAGATTATAGCCACCGCAGGGACCATCCACATCAAGCATTTCTCCCGCAGCAAAAAGCCCCGGATAGAAACGGCTCTCCATGGTAGCAGGGTCGAATTCCTCACAGGAAAAACCACCCCGATGCACCTGGCACTGCTTCGTATCGCCCACGCCTTCCACCTCAAGTGAAAAACGCTTGGCAATATGAGCGATACGTTGGAGATTTTCGGATGTTGCCGGGTCAGTGGGCTTCAGCTTGACTGCTTTTAAAAGCGCCTCGCTAACAAGGGGAAGCGTAAGCCCCCGTAAGACATCTTCGCAGGTAGTGGGTTTAACAGCCCAAACAGAAGAAGTCGCAACGCGATCACCCAGCAGGTGGGCAAGTTCTTCCTCCGCCACCTCGGGCACCACATCGAGGATCACCGCATCACCTGGCTGCGCAAAGCGGGAGAGGTTGAAGATGGAAATCCCCGAAAGACCATACTTGCGAAACAGCACCTCCCCCTTCTCGCGGGAAAGTTCGCACCCCGTTCGCTCCACCGAAACAGCGCAGCGAACACGAATGTTGTCGAGCGCGCGAATAGCCCGGACATCGGTTTTCAGGGGACCGAGCACCGGTTGTATTGGAGTATAGGACAAGGTGTCTGGCAGCAGCGCTCGGGAAACCGCGCCGCCAACCGCGCAGATCACCGCCTGGGCACGCTCGAATGCGCCATCGACCATGCGCAACGTGTAGGGTTTTCCCGTCTCACGCGGGGGCTCGACGGAACGTACGCGCATATTGCAGCATTCCAACACACCGAGAGCAGAGGCCATGGCGCGCAGCACGTCAAGCACCGTAGAGGCTTTACCCGTTCTCGGAAACAGGCGCCCTTCCCCTTCTTCACGCCACCACAGTCCTGCGGAGGAAAAGAAAGCCAACACCGCGTTTTCCCCTGCTTGCACCGGCCAAATGGCCCGCTGTTCGAGCGCTTCGAAAACGCGTGAGACAAAAGATTCGCCGTAATAGGCGGCAGCCGTTACCCCCTTGTTGGAAAAATTGCAGCGGCCATTTCCCGTAGCGAGAAGAGAGCGACCCACGCGATCATCGGCCTCGAATATACGCACGCAGGCTGAAATCCCTTCTGCACGCGCTTTTCCTGCCGCAGCAATCGCAGCGGCCAGACCAGCCGCGCCGCCACCTACCACCACTACGTTGTATGTCTCCCTTTGCTTCATTAGATCATGATACACCAGGGAAGGAGTAAAGCAGCGGAAGAGGGCCAGTGCCGATCTCGCGGTTTCAGCAACCCCTGCCTCCAGCTTCGCGGTAGACCGGGCGTTTGCCCCTTGGGCCCCACGAGTTACGTAACTCTAACCTCACGGATCATGATGCTCCGGCCTCTTGGGTCTTCATGACGCTCCAACCCCTGAACATCGAGGCGCCCATCCCCGGGTTCGCGTTTTGCAGCGGTCCTGGCAGCATCGGATTCCCCCGTTCGCAACAGACCTGGCAGCACCGGATTTCCCCGTTCGCAACAGACTTGGTGCTAAGGGATTCCCCAGCGTGCAGCGGTCCTGGCAGCATCGGATTCAGGGAAGTCCCGCCTTTCCCAAAGCCCAGCCCCAAACCCCACCCAAAGCCCAGCCCCAAACCCCACTCAGATCCCCGGCAGTCTGGTCTCCCGACACCTGGAATCGCAACTTTCGGTCTTCCCGCTTCTGCAATCTTTGCTTCTGCAGCCCAGCTTTGCAGCTTTACGGTGCCCTGGTCTCCCGACCCCTGGAACCACAACTTTCGGTCTCCCCGCTTTTTCAGCCACCCGATTTCACGACTTTGAGACGATCCGGTCTCAAGGATTCATTGCTTCCCTATCCTACAGTGCCCGGCCTGCGGCTTCCATCCGCCCCCGTGCCTCACGACGATCCAATCCCCCACCTTCAAGCGAGCTCGCCCAGAGAAAGAAGCAATCACTCGCTTTATTTCCACATTGAAGCCGATAATAGACATTTTGAACAAGCCACTCAATGAGCGACCTGGGAATATGCCCACCCACACCTCACAGCAGGGTGAAAAACTTCAATAAGAAACGCCAATTTGGATATATTCGGGATTTGCTGGAACAAAAAGACCGAAATGTCTATGGACGACGCGAAAAGGGAATTTGCAACGCATTGCAATCTACTACCAAGCTGAATGCCGATCGGTAGGACTGGATACCGATGGACCGCTGTCTTACGTACCTCCCCCACGAGGATGAGTCCAGAAAAAACCAATCGGCGGCAAAGAAAACCCGATTGACGATCACAACAGTAGGGCTACTCACAGGGCGACCCTACTGGCTCTTTCGGCAGCAACGCATAACTTGCGCCGATCCTGCTATCCTGCTCAGCAGCGTCGCATGCAACCCGGCTGTCCAGAGCGCAGGAACGAAAACACGGCAACGCAAAACATGACAGCGCGCGGGATGCAGCGGCTCCGGGCGCAGCAGACCGAAACACGGCACGCATGGAGCGCAG
>CAYFWL010000018.1:0-15079 GCA_964346845.1 uncultured Eggerthellaceae bacterium | reverse complement strand
ACCATCTTGCCTCAGCAGCAACGCAAGGAGCGCAGCAGTGCTATTTCTCGTCGAACTGCGGAATCTCCGTGGAGTCGATCTCTTCCAGATTGTCATCGTAGACATAATGCCTGGTCTCACGCGCAATCAGCGCCGAAAGACCCAGAACCGCAATGCAGTTGGGTATTGCCATCAGAGCATTCATAACATCGGCAAAATCCCACACCACATTAGAGAGGCTCTTATCGATGCCATCGCCCACCATGACACAGCCCCAGAACACGAAGAGCAAAAAGACGATGCAGTACGGAATGACAGCCTTCTTGCCAAAAAGGTAGCTGATAGCGCGATTGCCGTACTGGTTCCAGCCCAGCATGGTGGAATAGGTAAAGCAGATCAGGCCGACCAGCAAGACCAGCGGGCCAAAAACGGGAATGCTCTCGAAAGCGGCCGTAGCCAGAGCAGCGCCCGAAGAAATCGTACCCGCAGAAACAGCACGGGCGATATCGGGGTGTGCCAGAATGGTCGTCATCAGCATAAGACCCGTGAGCAGGCAGATCACCACAGTATCCCAGAAGGTGCCCGTCATGGAAACCAACGCCTGACGCGCCGGATTACGAGTCGTAGCCGAGGCGGCAACCAAGGGAGCGGAACCCATACCCGACTCATTGGAGAAGATGCCTCGTTTGAAACCGAACTGCAGCGCCATAGTGATCGTGGAGCCGATAGCGCCACCGGCGGCACCCTGCGGTGTAAAAGCGCCCGTTAAAATCTGGCGAAATGCCTCGCCCAAAAAACTGGCATTCATGCCAATAATGATGATGCAGCACACGGTGTAAAAGACCGCCATGAGGGGAACCAGCCGTTCGCACACCCGGCTGATAGAGCGAATGCCACCCAAAATGACGATGCCTACCAGAATCACCACGACAATACCAACAAGCCACGAAGGAATTGCCGCACCATCGAAGAGTTTCGTGTTGTAGAGGGCATCAGACAAAGAGTTGGACTGGGTGGAAGCACCGATGCCAAATGCCGCACAAGACGCGAAGAGGGCAAACAGCACCGCCAGAACCTTGCCGAGAGCTCGGTTCTTGAAACCGCGCTCAAGGGCGTACATAGCGCCGCCGAGCATCTTGCCCGCATGATCCTTAACGCGGTACTTCACGCCGATGTAGACTTCGGCGTACTTGGTCGCCATGCCGAAAACACCGGTAATCCACATCCAGAAAATAGCGCCAGGACCGCCGAACAAGAGCCCCGTGCCCACGCCGACGATATTGCCTGTGCCAATCGTCGCCGCAAGTGCAGTGGTCAAAGCGCCAAACTGTGAGATATCGCCCTCAGCGCTTGACGGGTCATCGGCGGTAACCGACATCTTGATAGCCGTACCAACCTTACGCTGGATAAAACCCGTACGAATGGTCATGAAGACATGCGTGAAAAGCAGCAGCAGAATCATGATGGGTCCCCAAACGAAACCATCAACAGCGCTGATAATCGCATAGATGCAGTCGAGGGGGCCTCCCGCTGAACCAGCGGAAGCAAGGCCTGCGCCCAAACTTACAAACGGGTTGACGAAAAACTCGTAGAGAAAATCTTCCATGCCTCTTCCCCTTTTTCTCAGTTAACAGGAGCCCACGAAGAGAAGCCTCTCTGCTTCAAACAGAGGTCGCTCTCGTATCTTTGCCGAAGCAAAGTGGCCTGGTTAGCAGTCTGATTGTATAGGGATTTCACTTTCTCTTGGACCATCAATCTTCCATGAAAGGGGCAAACGGTTGCAAAGAAATAAAAAGAGGCGCACGAGTCCTTCTTGCTCGGCACAACACGAGACGCTGAACACAGGAAAAGCGAGGCTACGGGGAATTGCAGTGCTTGGGTAAAAAGCGCCGTATGAGGGAAACGCGGCGCGAGAAACCGAGGGCACAGAAGGCAAGAGCAGCGAGTACGCGATGAGACACGTCCAAGCCGCTATCCCGGAAAAACGACCGGCAAAGCTTTTGCCCGCTTTCGCCCGCCTTCGTCCGCTTTTGTCCGCCCTCGCCCGCTTTCGTCCGATCAACGCCACCTCCAAAGAGCTCGCCCCCTTGAGCCACTTTAAGCCGCGCTCCCGGGCAAGCTTTCGTTGGCGCAAAAACAGCGCGGATCGCGGTTCCTTGGCCTTTTGACAAGAAACGCCGAAGGCCCCTTGTTGGTGCACGAAAAAGCGCCGGGATCGACGTTCCCAGCGCTTTTCCACCTGCTTCCTTTTTGAACAACGCCTATTCGGCTGCCATAATCTCCACAACCCAGCCTTCAGGGCCTTCCACATCGCACGATTGGATACCGGCAAGCGTCGCACGCAGCCTCTTCAACACCGGACCACAGCCCTCGGTGCTTTCGGGGAAGGTCACGTCACACAGCCCTTCCTTGGCTACGCGAGCCACAGGACTGATGACGGCAGCCGTACCGCACAGACCGCACTCAGCGAAATTTCCCTCGATAATCTCTTCGAATTTCACCGGACGCTCGACTACGTTCAAACCCAGCACGTCTTGAGCCAAGGTCACCAAAGAACGACGGGTGATGGAGGGAAGAATAGAGTCGGTCGCAGAAGCGGGAACAACCAGACCGCCTTTTTTGTCCACCAGGATAACGTTCGCGCCACCCGTCTCTTCCACATAGGTGCGCGTCGCGGAATCGAGGTACATGTTCTCGGAAAAACCCGCTGCATGCGCCTGCTCGTAAGGGTACAGGCTCATGGCGTAATTCAGACCGGCCTTGATATTGCCCGTCCCGTGAGGAGCCGCACGGTCGAAATCGGGGACAGTAAGCTCGATGGAGCTGTCGCCGCCCTTGAAATAGGGACCCACGGGAGTAACCAGAATACGGAACTGGTACTCATCGGCAGGTTTGACGCCAATGACCTCGCCCGTCGCGATCATGAAAGGACGAATGTACAGCGTTGCCCCCGATCCATAAGGCGGAACCCAAGCGGCATTGGCGCTCACCACCTGCTTCACGGCTTCAACGAACGTATCCTCGGGGAAGGCGGGCATGCACAAGCGACGCGCAGAGTCGGCCATGCGCTTCGCGTTCATATCGGGACGGAAGCAAACGATACGGCCGTCTTTGGTGCTGTATGCCTTCAGACCTTCGAAAACCTCCTGGCAGTAATGGAAAATTCCCGCACATTCAGAAAGCGCGATAGAGTGGTCGGCGGTCAAGCCGCCTTCTTCCCATGCCCCGTTTTTGAAATTGCACACATAGCTGTAGTCGGTGGGCAGGTAGCCAAACGGCAGATTACCCCAGTCCAGGTCTTTCTTCTCCATGAATTCCATCTCCTTGATAGGTAACATTTTGAGATGGTGGCATTATCCGCTTTTTTGAGCTGCGCTCAGGTGGAATTAACCCTATTGACACGAAGAAGCCGTGCGGCGGCGCGTTTTGAGGCGCATAATAGACGGTGCGCAGCAAAACAGCCGCCAGCGCCGAAAAGAAAACCGTACACACGGGGAGGGGAAACGTCATGAGCACCAAAGGAGAGACCGCTGAAAAAATCCGCGCATTGCATCGCTTGATTTCCTCATGCAAGCGGCACGGCATGGTGTTTTTTGGAGGTGCCGGCGTATCCACCGAGAGCGGTATCCCCGATTTTCGCAGCCCCGATGGGCTCTACGCCGAAACATACCGGCTGCCACCTGAGGAAATCATTTCAGGCGGCTTCTTCCACCGTGATCCAAAAACCTTCTACGAGTATTACTGCAAGAAGATGATCTCACTCGACGCCAAACCCAATCGCGCGCACATTCGTCTGGCTGAACTGGAAGCTCAAGGCACGCTCTCTGCCGTGGTGACGCAAAACATCGATGGCCTTCATCAAGCGGCCGGCAGCAAAAACGTTTTGGAGCTTCATGGCAGCGTTCATCGCAATTTCTGCATGAAGTGCTCTGCGTTTTACGATGTGCACGAGATGCTGGCAGCACGCGACAAGGACGGCATCCCACGCTGCAGCTGCGGCGCACTCATTAAGCCCGATGTGGTGCTCTACGACGAATCGCTCGATACCGAGGTGCTCACCGCCGCAGTAAACGCCATCCAACACGCTGATTTGATGGTGGTGGCAGGAACCTCTCTTGCAGTCTATCCCGCAGCGGGTCTCATCAACTATTTCAACGGCGACCACTTGGTCATCGTAAACCTTTCCCCCACGCCCGCCGACACCCAAGCGGACCTCTGCATCGCCGCCAAAGTGGGTGCCGTTTTGGGCTGAGGGGACCTTGGATGGCCCCCTCTCGCCACGCCTCCTTACCGATAGACCCCTTACCGACAGACCCCCGCCTGCCTCTTCGCACGTCCTTCTTTACACGTCCTTCTCCTCTGCCCCCCACAGGCTCCGCCCCTGCCTTTCGTCTTTCGCCGCCCTTCGCCTACCGTCCCTTACCAGCCGGTCTTTCGCCTTTCGTCCCTCACGGACCTCGCACTTCGCCTACCGCCCCTTACCAGCCCGCCCTTCGTCTACGACCCTTCCTCTCCGCCACCTGCAAACTTCTCCCCTCCGCTTTTCACCAGCCCTTCCCTACGCACCCCTGTAAAACTCTCGCCTCCGCCCCTTACCGGCCCGTCCCTTACCAGCCCCCTACGCACCCCTATAAAACCCCTTCCCCTCTATCCCCGATAAAACTGGTGTCCCGCGCCCCCGCAGTTCCTACCCTTAGAGGGCCTTCAGCCTGGGTTCCTTAACCTAGACCTCCAACCGAGACTCACTAGCCCAGACTTCTCTATCGAAGCGCATTATCCTTTTGTCATATTTATTATTATTTTATATAATTAATAATAATCTACCAGGAATTTCTCATATACTGTATCTTGGGAAAAAAGGAAGCGGGAAATCATGGAATCCACCTTCGAGGGATATATTAGATCGATCCTGAAGCAAAAAACGGGCATGGATACCGTCAGTCTTCGGCGCTTAGTTCCTCATGCCCTTTCCAACCCCGACCTCGTCGAGCTCGTGTTCATTTTTGCCTTGCTGCGCAATAAGAAATACCATCTCATGAGCCTGGTCTGGAACACCTCCCTTGAGCCGGAGTACCGTGCTGCGCTCCACGTGTTAGGGGAGCTGGGGTCATTAGAGGCTTTCCTGCAATCCCAACGCACCCCCCTTGCCTATCGACGTATCTACACTGACTTTCTGCGCGCTCCCACCAAAGAAGCCGCCCAGCAAAAAGCCACCGATAAGGCCATCGAGCGATTGCGTGAGCGCACCCTGCGCGCCTTAGAGGCAAGCTCCATCACCCGTTATCGCCTCTGCGCCGACTTGAAGCTCAACCCCGGAAATGTCTATGCCTACCTTGCGGGAAACACCCATAAAGTATCGCTTGAGACAGCTCAGAGAATCTGCGATTACGCCTATGATGCTCTAGATAAAGCCGGACGTGGACGCTAACGGAACGAGTACGATTTCACCGGCAATGCAAAGGCCGGAACAATTCTTTCATTCTTCTTTCTTGCCCTTTGCCCCTCGCAAACCTATAATGGCGCCAATGAGTTCTGTTTCGGGGCGAGGTGAAAGTCCTCACTGGCGGTAATTGGCATCCCCAAGAGCCCGCGAACCTCAATACGTTGAGGCCGATTCCGTGAAAATCGGAAGCCAACGGTATAGTCCGGATGAAAGAGGCGGAAATTCAACAGCGAGAAGGAGTCTCTCCTTGTCGTTGCTTGACGGCCTGTAATGAAGAATTCATGCAGGTCTGTTTTTCTTTTCAGCGGAAAAACATCCTGGCAAACAACACAAGCGCTGAAAAGAAAGAAGGTCTCATGAAAACCGCTTCATCAGGCACACCGACTGCTGCCCATCTTACCAACACCAATCGTTGGAATACCCGCCAGCTCGTCGTCATGGCACTCATGTGCGCTATCAGCGTATTGCTGTCATTTGTCGAGTTCGCTCTTTTTCCTGCTGCTGCCTGGCTCAAATACGATGCCTCCTTCATCCCCGCTATGATCTGCGGTTTCGCCTACGGCCCCGGCCCGGGTTTGGCGGTAGGCTTGATCTCCGTGGTGCTCCATGGCCTCATGTCAGGCAACTTCTGGGGAGCGGTCATGAATGCCATCGTGATCTGCGGCTATGTTATTCCCGCAGCCCTGGTCTATCGGCGTATGCGCACCTGGAAGGGCGCTCTTTTGGGCCTCATTCTCAGCTTTGTGTGCGCAATCGCCCTTGCCATCGGAGGCAATCTGGTAATCACCCCCCTCTACACAGGCATGCCCGTTGAGGCTGTTATCACGATGATCGTTCCCATCCTCCTGCCCTTCAATATGATGAAGGCAGCCTTGAACAGCGTTATCACTCTCGTCATCTACAAAGCTATCTCAAACCTGATCACACCTAAAAAAGACCAGGTTAAAGGCAAGTAAATTGATTCCGGAGCAGCGATGATCGAGTTTCAGAACGTATCCTTCACCTACGATGGACAGCGCTATGCCCTCAACGGCGTGCAGACGAGCATTCGTCCTGGCGAATTCGTATGCATACTCGGTGGCAACGGCAGCGGAAAATCCACGTTCGCTAAACACATCAATGCGCTTCTCATTCCTGATGAAGGGTCGGTGCACGTACACGGATGGGATACCGCCGATGAAGGCGTGCGTTATCTTATCCGGAGCACGGCGGGCATGGTTTTCCAAAATCCCGATGATCAGATTGTCGCAACATTGGTAGAAAACGATGTTGCTTTTGGCCCCGAAAACCTCGGTGTTCCGAGCGACGAAATACGCCAACGGGTGGAAGAGGCCCTCCGCACGGTAGGGCTTTCTGGCTTCGAGCGCAACGAGACCGCCACCCTTTCAGGTGGCCAAAAGCAGCGTGTCGCCATCGCGGGCGTCTTGGCCATGAAGCCGCATATCCTGATCCTCGATGAGGCATCAGCCATGATTGACCCACGTGGCCGCACGGGCCTCCTGCGCGTCGTTCGCCAGCTGAACCAGCAGGGCCTTACCGTTGTCATGATCACCCACTTTATGGATGAAGCCGCCTTGGCCGACCGTGTTCTCGTGATGAATGCAGGTCGCATCGTCCTCGAGGGCACCCCCAACGAGGTGCTCACGCGCGCCGCCGAACTACGCGATCTTCACCTGGACACCCCTTTCGCGGTAAAACTTTCGTGCGCCTGTCAAGAAGCGGGGCTTCCTCTTCCTCTTGCGCTGGACGATCAGGCCCTTGAGGAGGCGCTATGCAACTTGCTTTTGACCAGGTAAGCTTTACCTACGATGCGCAGGCAATAAAGCGCGGAAAGAGCAGCAGGTCCGCCACTGCCGACTGGGGCACGAGCCCCGACAGCCTCTGGGCGTTGCAAAATGTCTCCTTTTCAGTGAATCAGGGAGATTTTCTCGGCATTGCAGGGCATACGGGAAGCGGCAAATCGACCCTTGTGCAGCATATGAACGGTCTTTTGACACCAACGCGGGGTCATATAAGTTTCGATGGGCAGGATATGAGCTCCAAAGCCGTGCGAAACGCCTGCCGTAGCGCTGTCGGCGTGGTGTTCCAGTACCCTGAACGCCAGCTTTTCGCCCCCACGGTATTTGACGATGTGGCCTTTGGTCCCCGCAACCTCAACCTGGATGCACACGAGGTCGATCGGCGCGTGCATCGTGCGTTGGAGGCCATCGGGCTCGTCTACGATGAGGTGGGCGCTTTGAGCCCCTTCGAGCTTTCTGGTGGTCAGCAGCGGCGTGTAGCTTTCGCCGGCGTGCTCGCCATGAGCCCGCAGATTTTGGTGCTTGATGAACCTACGGCAGGTCTTGACCCTGAAGCAAAAAGCACTATTCTGAAGCTCATCACCCACCTGCATACAAAAGGTCTCACCATCGTTATGGTATCTCACCACATGGAGGACCTTGCAGCGCTCTGCACGCGCGTACTCGTGCTCAACCAGGGCTCCATTGTTCTGGAAGGTACCCCTGAACAGGTCTTCTCCCAAGGCGAACAGCTTCATTCCATAGGACTGGATGTGCCTGCAGCGCATCGCATGGCACATCGTTTACGCACACGGGGCATCCCTCTTCCTGAAAAGCTCTACACAAGCGCCGAGGACTTAGCGAAAGAATGCGCCTCCCTTTACCACGAGCAAAAGGGAAAAGCGCGATGAGCTCTCCCACTGCCCTGATATTCGGCCGTTATGCCGCCATCGATAGCGTGGTGCACGCTCTTGATGCACGCTGCAAGCTCTCCTTGTTGCTGGTGTATATTCTAGCCAGCATCTGTGCCACAACACCAGGAGGCTTGGCTCTGTGCGCCTTGTTTACCCTGGGCTTTTATTGCGCCGCGCGCATCCCCCTGCGCACAGCACTTACCTGTGTAGGGCCACTGCTCATCATGGTGCTGTTCACCGCTCTCGCCAACCTCTTTTTCGTGCAAGGAGGGGATATCCTATGGCACGCCGGTCCTGTCGCCATCACAGAGAATGGCCTTTACCAGGCGCTTTTCATGTCAATTCGCCTGACAGTTCTACTCTTTGGGGCCTGCTTGGTCACCCTGACCACTACTGCTCTTGATATTACCGATGCCTTTGAGAATATGCTTCTGCCCTTTGCCCGCTTCGGTCTGCCCGCCCACGAGCTGGCCATGATTGCCGGTATCGCTCTACGCTTTTTGCCCCAGTTTGCTACCGAGTTCCTCAGTATCCGCAATGCGCAAATCAGTCGCGGCGCCTCTTTCACCAAGGGGTCCCTCCGTGAGCGAGCCCGTGCTTTCAGCGCTCTTTTTGTGCCCCTCTTCGCCAGCGTCTTTCGCCACGCAGACACCCTAGCCGCAGGTATGGACGCGCGCTGCTATCACGGCGGACCAGGGCGCACGCGTCTTGTGCGGCCCGTCTTCCATCGCCGCGATGCCCTTGCTTGCATCATCGTTGCTCTTTTACTGGCAGGCATCGTCATCTGCAACATCGTGAAGTTTTGACGAGGCTGGACAAGAGGGGTCGCGCAACCACCCTTAGCTCCCATCTCAGCTCGAAAGTCTCTTATACTTCGGGGATTTTTCAAAACGGTCGCAAAAAGTCGAGTTTTGGGTAAATTGATAGTGAAAAAGTGGTCGTAAAGAGCTGAAATGACCGGCATTAACCCGTTTCAGAGCCCAAAATGAAGAAAACCCCTGTCCCGATTACCCAAAACTCGACTTTTTGCGACCGTTTTGGGATTTTCCCGTATGGCTGGGATTCCAGCGTTGCGCGCACGCCCGTATGACTGAAAGTCTGGCACCCCAAGAGGGAAAACAGCAGGTATGCAAAAGCGGGCCCGCAGGCCCGCTTGGCAATTCGGTTCATAATGAGGGCTAAAGGACAAAAAACGTGTCCTTCAACCCTTATACTACGCTGCAAAAAACTATGCGAAATCGTATAAAGCCTTGGTCGCCTGCCGGAAATCCTCATAGACCTCATGCGCAATACCCTCGTCATCCACGTATTCAAAGGTTTCGGGCTGACCCTCTTCATCCACGGCGGTCACCTCCATGATCACCAGCTCACCCGAAGAACCTACAGGCTCGTCTTCGCTTACCGGAAAAAAGAAACCATAGCGACGACCTTCGTGCAGGATGAGACCCAGAAACTCCAGGTCAACCAAATCGCCTCTTTCGTCCTCGAAGGTATACACCATACCTTCCTCGATAGGTGGACAAAAATTCGGAGCGCTTCCCTCACGCATACGTGTTCCTTTCCTCGGAAAACCACTACGAGCACAGATTAGCACAGCCTTTGAGCGCCGATGCCCACTATAATGACAAGTACCACTCATTTTCTGCAGAAAAGGATTCCTTGTGTCAAGCGTATTCGTCCCCGTTATCACCGACGAGCAAATTCATCAGCTGGCCGATATGGCTGGCGCTATTTGGCGTGAATATTGGCCCACCCACATTGGCTCTGCGCAGACCGAGTATATGGTGCAGAAGTTCCAATCTTATGAAGCCATCAGCCGCGATATAGCCGAGCATAGCTATGAATATTGGTTCGTTGTAGCTGATCAGGGAACAGAGGCGGAGCGCATTGTAGGTTTCACCGGAGGCCACAACGAAGCCGAGACGGGACGCTTTTTCATCTCGAAAATCTACCTATGGGCGAATGAGCGCGGAAAGCACTTTGCTAGTCAAATCATCGCGTTCTACGAAGACCTGTGCCGCCAGCGCGGACTGCGCGCCCTTTATCTCACGGTGAACAAGCATAACGAATTGGGTATTCGCGCATACAAAGGTAAAGGCTTCAAAAACATCGATGCGGTAAAGACCGACATCGGCTCTGGCTTTGTCATGGATGACTACATCATGGAAAAAGAGGTGCTTTAAAAGCACGTTATCGGCGCAACCTGCACAACGGCACACGGATTATCGATGAGATCGCACGAGGGCGCACGATAATCGGGCGCAACCTGCAACCTGCACGGACCCGCGCGATGGGCTCGGACCACACCATCGCAGCATCTGCAGGCACAGCCGTAGAGGATACACAGACTGCAGCAGACCGCGCCACCACAGATGCATGCACACGAGCCACAACGACGGATGACGCAATGACGGATCGCAGCTTTTGCGCCTGCCGCCTATCAACCTAGACGCTCTATGACCGATCGAGCGATACCTTCAGGGTCAAGGCCTAAGTCACGAAGAAGCAGATCCGTCTTGCCGTGCGCGACAAAAGAATCAGGCACTCCCAGCTGAAGCACGGGAGCAAGCAATCCCTGAGCTGCCATAGACTCCAAAACCGCCGAACCTGCACCACCCATGATCACACCCTCTTCAAGGGTGACCACCAGCTTGGTCTGGCATGCTGCTGCAACAGCATCGCCATCGATCGGCTTAACCCAGCGCATATCCACCACACGTGCAGAAATACCCTGCGCCTCCAGCAATGCTGCCGCCTTACCTGCAGGGCCCACCATATGACCAAAAGCCAATAAGGCAAGATCAGATCCTTCACGCACCACCGAGGAAACACCGGGCGAAAGCAGCTGAGGAACTGACGGAAGCTCAACGCCTTCGGCACGGCCGCGCGGATAGCGCAGGGCAACTGGCCCGCCCAGGTGAAGGGCGGTGTGCAAGGCATTCACCAACTCAGCCTCATTGGAAGGAGCAAGGATGCGCATATTGGGCACCATGCGCATGTACGCGATATCGAACACGCCATGATGAGTAGGGCCGTCTTCCCCCACCAAACCAGCACGATCGAGGGCGAACACCACATCCAAATTGGACAGAGCCACATCGATGATGGTCTGGTCAACGGCACGCTGCAGGAACGTCGAATAAAGTGCGATCACCGGCTTCATACCGCCGAAGGCGACACCAGCGGCCATGCCAACCGCATGCCCTTCGGTAATACCCGTATCGACAAAACGATCGGGAAATTCTTCGGCAAAAGCAGCCAAACCCGTACCCGTCTTCATTGCAGCGGTGAACGCCACAATGGTATCGTCCATACGAGCTTCAGCGAGCAGGGCATCACCAAACACCTCGGTATACGAAGGCGCACCCTCGGCTTTCTTCAAAGCCTTTCCTGTAGCTAAATCAAAAGCGCCTACCCCATGAAAATCAACCGGATTACAAAGGGCAGGAGCATATCCCATGCCTTTCTTAGTGACCACATGAACGATAACCGGGCCGTTTGCAGAGAGCGCCGTCTTGAGGATTTCGCGAAGAAGGCCGATGTTGTGGCCGTCGATAGGCGTGGTGCACTGAATACCTAGCTGTTCGTACAGCATGGAATTAGACAGGAAGAACTGCTTCATGGAGTCCTTCATGCTGCGTCCAAAATGGACCAATGCCCGACCAGCATTACCCGAATGTTCCAGCACATCCTGCACGGAGTCACGGGTCTGCTGGTACTGCGATGAAGAACGCATAGCGCCAAAATGCTTCATAAGAGCGCCCACATTCTTGGAAATAGACATCTCGTTATCGTTGAGGATGATGACGAGCGGCGTTTGAGCCTGACCAATGTGGTTGAGGGCCTCAAACGCCATACCGCCCGCGATGGCAGCATCGCCGATAAGGGCAAGTATTTTTTCATCAGTTCCCGCCAGATCGCGCGCCTTCGCCAAGCCCAGGGCGATAGACAGGGAATCGGATGCATGCCCTGAAGGGTGGACATCGTAGGGACTCTCGCTGGGTTTGGGGAAACCCGATATGCCGCCATAGGTGCGTTGGGTGGCGAACACGTCCCGCCGACCCGTTAGCAGTTTATGGGCGTACGATTGATGACCTACATCGAAAACAATTTTGTCGTGAGGGCAGTTCAAAACGCTGTGGCAAGCAACGATGATATCCACCGCACCCAAGGAAGAGGCCACGTGACCTCCGGTGCGAGACGTGGTGGAAATGATTTCCTGACGCAGCTCAAACGCAAGAATCTCCAACTCCTCGTCAGAAAGAAGCTTCAGAGCCGAGGGGTCGTCAATTGCATCCAGAAGTCGATCCTGCGCCATATCAATCATCCCTCAAATGCCTACGCTAGCGGCTGTTCAGCCTGAACAGCCGGCTCGGAAGCAGTCTGATCAGTCGAGCCCTGCGAAGCATCGTTTTCGTCGCCCTGATTATCTTCAATGAGGGCACTCACGCGAACACCCAGCTTGACCGCCTCCTCATATAAAGAAAGAGCCTGTTCAAGAGGCATATCGTCAGCGGAAACCTGGTCAACAATCAGATCCAGGCGCTCCTTGATAGCAGAAAAATTATCGTATGACTCAGCGGGTTTCATGCTCAGCCTCAAGACGCTTGGCAATCTGGCCTAAAACGCCGTTCACAAAACGGTGGGACTCATCCTCGCCGCCAAATTCTTTCGCAAGCTCAACCGCCTCATCGATAGAGACAGACAAAGAGAGTCCTTCTTCGAACATCATCTCATACACCGCAATACGTAGGATAGAGCGATCCATGATAGGCATGCGCCCAATAGCCCAGTTATCGGAAGACGAGTCGACCATTTCATCGATTTCTTCTTTGTGCTCTTCCACACCCTCAAGCAAAAGAGTCGCATAGGCATCGGGTGTGGCCCCGTCCTGCTCCTCGTCGTCAAACACTACCGCATTCTGCCCAAGCAAATCGGCTATTTTCTGATCGGTAATCTCGGCCGAGTACAGCAGCTGCAGAGCAGCACGGCGCGACTGGGTTTTAGGGTGACGCTTTGCCATAAATATCTCTTTGATCCTTTTCAAATTGCAAAAATGATGAATGCTTAGTTAGTTCTTGAACTGAATGCCGTCGACATACACATCAACGCTGCCCACGGGAATACCGATCTGAGAGGTCACCGCATCGAAAACCGTCTGGCGGATACGTGTCGCGATCTCGGGAAGGGGCGTGCCGTACGCAACCTCCACGTGGATGTCAACGGTCAATTTGCCTTCTGCATCGACGTCGACATCGATGCCTTGGGCGCTGCCTTTGCCGGAGATGGCGGCCACCAAGCCGTTAACGGACGTGGCACCGACTGCAGTGACGCCTTCAACTTCGCTCATGGCAACAGAAATAATGGTCTCAACAACGCCTGGGGCAATGCCCATGCCATCGATGCTCAATTCCTTCATAGCACGTCTCCCATCTGAATCCGGCGAAAACGATTCTCGTCACCTTGCACGACCTTATACGAGCATCCAAAAAAGAACGCTGCAGAATAGTATCCCTGAATTATACGCCAGTTGAGCTCTCTTATTTTTCGCAGCTGATTTTTTATCGAAATAGGCACACATGATATGAAGGAGAGCCAGAAAGGGGAGCGCACATGCAAAAATGGCTCACGCATCCATCAGCTCTTCTTTTTGCCCCATCAAAAAATCGAACGCGCGAAAAAGCGTCTCACCACCCGAGCTGTCGAGGGAAAACCACGCCTTGAACCCCATCGAGGGCGTGAAGGTGAGCCGTACGCCCACAGGAGTGAGCCGCAGGATAAGCCACATGCACGCCCACGGGAGTGAGCCGCGTGCCTGAGCCGCATGCCCCGCGCCTTCTCTTCCCTCATCAGGGAGTCAGACGTGCGCAGAATCGATCCTGAAGAGCACGAGCACCACGCTTTACGGTGCCTGCATCCAGAGAAAGAAGCTCCCGCTCCCTTTGGCCGCCCACAACATGGGGCACGCCCGATGAGCCCGCATCGGAGCCTGATGCCACCAGGCCGCCTTGTGCTGCAACCGCAGCCACTGCCGCCGCGTGCTCCTGACAGATACGCGCTAAAACTTCAGAGGACGAAACGCCTGATTCCCGGGCCGCATAAACTGGTGCCAGCGTAGGCACCCATACCGCGCGACTCCGAGCCAACTTGCGACAGGTGGCAGCATCCATCAAGAGCCCATGCTCGATGCTGTCGACGCCTGCGTCCAAGGCATCGGAGATGAGTGTAGAGCCATTCACGTGGGCCATGACCGGCAGACCTTTCTGGTGGGCATACGCCACCATGCGCGCTACGTCTTCCGCCGGCAAACCTGGACTCGAGATACTCCCGTAGTGCTTGAAGTCCAAAATGCCCGAAAGCATGAGTTTCACGAAGGATGCCCCACGGAAAAGCAGCTGGTCAACCAAGGTGCAGTATGTGGAAAAGCCATCGAAAGGCACGCCGAGAAAGCCACCATAATGTCCTTGGGGATACAAAGGAACTACCGGTGAGGCATAGTGGATGCCATAATCCCCTGCCAGCTGGGCAGCACGCTCCGAAACGCCCCATTTATCGCCACCATCCCGCAGATACGTATAGCCCGCCGCTGCATAATCCTCCAACAGCGCGCGAAGCCACGCATCGTCGGGTTGGGGAACATGGCGTGCCTTTGCCTGGCGCCAATCGGCACCATCGAGGGCGATGTGTATGTGAGCGTCAATCATCATAGGGGCATTGTAGGCTTTTCCATGAGGGCTTTACCGTGTAAATGCCCCACCGTGCAGCTTTTTGCCGAGAAAGTGACAGAAAAAGCCCCTAGTTTTGACCTGTGTGAACAAAAAGCGGTCTATACGATCGCTTGATTGCACAAAAGCCCAGGTCAGAAAAAACTGCACATATCGATTTGAAGGCATGTCCCCTCAACTCCGCAAAAGTCATGACCACCGGCCTAGCCGGTGGCTTGATCATCGGCCCTAGAAGGGCCA
>CAYFWL010000017.1:2082-23117 GCA_964346845.1 uncultured Eggerthellaceae bacterium | reverse complement strand
CAATGGCGGTGCTTACGGCAGGCGCAGGATCCACGATGAGCTGGCGCGGCTCGGCATAGCGGCCGGCGAGCGGCTCATAGCGAGGATCATGCGGGAAGAGGGGCTGCAGCCCCGACGGCCAAAGGCGAAGCGGGGCTGGAGCTCTTATCGGGGCGAGGCGTCGGAGCATCCCGGGAACAAGGCGGGCCGCGACTTCAGGTCCGCATCGCCCAACTTCCTGCGGCCCACCGACGCGACGCGGCTCTCGATACCCGCAGGCAAGGCCTGCCTGAGCCCCGTAGTCGATTGCTTCGACGGCATGGTGGTGAGCTGGGCCATCTCGACATCCCCGAACGCCGAGATGGCGAACCCGATGCTGCGCAACGCGGTGGCGACCCTGGATGGGACGGAGAGGACCGTCATCCACACCGATTGCGGCATCCGCTGCCGCTGGCCGGAATGGATATCGATCTGCAACCAGGCGGGCCTCACGAGGTCCATGTCGAAGAAGGGGTGCTGCCCTGACAACTCGGCGATGGAAGGCTTCTTCGGCAGGCTCAAGGTGGAGATGTTCCACGGGCATGGCTGGACGGGCGTCGGGGTAGACGAGTTCATGGATCGCGTCGACAAGTACATCCACTGGTACAATGAGAGGCGCATCAAGCGTTCCCTCGGCGGCATGAGCCCCGTCGACTACAGGGCGAGCTTGGGTCTTGCATCGTAGCTGAGTCGGTACGGGAAAACGGTACCATCCCCAAGTGTCAACGGAACTGGGGCAGATTCAGAATCAGAACCAGTTCGCCCGGCAGACGCATACTGCAGGTCCCACGCTCGCCTTCCCTGAAACGCCCCTACAACTCGCCACCAGACGCCATGAGCTCGACGAGGTTCCGATGCGTGACGCCGTCCCTCTCCAGGGGCAGCGGGTCGAGCGTGAGCAGGTATTGCGGGAAGTTGTCGCGCACCTGCAAGAACGGCCCATACTCGCGCTCCTCGACCGACTTGTCCACCACCGTCATCGACACTTGGATGTAGGCGTATCCTTCGTCGGCTCTTCGCGCGATGAAGTCGATCTCCAGCTTGCCGATCTGCCCGACGCTCACGCGGTAGTCCTTAGACTTCAGGTACGTGTAGACTGCGTTCTCAAGCAGCGGCCCGTAGTCCATGGCAGCGTTGACGTTGCGGGCGAAGTAGACACCAGTGTCGGCGAGGTAGTACTTCTCGCCGCCCTGCAGGGACCGCTTCGATTTCATGTCGAAGCGGTCGCAGCGGTAGAGCAGCTTCGCCTTCACCAGCAGCTCGATGTAGCTCGCGAGCGTCTCGCGCTTGATGGGAATCCCCTGCGTGTTGCGCAGGTACTCCGCGATGCCGGTCAGGTTCGTCGGCGCCGCGAAGTTGTTGATGATGTAGGTCATCACCTTCTCGAAGGTGGACCGGTTACGTATCTTGCGGCGCGAGCGGATGTCCTTGTCGATGATCTGGCCAACGACCTCCTCGATGTAGCGCGCCTTGGCCTGCGGATCGTCGAACTCCAGGGCCTTGGGGAAGCCGCCGTAGCGCAGGAACTCGCGAAATAGCTGGGGCTCGGGGACCCGCAGCTTACCGAGGTGCGCGCGCATCCCCAGGTACTCGGAGAACGAGAGGGTGAATAGCTCTATCTCGATGTAGCGGCCGGTGAGGTTGGTCATGAGCTCGCCGGACAGCAGATAGGAGTTCGACCCGGTGATGAACACCGAGAACCCGCCATCGGCGCGGTAGGCGTTGACGACCTCCTCGAAACCTTCGACCCTCTGAACCTCGTCAATGAAGAGGTACACCGTGCCCTCGGTGCCAGACGGCATGCGCCCCTCGATGGCCGCCTCGAGCTGGTCGGGCGTCTTGACTCTTCTCAGACCACGCTTCTCTAGGTCGATGAAGACGATGTTTTCCGCCGGTATGCCGCGCTCGATGACCTCCTCGGCAACCGTCTCCATAAGGCAGGACTTGCCGCAGCGGCGGATGCCCGTCACCACCTTGATGATTCCCGTATCGTCGACGAACGGACGGATCTTTTCCAGGTATGCCTCGCGGCGGTACAAACGGGCTGCCATGCGCTTTTCTCCTCTCGTTATTGCCGATTTAAGGGTAGCATATTTGCTATATTTCTTAAAGTGCTACCCTTAAACAGCCAATATCGAAACAATTATCGTAAGGATAAGGGACAGACGGCACGTTCTAGAACCCAGATTGAATGGTGGGAGAAGCAGTTGCCGGCAACTCGCATGGCCCTCCACCTTATCGGCGAACACGTACTCAAATGAATGAATCGAGCATCGTTTTCCCCAACCCGGGCTTTACCCCCTAGCAATTGGGATTTACTCCCCAGTAAAACCTGGGAAGGGCTCGGCGATGCTCGTTTTGACTTGAACTCAGTTATGCGCGATCAATTCACGTTTCCGCAGTCCAGAGATTTACTCCTCGTAACCTGTTACCATTCCAGCGCTATCGCGTGCTAAAGGGAACTCAGCGCTGAGTTCCAGGTGAGTTCCGGCTTTGGGGCGGTTTCACGCCGCCGAGAGTAAATATGAGTGCAGGTCAAGCGCCTCGCTGAGTTCACGCTCCCCCGTTTTGCGGCAATCGAGTGGGAATAAAAATCGGCTAATTTCGAGCACCTGAACATAGTGACTCGGAGTTGCCTTCAAGCCACTATGTTTTCTATTGGTTTACAATTGCTTACAGCACGTATGACCGATAGAGATTCCACGCTTCGCCGACGACTGTTCCATGGTCCGCCGATGGCGGTCCTCCGTATTGCCGGTAGCGAGGAGAGGGCGTTTGCCCTCTCCTCTTTTGCGTTTAAGACAATCCTTCCATTCTCTTTCGCATGGATTCCTCGCCCTCGATGCGAAAGAGGATGTGACTTGTAGCCGATGCGGTCGATCACCGCGTCCGCGACGGCTCCGTTGCCCAGCTTGGCATGCCATGCCGCCAGCGAGAACTGCGAACAGAGGATCAGCGAGCCGGTGCGGTTATGTTTGGCAAGAGAAACATCAACACTCGGGACTGCGGTGGGAACCCTGAACCAAACCATTGACTATGCCACCAGCCCCAAATCTCTTCGGTACTGCATGGGGAGTTTCAAAGCGCTTCCCTTGCAGCTTGGTCAGAATGCTGCTAATCCACCAACGCGTTTTAATCTATACTTCAAGGTTCCCATCTCCTTTCGAGGATAAAGGAATTTCAATCGGAAACCCTTTTATGTCGCTGCAACTTCAGAATTCAACGGATACGGGCAGAGCAATTCGCCCAATAGTATCTCCCCAGCCACCCAAAAAAACAGGTCAGAAGCCGTCTCTGACTTCTGACCTGCCGGTCTCCAAATATGTTCCCGAACGCTCTCGTGCTTGCTAGCGTTTACGCGACGCTCCCGCGCCGACTGCTGCGCCGCACTTGCGCGCCGCCCCGGCACCCGCAGTCCCACGTCCGCGCCCAGCATTCACGCCGGCGCCTGCAGCCCCACGGCCACGTCCTGCGCCCGTACCAGCAGCCCCGCGACGACCACCGCGTCCCACTTCCGCATCAGCCGCATGACGGCCGCGTGACCTGCTCCGGTCGCGTGACCTGCTCCGATCCTTGCCACCCGCAGACGATGCCGCCCCCGACAGCGCTCCCTTGCCTCCGCGCGCTGCCCGCTGCCCGCCCTTGCTTGCAGACGAGCGAGACTTGCGCTTCTTAGGCTCTAAAATGCTCGCATCGATCTCAAAGGAGTCGATGGGCATGAGTGGAAGCTTCTTGTCGATAAGGTTCTGAATGGCAGCCAGCTCATTGCGCGATTGCTCAGTCGAAAACGAAACGGCAAAACCATCGTTGCCGGCACGCCCCGTGCGCCCAATACGATGCACGTAATCCTCAGGAGCATCAGGCAAATCGTAATTGACAACATAGTCCACATTAGGAACATCGATGCCACGCGCAAGCACATCAGTCGCAACGAGAACCTTCGTCGTACCCTGGGAAAAGCGCCTGAGAATACGGCGGCGCAAATCTTGACTCTTGTCGGAATGGATGGATTCCGCTACAAAATCGGCAGCGTGCAGCTGCTGGGCGCATTCGTCGGCACGCCTCTTGGTGCGCGCAAAGACGATAACACGCTCGGCGCCTTTCTCGTTGAGCATCGCCTGCAGCAGGTCTTGCTTCTGCTTGTCCTCGATGGGCAGCACATACTGGTCAACGAGCGCGGCTGTTTCCCCATGATGAGAAACGCTGATATTAACGGGATCGCTCAAAAGCTGGTCCACTTTCTTCATCACACTGTGATCGAAGGTCGCGGAGAACAGAGCAGTCTGGCGCTTTTCGGGAACCTCTTCGAGAATGCTCTCGATGTCGGGCCAAAACCCCATGTCAAGCATGCGATCCGCTTCGTCAAGCACCAGCACATCAACCGATGACAGGCTGACAACACCGCGTTTACGCAGATCGTTCAAACGCCCCGGCGTAGCAATAAGGATGTCGATGCCGCGACGCAAACTCTTAATCTGGGGGCTGTACTTGGTGCCACCCGTCACCGTCAGCAAATAATGCTTAGTCTTGCGCGCAATAGGAAAACACGAGCGTTCAATCTGCTCAGCGAGCTCACGCGTCGGACTCACCACAAGCATGCGAGGACCCTCACCTTTGGTGTAGTGCTCAAGCTTGCTCAGCGTAGGCAGGAGAAATGCTGCGGTTTTGCCGGTCCCCGTTGCTGCAGCGGCGCACACATCGCGACCCGAGAGTAAAGCAGGGATAGCCTGTTCCTGGACTGGTGTAGGCGTGGTGAACCCCATCTGCCCAACTGCTTCGAGCACGGGCGCAGACAGACCAAGTTCGGCGAATGTCGTCGTCATCAATAAAACCTCTTTAGTTGTAAGTGCTGTACCCCAGCACGTTGTTGAGTTCCCGCAGCGCCTTGATGCGCGCGGTCGCAGCTGCATCCGGCAGCGTGCATTTTGCTCAACCCGAGCCGCTTCCTTGAATCGAGCCAGCGGTCTGCGGCACAAAAAGCGCCGTCAACGTGTGGGTTTGATTACATGGAACATCTGCACCTGCATCCGTTCCATGGGCGATAAACCGAAGAAAGAATTTCGCGAAGAACAGCGGAATTATGACGTATTTCTCAATAAAATACGGACAGTCCTCAAAATCTACACGTTAAGAGACGCACCCCGCACCGCCACGCTGAGCAATCCTTTCAAAAAGAGCCGCAAAAAAAGGATGCAAAGAAAAGCTCTTCCTTGCCACGCGCCTTCCCAACACGCCTTTTGCGAAGACCGACTTATCTAAGTAGAACGCCTCGCCATAAACGGAGGAGCCTGTGCGAACATTCACGCCCTTCGTATGGGATGACGAATTACCGTTTTGAGCTTCTCCGGCGCAACCCTCCGCGCATCGCTCAGATAGATTTCATGGTGCTTGCGCTGGTCCGTTATATCGAGCGCATACCCCTGGTCTTCCAGGTATTCATGCATACGCGCAACCGTCGCGGGCTCATCATCATAGGCTCCAATATGCATGCACTGCACGCATAAGCCCTCGTCATAGCTCATAAATTCAACAGGAGAAAAATCCTTGCCCTTTTTTGTTGCAGCCTCTTCGCGCGCCCAATCAACATCAGCTTTTGTCACGAAATCCGGTAGACGAATAAGCGAAATCCACAGGAAATCTTCTTTGCGCGCATAGTCAATGCCCTTTACGCCGTCCTGCCACCAGAGTCCTTCAAGCGGCGGCACTACATAATCGAAATAGCCCTCGATTCTATGTTCGCCCCGTACGCTCATCTTAATTGTGTAAGCAACCCCATAGAGCAAGGCGATCGAGCGCCTATACTCCCCGTCTTCTGCGTTCGGGTCGCCCTTCCCCTGAACCGCGAGATAGTTCATGCACGGCACGGCAACAATACTCGGCTGATTCTTCGGCAGATAGAACTCTTTGTACTCTTTCTTGTAATCAAAAGCCATCGTGCTTGCTCCCTTTCCTCCATGAGGGTTTTCTCCGGAACCTTTCCCAAACCACGTGGAGCAAACCCCCGCCATACACCGTGCTCATCTTCGGGTGTTTCACCCCTTACGGCATTTACGAGAAGCCCCAAGCCCCAGCAGCAAGCGGCAAAGCAGCCTCTTTGCGCGATGAACAGAGGATATTAACGGAAAGCCTTTGCGCGATTTCGCCCTGCCACAGCTCACATGAGCCTATAATATGCAGAGATTAAGGAGGATGGCAATGAAAACAAAGGAAGAAACGACCTCCACGTACCCCCTTCTCGCAAGAATTTATGGCATCCTCTGCCTTATCGGTGGCGGCGTACAGGTAATTTCTATCGTACTTCTCGTTCTTGTCTTGGTGGCTGCGATCGCTGTTGGCTTTGACTTTTCCTCTATCAAAGCCAGCGGAGAACTCTCCGTTACGACCTTGGTGCTCATCATTGTCTCGTTTCTGCTGTCAGCGTTGCTATCCGTTGCATTCTTCGTGCTGGGCATCAGGCTTCTCCGCGGAAAACGCCACAAGGTGGCACTTCAGGCGAACGTGATGATTGCCGTCGAGCTCGCCGCCCTCGCGTGCCATTTCATGCTGAACGGCCTGAACACGGAGCTCATACCCCCCTCCATCAACATCATCATCCTCATCGCCCTGGAAACGTACT
The DNA here is from genome assembly GCA_964346845.1 of uncultured Eggerthellaceae bacterium. GTDB lineage: Bacteria > Actinomycetota > Coriobacteriia > Coriobacteriales > Eggerthellaceae > CAKUOV01. Next base: position 16,483 of record CAYFWL010000017.1, on the reverse strand, counting down.
CCGACCCAGCCCTGCGCGACGAGCGCCAACTTCAGCGCCATCTGCAGGCGCTCGAATGGAAAAGCGATGCGGAAGACGGCGTTCTCGGCCGCGACAAAACGGGCAAAGGCTACATCACCCTCAACTTCTACAACATCTTCTGGGTGTTCGTGGTCTGCTGCGTCCTGGGGCTCGTTATCGAAATCATCTGGCATATGACAGTCGTTGATCCCGGCGTCTATCAGGACCGCGCGGGGCTCCTCTACGGCCCCTTCAGCCCCATTTACGGCGTCGGTGCCGTTCTGGTGACCGCCGCGCTCAACCGCTTCCACAACAAAAACCCCCTCGTTGTATTCTTCGTCGCCGGCTTCATCGGCGCCGCCTTCGAGTTCTTCGTGAGCTGGTTTTTTGAAACATCCTTCGGCATTAAGGCTTGGGATTACACAGGAACATTCCTTTCCATCGACGGGCGTACCAACTTCATGTTCTTCTGCATGTGGGGCCTTCTAGGTCTCGTTTGGCTGCGCTACCTATTGCCCATCATGCTCAAAATCGTGAATCTCATACCGTGGAATTGGCGCTACGCAGCAACGAGCGTCGCGGCGGCGCTCATGATAGCGAACTGCGTGCTCACCATGGCGTCGTTTGACTGCTGGTTCCAACGCGCCAAAGGAACCGTGCCTGAGGAAAACCAATCTGCCCTCGTTGCCTTTTGCAATAAGAATTATGACGACGAATTCATGCAGCACAGGTTTCAATCGATGACCATCACCCCCGAAAGCTCTTCGCGCGTAAATCAGTGAGCCGCGTGCTGGGCGAAGAGGACGAGGCTGTTTCTTTTATCCTGGTATTACGAATTGCTAGCCCGACCCACACCTTATGCATGATAACGAGATGCAGGTTGTCAATGTCTTCCCTCTCCATGTGAAACATCCGCAAATATTGCAAGTTTTTCACATGGAGGCCCAGCATGATCGTACGCCAAAAATACCTCGATGAGCTCATGGCGTTCAAGGACCGCGACCCGGTCAAGATTGTGACGAGCATGCGCTGCAGTGGGAAATCGACGCTTCTTCGCATGATGGCATCCCATCTGATAGACTCAGGTGTGTCGCCGGAGCGCATTTTCACATTCCCGATGGAATCCATAGAATACGCCGGGCTCACCGGCTACCGTGATCTTTACGCCAAGGTCATGGAAAAATCGCGAACACGGAGCGGCCCTACCTGTTCTTCGATGAACTCCAGGAGGTCGAGGGCTGGGAGATCATCATAAACGCGCTGCGCGTCGACGTCGACTGCGACATCTACATCACCGGCTCCAACGCGTACCTGCTCTCCAGCGAGCTGTCCACGAAACTCTCAGGCAGATACGTTGAGGTGCACGTGCTTCCCCTCACCTTCGCCGAGTATCTGGAGTTTAAGGGCGCAAAATGGTAGGGGAAGGAAAACCGGCAAAGGGACCTGGTGACCTTTGAGGATGACAGCTTCGCAACGCTGGAAACCATGCTTGCAGACTATCGGCGCTACGGGGACTCCCCTACCTCGCGTTGGAGAACATCGGCCAGAGAAGCCACAGCACCTACATGAAATCCCTCAGCGACACCGTGATGGTACGCGACATGGTGGAGCGCGACCGCAGGCGCGGCAGGCGGCAATTCAGAAGCCCTGAGCTCCTGGAAAGAAGATCCCTTTTCCTAGCAGACAACGTGGGCAACGAGAACTCCGTCAACAAGATAGCGGGTGCCTTGAGATCCGATAGGATAGCGGCTGCCAACGACACGGTTGCAGCATACATGGGGGCACTGTGCGAGGCGTTTCTGTTCTGTCCCTGCAAGCGCTACGACATCAAGGGCAAAGAACATCTCAAAACGGGCGGGAAGCACTACATCGTCGATCCCGGCATCAGGAACTACCTGCAGGGATACCGGGACGCCGACCAGGGACATGTGCTGGAAAACATCGTCTACCTGCAGCTTGTCTACGATGGGTACGAGGTGAGCGCGGGGCACCTGCGCTCAGGCGAAGTGGGCTTCGTGGCAAAGCGTAACGAACGAACCCTCTACGTGCAATTCACCGAGGACATGACCGATCAAGCCACCATGGTTCGAGAGCTCGGCCCGCTCCGAGCCGTGAAAGACGCCTACCCCAAAATGGTCGTCGTGGCCAAGGGAAGCTATCCTGCCGACATCGATAGGATAAGCATCGTGAAGGTAGAGGATTTCCTGCTGCACCGATAGCGTGCGCAATATTCAAAAATGGTTTTTATTATTGCGCAATGATGCAAGGTGAACGGTTGGCGAACAAGGTGAAGTCTAAGCAGACTGTCTTATAATTCAACAAATTCAGATATTCCCATTTTCATATTACCTGCTCAAATACTCATTTTGCCTTTATTAATTAATTCGCCTATAAACTCCTGGGATTACATTCGGCGGACGGTTTTCCCCGGGCAAAAATTGCAACATGCGCATCGCACAGGGAGGCATTTCACTTCAGAGGAAATCATCATTCCTGCACCATTGCCTGATAAATATTGAGTGATTTTGCAACATATGACATAATCACTCAATGACAGCCAAAGGAGGAAATCATGGAAGTGCGCAGAGACCGATACCTCAACAGCCTTATCGACAGGATGCACAATGGGATGGTCAAGGTAGTCACCGGCATCAGACGATGCGGAAAGACCTATCTGCTGTTCGGTCTCTTCGGCGGCTACCTCCGAAACGAGCTCGGAATCGATGATGAGCACATCATAGAGATAGCGTTGGATACCGAAGAGAACAGAGAGCTTCGCGACCCCGCCGCTCTCGACGGCTTCCTGAGATCCAAGACCCCCGACAAGAAAGCACGGTACTACGTCATGCTCGACGAGGTCCAATACGCGATTACCGACGAAGAGCTGCGCGGAGAGGAGCCTCCCCGCCTCTATGGCATGCTCAACGGGCTCCTGCGCATGCGCAACGTGGACGTCTACGTGACTGGCAGCAACTCGAAGCTGCTTTCCTCGGATGTCATGACCCAGTTCCGCGGGCGCGGAGACGAGATTCGCGTGCGGCCGCTGTCCTTCTCCGAATTCATGCAGGGTTTCGATGGAGATAGATACGAGGGCTGGGCGGAGTATGTCGTCTTCGGCGGCATGCCGCTTCTTTTGTCCATGCGCACAGACGAGCAGAAGTCGCGCTACCTTGAGCGCCTGTTTTCCGAGACCTATCTGAAGGACGTCGTAGCCAGGAACAAGGTGACAAAGACCCAGGAGCTCGAAGACCTCGTGGATGTGCTGGCATCATCCATCGGCTCGCTCACCAACCCGCCCAAGATCGAGGCCACCTTCAAAGGCGCCCTTAAATCCAAAATCAGCGCAAACACCATCGCCTCCTACATCGGCTATCTGGAGGAATCGTTCCTCATCGAGAAGGCCCGCCGCTATGACGTAAAGGGGCGTAAATACATCGGCAGCCCCAAGAAGTACTACTTCGAGGATGTCGGCCTGCGCAATGCGAGGCTGGGATTCAGGCAGATCGAGGAGACGCACATCATGGAGAACATCGTGTACAGCGAACTCCGCGCGCGGGGCTTCTCCGTAGATGTGGGCTCCGTCGAAAAGGCCGGGCGGGTGGATGGTAAAGTCGTCCGGAAGCAGCTTGAGGTTGATTTCGTCGCAAACCTGGGCTCTCGCCGCTACTACATACAATCGGCGTTGCACTTGCCGGGCCCCGATAAGGAGCACCAGGAAAAGGCATCGCTTTACGAGGTGCCCGACAGCTTCAAGAAAATCGTGCTCGTGCGCGATGTGATAAAGCCTACCTACGATGAGCGCGGAATCTTGACCATGTCCGTATACGATTTCCTGCTCGACGACGGAAGTCTTTCCTAGTCAATCAAAGCAGATGCGACCAATTGACAGATGCGACCACCTGAAAATTTAGCGCTTTCAGACGATCAATCTGCATATCACCTGTTCAAAGGCTTGTTTTCGATTAATAAATTATCCGAAACTCCTGGGCTTGCAGACGGCAACCACCTGCCCGCCGTCACCCGCACTCTCAGTTGATACCTGTATGCGACTCCATCGAATCATCAACCCAAATAGTGCGCCGCGAAAGAAGCCAGCTTCGCATCGTTTGCACGATTCAGCACCTCACCGACCTCAACGGTGGCACCCGGCGCAGAAGGCTTCAGCGATTCGGCGGTCTTGCCCATACCGCTTCCTCCAGAGGTAGCGAAGGGAACGATGGTCTTTCCCGCAAAGTTACCGCCTTCCAGGAAGGTGTTCACGATGGTAGGCGCGATATACCACCAGATGGGAAAACCCACAAACACCACGTCGTATTCGGAAAGATCCGGACACGCCTGCCTGATTGCAGGGCGACTGGATGGATCGCCCATCTCGAGGGAACTGCGGCTCTTTTTGTTGGTCCAGTCCAAATCGGTACGGGTATAGGGCGTCTCGGGAACAATTTCGAACAAGTCGGAGCCCGATACCGCAGCCAAACGTTTTGCCACCTTCGCGGTGACACCGCTGGCGCTGAAGTATGCTACTAAAGATTGTGCCATGATGATCCCTCTCTTTTGCTCGTTGAAGCTACCGCTCCCAAACTTCTGCCCAGATCATAGGCACGTTGAGGATACTCTGTGCTCACCGTCATGCTCACTGTGCCGCACCCACGGCAGGGACGAATGTCTGCACGGATTACGTCGAAGGATTCCACCTCATGTCCCGCCTCCTGAGCGCCTCGTGCGAAATTATCCGCCAGCAGCTTGGATGAGCCTTTTCTGTTGCCGCTGCTTTCCAATAGTAAGATTTTCATGCGCTCTTCCCCTCTTTGACCTGCACCTAGATTTCTTCGCTGCCCGGCTGGCCGGAATAACCCTTCAGCTTGCCGCCGAACACGGGAAAGAAGCTGGAATCGCCATAGTTCTCAATCTTGTCCAGGCTCTTTAAAATATCCATGTCCTCTGCGGAGATCTCAAAGTCAACCTGAGCGTTTGACTCCATATGCTCGGGATTAGCGGTCTTAGGCAGAGTGATCATCCCCAGCTGCAAGTCGTAGCGGATGCACAGTTGGGCCACGGTGACACCGTATTTCTGCGCCATTTCGGCGATAGCGGGGTTCTTCAGCGCTTCGCCGTGAGCTACCGGGCTGTAGGCCTCCATGACAATGCCCTTTTCCTGACAGTATTCAATGAGCTCGAGAGGCGTGTTGGAGATATGGCAGAGCACCTGGTTGACCATGGGTTTCACCTCGGCGTTCTGCATGAGGTTGTCGATATCCTCTTGCAGGAAGTTAGACACGCCGATGGCACGGATCTTGCCTGCCTTGTAAGCATCGGTCAGGGCACGCCATGCCTCCAGGTTGCCCTCGAAATACCGGTCATCGGACTGGTTAACTTCCACCCAAGGCTGAGGGCTGTGGATAATCATCAGGTCAATGTAGTCCAAGCCCAAGGCCGCCAGGGAGCCCTCGATGCCTTCCCGGGCAGATTGGTAATCCTTGTGTTCTGCGGCCACTTTCGTGGTTACGAACAGCTCCTCACGAGGGATGCCGCAGCTGCGGATGCCCTCGCCCACGCCGCGCTCGTTGGCATAGGCTTGTGCGGTGTCAATGTGACGATAGCCCAGTTCAACAGCGGTCTTCACCGCTTCAGCAACTTTGTCATCATCGATGAACCAGGTGCCCAGAGCCAACTGGGGAACGGTCACGCCGTTGGAAAGAGTCATGGTTTCGTTGTACATATTGTTCTCCTTGCGTAAATTGATAATGCGAACTTACCTGTTATTTTCGATGAAGGATTTTATATCGACGTCATCAGCAAACGTGTCAATACGGTTGCCGGCTTTCCAGATGCCGCCATTAGCCTGCCCCTGCAGCGTCTTGGCGCTCCCCCCGATGGAGCTGCTGCCAGAGGTGACAAAGGGAACGATTGTGGCATTCCTCAGGTCCACCCCTTCCACAAAGCTGCTCATGATGCGCGGCGCATCTCCCCACCAAATGGGATATCCTAAGTAAACGGTGGTGTATGGGGAAAAATCGATAGGGATCCCTCCCAGATCGGGGCGCACAGACGGGTCAGCGGTTTCCTTAGAGGTTCGGCTGTTGCTGTCGTTGTATTCCAGGTCCGCTGCTGTGTAAGGTTGAGCTGCGGTAATCTCGTATGTCTCGGAACCAGTTGCGGCAACGATCTTCTGGGCCACGCCCTTGGTATTTCCCGTGGCGGAAAAGTACACCACAATGGATTTCTGCGCAAGGGGAGCAGCATCCGATGCCGAAGCGGAAGAAACGCTTTCCGCAGCAGCTGATGCACTCATGGAATCATCGCTCGCCGAAGAGGAATCAGAAGAACCTTGGCTCGAGCAAGCTGCCAAGGCATATGAAGCAAGCCCCGCACCTGCAAGGGCGAAAAACGCTCTGCGATCGATGTTTCTCATGAGATACACTCCTCTTTTGTATTCGTAAGCGGGTCATAGCAAAACGCTCATTGATGTTTCCGCACTTCATATTGTGTACCTGGGCTTATATAATTACAATTACTTAGAATACATATCACGTTATACAAATTTCGAATGGATATCAGATGGAGCTCAGATCCCTGAAATACTACCTGGCCGTCTGCCACGAAGGCAACATGTCCCGTGCCGCCGAGAAGCTGCACGTCACCCAACCGACCCTATCCCGAACTATCGCCGATTTGGAGCGAGAGCTGGGCTGCGAGCTCCTCATCCGCCACAGCCGATCCGTGGAACCCACCGAGGATGGGCTCTACCTGCAGCGACGCGCCCGCGACCTACTGGCCATTGCCGAGCAGGCCAAAGCCGATTTAACAGGATCCCACCAGGTCGTTGAGGGCGATGTGCGCATCTGCGCAGGAGAGTCCGACGCCATGCGCATTGTGGCATCGGCCATCAAGCGCTTCCAAGATAACTACCCCCAGGTGTGTTTCCACATACAAAGCGGCGATGCCGCCCTGGCCATCGAGCGGCTGGAACGCGGTCTTGACGATTTCGCCCTGCTTTTGGGATACCCCCATATCGATACATACGCCCATATCCGCCTCAATCATGTGGACGCATGGGGGGTCTATCTGCGCGAAGACGACCCTTTGGCTCAGCTGGATAGTATTGCGCCCAAAGATCTCGCCCGCCAGCCACTGCTCATTCCCAACCAGGCATTTCGCTTGGATATGCTTTCCGCCTGGTTCGGCGATCTTAGGGACCAAGCGCATATCTGCGGCACCTTCACGTTAGGCCACAATGGAACCCTCATGGTACGCGAGGGAATGGGGTGCATGCTGGGATTGGGCAATGTCCAGCATACGGGAAAGGGTACAGGACTGGAATTCAGACCCCTCTCCCCTGCCGTGGAAGGAAGATGGGATTTTGCGTGGCTCAAGCATCAGCCCACCTCCCGGGCGGTACAGCTCTTCTTGGAGGAAATGATTCGGCAGGCCCCCAAAGACCAGAGGCAGACAGAGAGCTCGCTTTAAACCCCTACTTTTGAGAATAGTAACTCTCAAAAAGCTCGATAAGATCTTGCTGGCTGTGGACATCAAGCTTAGTGTAGATGTTTCGCACATGGCTTCGAACGGTGTTGTAGGAGATGAACAGCTCCTCTGATACGCGGTTTTTGGAGTATCCTCTCACAAGCAGGTTTAAGACCTCGACTTCACGGTCCGAAAGCCCAAAATCTGACGATAAGGCAACAAGAACCGCCTTTCTATACCCTTCCTGAGGGGCTGCCGCCGCATCATCGCCAGCCATACCGGCTTGCGCCTTGTCAGCTTCGATTTCCCCAGAAGGCTTCTTTCCATCGCCTTTCTCGCCGACATCTCCGATGCTGACATCGACGTCCTCGCCCGCCTCATCAACGGGCACAAAAAGATGCCTGATCACAGACATGTTCACCACAAATATGCAGCATATGAGCATGACGCCTATGATTATTATCTCGACCACCGTGATCGCAGAGGACTCCACGCCGCCGACGAAAAGCCCCATACCGATGAGCCAGCCGGCCACAGAGCCCAACGACATGCCGCCCCATCCCCAGCCGAACAGGCGCACAGGCGAGCGCCCCGATTTGTAGGCAATGGCGGAAAGAAGCGTCCATACCATCAGGTTCAAAAGGGCATTGACGCAACCGAAGAGCTGCAGTGTCTCACTGCTACCCAACCCCATGAGCGGCAAGGGAAGCGTCACGAAAGCGAGGACCAAAAAGCTGTAATAGCACAACCTCGACAGATTGGTCTTTGTCGGCAGGAAGATGATGAACAGGCAGATGACCATCTTCACGAAGAAGAACAGCACCGATGTCGAACCTCGGGCTTCAGCGAAGGTGTCCAGCTCGATCATGGAGGGGTAAAAGCCGCGGACCACGTTGATGGCAATGGAGAAGACGAAGATCGCCACGATGAAACGCATCATCGGCCTATAAAGACCCTTGGTCTTTACCAGGGACTTCACGTCATAGCTCAGCTTTCCGCCGTCGATGAGCGAGCAACCGCCGGCAATCGCGGGCAAAAGGCACAAAAACAGCGGGCGCCAGAAAGTTGGCAGAGCCAAAATGTAGCCATAGATAAACGACGCAAGTATCTGTGAGGCACAGCATGCCAGCATGGCGGTCTTCGGGTTGACCTGCGCCAGCTGCAGGCTGAAGCGCGCGGCGAGAAATGAGGTGAACACGCCCGTCAATGCTACTGCGACCACCGATCCGCTTGCTAGGTCTGCAAAGGTCGCAATGCTTGCCAGCGCCCCGGCAAGCGCCACCAGAAACGGCTTTTCCAAAAGGTGGTGGGCCTGTTTGGGAAAACAACCGTATACGATGAGCGAAAGTGCCATGGCGGTGGTGGATACCGAATAGCTGGCGATAATGTCGCTCGGCTTCCTCGCTTTAACGCTCATCGAGACGTCCTGCAAAAAGGCGGGCAGACCCAGGATGCTAACGGTCACCAGCTGCAGAGCCCTTACGGAGCGCCGCGCACACATCTGCGATAACGAAAAGCGGAAAGGCAGCCACAACCACCAGCATGAAAAGCATGATGAAAAGTTCAGAGAACATGCGCAAGCTCCTTGTGTCGTAGGTGTCATTACGGCGCACATACTACGCGGGCTTCCGCTTTTCGCTGGGACATATTTGGGACATATGACAAGGGGACAGGTCATTTGTCACAATTCGTTCTTTTCGGGGCGAGGATCGCCTGACGTATGACAAGGGGACCGGTCATTTGTCATAATTTTGAGTCTAAGGCAAGGGGCATGCCATGTCTTGCCACTCGCTTTTATGCCCTGACCCTGCCTCTTGTTCGAATTATGACAAACGACCGGTCCCCTTGTCAGAATTGTGACAAATGACCTGTCCCCTTGTCAGAATCTGGGCGCTATTGGATAGAGTAGGTATTCCCATCGTAGTCGATGATGCCTTCACGGCGCAACTTGGAAAGCTCGGAGGAAAGCGCGCTGCGATCAACGCAGAGATAGCTTGCCAGCTTGGTCTGGCTGTAGGGAATAGGAAACACGCGTGTACCCGCGTGTTTTTGCTGCTGCGACAGGTATGCCAGCACCTTCCCTCGGATAGTTTTGGGGCTGGTTGCCATGGCGCGCTGGGCCATCGACAGATTTCGCAGGGCAAGAGCGCGCATGAGATTGGTGGCGAGCACCCGATGGCAGCCGCACACGTGAGAACACGGATGCATAATGCGATCGACCTTCACCAAAAGAATCGTACAAGCCGAATCGGCAAGCACGTCAACATCCAACGGCTCCTTGGCACAGGCATAGCCCTGCGCAAACAGCTCACCAGGGCCCAGAGATTCCAGAATGGTCACATCCCCCCAGGCGTCAGATACCTCCACCCGTATCTTCCCCCGTAAAACGATGCCCATATAATCGGATGCCTGTCCTGAGCGCATAATGCGCTCACCTTTCGAGAACTCCCTTTGCGTGGCCTCCAGGCACGGAAGCATCGCCTCTATTTCGTCAGGAGCGACACCCGTGAAAAGCTGGGATTTTGCAAGTGTTTTTGTAAGCATAGTTACCTCTTTTGTTGCTTTTACAACAGATTTGTCATGTAGTCAACAATATAATGGGGCAAGAAAAAAAGCAAGAGGAGGAATTATGATCCGTCGAATCATTCACATTGATCAAGAAGCCTGTAATGGTTGCGGGCTTTGCGCCAGCGCATGTCACGAAAACGCCATCGGCATGATGAACGGCAAGGCAACCTTGCTGCGCGATGACTACTGCGATGGCTTGGGAGACTGCCTGCCCGCCTGCCCCACAGGTGCTATCACGTTTGAAGAGCGCGAAGCGGCTGACTACAACGAAGCCGCTGTGAAGGAAAACCAGCAAGCCCTGGCAGCCGCTGCAGCCGCTGCCGAAGCTGCCGCAGCCACCAACATAGCCGCCGTTTCCCAGCTGCACAATTGGCCCATCCAGATCAAACTGGCACCCATCAACGCCCCGATATTCACCGGCGCCCACCTGTTGATAGCCGCCGACTGCACCGCCTATTCCCGCGCATCCTTCCATCAGGAGTTCATGGCTGGCAAGGTGACGCTCATCGGCTGCCCCAAACTGGATGGCGTGAACTATGCCGATAAGCTGACGCAAATCTTCGCCGCCAACAACATACAGGATATCACCCTCACCCGTATGGAAGTGCCCTGTTGCGGCGGCTTGGAATTCGCCGTCAAGAACGCCCTTGAGGCGAGTGGTCGTGATATTCCCTTAAATGTCGTGACCATTTCCATTTCAGGCGACATTTTGGACGAGTCCGCGCTACACTAAACGCAAAAAAGCGCGCACATGAAGCAAAAGGGAGAGCATTATGACGTTACAAGGATGCCAAGGAAAAGCCAGCGTTACCATCGAGGAGCGCGCCTGTCCTCGATGTGGTCATGAGATTGAGATTTTTTCCATTGATGCAGATGCCACCTGTGAAAACTGCGGCTTTGTCATTTACAACGATTCCCTGAACTGCGTTCAGTGGTGTCAGTATGCCCGTCAATGCGTGGGTGAAGAGCGCTACGAACAGCTTATGGCCATTGCCCGATCCCAAAAGGAGCGCAAGAAGGCAGCAGCCGAAAAAGAAGCAGCATTAGCCCTGGCATAGCGAGAAAACCAAAACCATGCCCACCCCCATCGACCGACAAACTCCTCCGTCCCCTTTTTCCCGCACCCAGCTCTTGCTGGGTGCCCGGGCTTGTGAGACCTTATCCCAGGCGCACGTATGCGTATTTGGCCTGGGTGGCGTGGGCGGTTATACCGTTGAAGCTCTCGTACGAGCAGGCGTGGGAAATTTGGACATCGTAGACGATGATGTCGTCGAACTCAGCAATTTGAATCGCCAGATTATCGCCACCCGGGATGTACTAGACCAGCCTAAGGTGCAGGTCGCGGCAAAGCGTATCGCCTCTATCAATCCCGCCTGCCAGGTAACAACGCACCAGTGTTTCTATGTGCCTGAGAAGCGTTCGAGCTTTGACTTCTCCCAGTATGACTACATCGTGGACGCCATCGACACCGTAAGCGCCAAAATCGACCTGGTTCTTGCTGCTCAAGAAGCGGGTGTCCCCATCATCAGCGCGATGGGCGCCGGCAATAAGCTCGATCCGACCCGGCTGGAAGTAGCCGACATCTACGACACCTCCGTCTGCCGTCTCGCCAAAGTCATGCGCAAAGAACTGCGCTCCCGCGGCGTAAAAGCCTTAAAGTGCGTATATTCCCAGGAAGAACCCATCAAGATAAGCGCAGAAGACGCAGCGGCCGCAGGCCTTCCCCTTGAGGACAAAATCCCTCCCGGATCAGTTTCCTTCGTACCGAGCATCGCGGGCCTCATCCTTGCCGGAGAGGTCATCAAAGACCTGATAGCGGCAAACAATCAGACGCTCTAAGCTACACCGACAAGGCTTCTTCAGCTAAGGCGGCATCCACTAAAGCACCCGAGGGAAATTCGGCAACCGTAACGAGGTATTCCATCGCGGGGGCCATATCGTGCAACGAATCTTTATACCTTCTTCCGATAAAGGCAAAGGCGTCTTCGCTCAGTTCGTTAAGCTTGTCAGCACCCCGCGCATGAGAAAAATGCGTGGCATACGCCTTCGCAAGAGCAATGCTGCCGTCCTCGTCAAGAGGGACAAACGTAAGCTCCTCAAAGCCTGAAAAAACATCTTTGAGACGCACGTCCAGCTGAGAGAAGGGCACGCGTGAGGCAACCACCGTGTCCAAGCCTCGCTTCATCCGGCTTTCCACAAGAAGGCGGCACGCTTGTGCCCCGAGGGCCTCGTCATTTAAAAAGTCTTCCACATCGTCGATGAAAAGAACATCGACCTCGCCGATTCGCGATAGAAAGTTATCGGCATTCTCATTATCGATTGCCAGCATGGCAAGAATCTCGCCCGCATGACAATATAGGGCGCGCTTCGAAGAAAGCAGATCCTTTTCAGTTCCTCGGGCTTCTAAAAAAACGCTTTTCCCACTTCCTGCAGGACCAGATAGATAGAGAAATTCAGCTTTCTCATGCGGCTGAGTAACACTGATAATCCGTGTAGCAGCCTTCTCATTGGCGGGAGTTACCACAAGCTCAGAAACCTGAAACTTCATGCATCTTGTCCTTTCATTCTTTGTTGAGCGCTCATTTTCGGCGAGGTAAGGCAGCCTCTCAAGAGAAAAAACCAGCTTCTCCTGCACAGCTGTCACCCTCATCAACGATCAGCGAAGAGCCCAGTCGCACCAGATGCCACACCGGATACCGCTCCGGATGCCGTACCAGATGCCGCTCCAAGCGCCACACCGAACAGCCGATACCTTTTCACCCGATTGAGAGGCAATCCTGCTCAAGATGGAAGTGCATCCCAATCGACCGAAACAAAGGGGAGAAAAAGGTGCCCACCCTCGTAACGGGACAAGAGCGGGCACTGCAGTGCAAAAAAGCGTGCTACTTCGAAGGAGCACCAGGAGCAGCGGGCTTTCCCGGGGCACCAGGGGCAGCAGGACGACCAGGAGCGCCGGGGGCACCAGGAGCACCCGGTGCACCAGGGGCGCCGGGGGCACCCGGGGCCGAACCCAATTCGGCGCCGCATTCAGGGCAGGTCGTGTCGAACATATCCGCCTCAAAACCGCACTTCGGGCACGTTTTAGAGGAGGATACCGCAGCAGGTCTAAAACACATGTGATACTCCTTTATCTATCAACACTGAATGCCTTTCATTCAGCTGTTACCAAACACAAAAAGCAAGAAATCTTACGCCCTTGGATGTTCCTGAGCATACTGGATGCCGTAGTTGTGCAGCTCCTCTTTGGCGATTTGGTCAACACGCTCAATATAGCACGCACCATTGGGAATACCCGGGAAGAATCTGCCTGCGGGGCAATAGGTATCGACGGCGCGGCGCACCTCAGCGCGCACCTCTTCTTCAGTGATGGTCTCCAGGTCGATCTTCGGACCGTCAATACCGCCGATCATGCACAGCTTACCTTCGGTTGCCTCCTGGATAGCAAGAATGTCATTCTGGGCGATAACACCCTGCCAGATATCAATCTTCATATCCAAGAAATCCTTTGCGATAGGCTCGCAAATGCAGTCAGCATGATGGACGAACAGCCAGCCCAGCTCATGTGCCTTCTCGACAATCTTCGTATGAAGCGGCTTGATCACTTCGCGCCATACATCAGGCGGCAGGAAAAGGTTCTGCTTTGAACCCCAGTCGTCCTGGAAAAAGACGGCGTCAATCTTCACATGCTTTGCCGTTTCCTCCATATAGCGCATTTTCCAATCAGCAATTGCCTCAAGCATTTCCTGCATAAGCTCAGGTTCTTCCAGGTAATTGCAGAAAGCGTCCTCCATGCCCATCAGGAAGTGGCTCGTCTCAAACAGACCGCCCGGCATGAAGAGGGCAACGTTGTACCCTTTGCGGTTGGTCGATTCGGCCACTTCGATAGCGGCACTCCAATCAAGGCCCTCAATCTGGGGGAACTTGATTTGCTCACGCCAGTCTTCGATGTCCTTGATAACCTTGTTTTCCTCAGTGATATGGGGATGAGCGCCCGGAGCGCCCGGCAGCCAAACACGAGTGACGCCCCAGCCGTCAACATGCTCTTCACCGTTGGGCTGAGGAAGACTTGCAACAAAGTCGGGGTCGGGAACGAACACCATGGTGTCCATGAAATCGAAGTAGTACTCGGGTTGTCTTCCCTCGATGATCGCCTGTGCGTTTTCACGCAGGGTCATCGTATCGCCGGGATCGCGATACCCCGTCTTAGCTTCCTGGGAGCCTTCCTCGTAAAAGGTCTGGGCCATGTTAGTTTTTCCTTTCTTTAGGGGTCATTTCCCCGCTCCTTCATCATGTGATGAATCGTCGAGGACATTCAAAGAGGGAGGTTTTCCTGTTCTGCTACGACGACCGTAAAAGAAACTCCCCCCGC
>CAYFWL010000017.1:0-2072 GCA_964346845.1 uncultured Eggerthellaceae bacterium | reverse complement strand
GGCGGGATAGATGAGCACCCACCCAAATCACCGTGGAATACGACGCATGCTGCGTCTGCGCCATCATCGAGCACCTCCTGCGCTTGCTGCAATGAATGCAGGGATAGCATATCACGAGCTTGTGCTCTTTTGTTCGCACGAGCCAGGCGAATCCTTAATCGCAACCCTCACACCAGGCGCAGCCAAAGGCCGCATAAACCGATGTCCGCAGTTCGCACACTCCAGCGCCTGAGGCGGGTTTTCAAAGGCGCACTTCGGACAAACACCTGGTCGAGGAACTCTTCCGCACTTATTGCAATGAGTACAGGGATAACACATCATGGTCCGTTCTTGCCTGCGCGGGGCAGATAAGATGATCTACCCCGCGCCTTAAAGCGTTTCCTTACTCCACGCAGTAGAGCGACCAGCGCTTGCCGTCGCCCATCTTCTTGGACAGCTCCTCGACCTCGCCGTAGTACATGCACCAGGCCTGGCAGTGCTGGACGCACATGGGGATCTTGCCCTTGGCGGTGCGGCTCGCGCACATGTCGCAGGCCTTGGTGATCACCGGCATCCAGGTCCATTCCCAGTGCGCGGGGCCGGCGGGCTGGCCGGAGTACTCGAAGGGGCCGACCTCGGTCAGCTTGATGCCGAACTCGCCCTTGGGCAGGCCCAGCTCCTTCTTGCAGGCCACCTCGCAGGAGTGGCAGCCCGTGCAGTAGTCGTAGTTGATCAGAATACCCTTAGTCATTTTCCATACGCTCCTCTCTTTAAGCTCACCGTTAAGCAACGGGCTGGCCGGTCTTAACGTCAATAGAGATGTTCGCTTGCGGATCGGTGAGCGTATTGTTCAGAGGCTCGTATTCCATACCGGCAGCAATACCCTCGTGGAAGCGGTCGAGCTCGGCCTGACGCGGAGATTCAACCTTCTTGTACCAGGGGAAGTTCCCCAGTTCCGCAACGTGCTGATACGGCATGACATCGCCTTCTTTGACCGGATAGACCTTGCAGATCATACCCTTAATGGGAGCGCCAACGCCACCCTGACCCGTAACAAAAGCGCTCGTGCAGTTGTTGGGGTTAGACTCAAAGGTGCCAAACAGATACGGCTCGGCACCTTCGGATTCAGGGAACCACCAGCCGTGCTCGGCATGAACGGTCTTCCCGTTGACCACCTGGCTGTAACGAGCAATCTGCTTGAAACGGCCGTGATCGTTCTCAATCCAAGTCCACTGCCCATCGGCGATGCCGTATTTCTCGGCGGTCGTGGGGTTGATGAGCATCAGCGGCTGAGGATGCAGCTCACGCATGGTGGGAAGCTGACGATGCTCAGAATGGAAGAACTCGAAGGAACGTCCACCGCAGGTAAGAATCAAAGGATATTCTTCCATCAATTCAGGCGTCGTGAGAGGACCCTCAGGCGGCTCGGTGTGGAACGGCGTGGTGGAAAGGCCCCAATACTTGAAGAGCATGGGGGTGAGTTCCAATCGGCCAGAAGGAGCACCATAGCCCACCGAACCATCGGGACGGAACATGCCCTTTGCTGCCTTGTTGTAGGTAGCATTGAACTCATCATAGCAATGGCCCAGCATGCTGGGGTCGCGCACCAGCTCGTCCCAATCGGCAGTGAACAACGTCTTGCCGGAATTCTTGGCACCGCCCTGGTCGGTCGCTTCGGTGGTTGCCGAGAAAGAACCGGTGCCGTCATGCAGGTACCAGTTCAGCCAATCGATGTCGGTTTCCCACTGATCGAACACCTCAGGAGCAAGGCGCTTACCCAAATCAAGAATGATTTGCTCGTCAGATTTTGCCTCGTAAAACGATGTGCAGGCAACCATAGCGCGGCAGGGGCTCCACCAGGTACGAGCAGAGTTACGCTCGGCGCTCATCGCAACCGGCAGCAGGATGTCTGCCAGGGCGACCGAAGTGGGCGTGATATAGGGGTCGGCATTGACGATGAAGGGGATGCGCTTCATAGCGGCCATAACGCGCGGTGCGTCCTGACTGGGGCACGACAGGGTGTTGGACGACTGGATCCACATCATCTTGATAGCATAGGGGAAGTCCTCTTCGATTGCCTGCAGCAGGCCATC
>CAYFWL010000016.1:21377-24615 GCA_964346845.1 uncultured Eggerthellaceae bacterium | reverse complement strand
TTTTTCCTCTTGGATGCAAGGAGAAGCGTTGTGTTTCACCAGGTCGCGCAAGCTCCCTCCATCCTGCCTGATAATTTTTGACACGAAAACGGAATTTTTGTCCAAGGTTTACCTTTTTTGGAGTAATTGAAGTAGAGGCAGACTTTTATCGGGCAATGGGACAAAAAAAGAGATCAGGACACACTTTCTTGGAAACTTTCGCCAGCATAGTACGATACTCCGCAATGATTATCCCTCACAACTTTACCGTTTCCTTTCTCGCCGAGAGCTCTCGTTCAGAGTTCATCGCGCGAGAGGATCTCAAACGAGGAGAGCATGCGCAGTCGAGAGTTCGTGTCATCTAGATCGACATCTATGGCGTTGTTCAATTCCTTGAGGTAATTGAACAACGTCGTGCGGTGCACAAAAAGCGCCTCAGAAGTGCGCAGCAGATTCATATTGTGCTCGAGATAGGTCTTCAGGATATGGTAGTAGTCCCTACGCTGCCCCCGATAGGAAAGCAAGCTCTTTACGTTCACATCACAGAAATGCATAGCCGATAGCCGAGAACACCCGCACTCGTGGTAATGACGTAGCGCGATGTCGGCAAAACGGCACTCACTCAACCCCAAGCGTACGCATATTTCAGCCGCAATGCTTGCCTCGGTATAATACTCGCTGGTCAATAGTGCATCATCGTATTCCTGGCTTATACCGACCGCCTCGTTCATTCCGTGCAATACCCTACAAAACGTTTGGCATGCCTGTTCATAATCCATATCATTGCCCAAAAGAACGACGCATGAGATGCCGTCAAGATGACGGACAGCACAGCTCCCTGGCAACTCCATTTCCAGCTGGAAGCGCAAAAATGCGTCCGTTTCAGCGGTTTTCGCGTCTTCGGCTAGTTTCGCGCGGAAGCAAACGAACCGGCCTTTCCGGGGCCACCCCCACAGTCGCAGGCTATCCGCAAGTTGGCGGTCATCGCTGACGCGGCCCTCGAGCATTGAAAGGAAGTAGGTGCGAAACACCCGATCGAGCTCATCTCCCTGCAAGGAAGGGGCCCGCATGGCCTCGCGAACCGCATCGCAGAGCAGTTCAGCTACCTGATAATCGCCGGCACGTGGGCAACCAGTTGAATACGGGATAACAATGCGACCCGCATACGATGTGCCACGACCAATGTTGACGTAAAGGCTTGCGTGGTCAGGTGATCTTTTTAAGGTGCCCCCACCTCCAAAAAAGTGAGCGCCCTTCTTCTGGAACGTCGCCTGAAAATCAAGCTGCTCGACAAGCGCTCGCATGGCCTCAGGATTGATCGTGTAATGCGAGCTGCACTTCACGAAGAAAGATGAATCGACAACCTGATCGAGGGGTAGGCTGTTGCCAATGACAGAGTAGCTCTTGTCAAAAATCATGACCGGCTGCCCCAGCATCTCAGAGCCGAGAGCGCATATCTCGTCGAGATCCCTTCTGCGCAGCAGCTCATCGGTTAAGCGATCTTGCCACGACTCGAACCACCGCTGCGCTCTGAGCGCCGCAGAGAGCAGCGACATCAGATTGACGCCCTCATTTGCAACGAGATACTGAAACGGCCCCCGTGCCACTGTCGGGGGGACAGGGCCCGTAAGCAAAAGATATCGGCACCCTTCCGTTGGCGGTGACACCGCGAGCTCGCTTTTCCCCTCCAAAACGTAGAGGACGTTCTCTTCGGTAAACCCACCTCCCTCATAGGGCATAACAGCCTCGATACACACGCGCTTCGAAGCCGCGTTGAGATTACCGGGGACGCACACCTCGGAAAGTGCGTCCGCCATCATGAACATGCTTACTTTCATGAGTAGCCCCGCATTCTGCACCACAATCAAATCAGATTAATGGCATTCAACCTAAATATCTACTCATAGTAGATATTTAGGCTTCAAACATCAACGAAATTATTGCCAAAAAGCGAGAAACGTACGGTACCTTACGAGATAGGTTACGAATATCACCGATTCTTAGTAGAAGGGAATCCGCTATGATGGACCGTAAAGAGAACTTTCTTCGCTTCCTGAACCATGAGCCCCACGACCACGTACCGTGCCTGTTGGATGTCTGCATGACCGGTGCCGATGCTGAAACCTTCGAAAACGGGCCACTCGAAGGCGGACTCGATGGCTTCGGCTGCAACTGGGTGAAGACGGGATCGGCCATGGGAGCCGGCACACCGGCGCCGGGATCCCCGGTGCTTCATGACGTAACCGAGTGGCGCGATATCGTGAAGTTCCCCCGTGTGTCAACATTTGACTGGGAGGGTCTCGCTAAGCAGCAGCTTGCCCAGTACAATCCATCGAACCAGGTGCTCAGCTACAGCTGCTTCAACGGACCATTCCTACGCTTTACCCATCTGCTCGGCTTCGAGGAGGGGCTCATCTCATTCGTAGCGGAGCCCGAGGCCTCAGAAGAGCTCCTCCAGGCCATCATTGACTACCGCATCGAAACGCTGCCCTACATCAAGAAACACTTCAATCCTGATATTGTCACCCTCTATGACGACATCGCCACAAGCAAGAATTTGTTCATGCATCCCGATGTGTACTGGAATCTCATCGCTCCCCAGCAAAAGCGCTTCTTCGAGGCGGTGCGCGCCCTTGATATGATTCCGAGCATACACATCTGCGGCCGCTGCGAGGATATCATACCTGGCTTGCCTGACTTGGGCGTCAACATGTGGGAAATCTGTGAACCGGTGAACGACCTACCTGCCCTCTCCGAACAGGTAGGCGACAAGTTGGCCTTCTTCGGCGGAATCTCGATGCAAAGCGAACTGGCACTGAAAGTACCCACCGAGGAAGAGCTAAAGCAGGAGGTACGCACCGCTATCGATAAGTACGCACCGTCGGGCAACTACGGAATCATGGGTATGCTCATGTTCGCGGACATGAATGAGTTCTTCCGCTGCTCGATGACCATGAACACCGAGGCCATAACCTACGGTACGAACTACTACGTATAAACATGTGGAAGAGACGAGCGCTATCCATCGCGTGCCCCTCTCTGCTACAAGCCCTTGCTTGCATCGGCGCATCCGCAAGAAGCACCTCGTATGAGAAGCACCTCATATAGTTTGCCTGATTTCTCGATGAAAGAAGGTGATACAAAAGGAGCTCAACTCTCGAAAAAGGATAAACCCACAGCGCTACCCCGATGAAAAACTTTCTTTCACCGGGGTAGCGATTATTATCTGGGGGTAGCGATTATTATAGTGCTGCCGTTT
>CAYFWL010000016.1:20168-21367 GCA_964346845.1 uncultured Eggerthellaceae bacterium | reverse complement strand
CAATACCAGCTCTTATGAGCATCCATTGCACGGCGTTGAGCCGATTGTCCGAACGAGAAGCCTCTTTAACGCGCAGTCGACTGAGCTGCCGTGTCAACGAGGGCGGGGCTTACGTAGGTGAAGCCGTCGGAGTCGTTGATATAGCGAGCCGCATTGATGCCAGCCAGACGACTCGACGTCCAAACCCAACCTTGAACGGTGCCGCCGAAACCATTGTAGTTATGATTGGGGTTCATAAGAACGCCGAGCGAGTCGGTGCCCGTTGCGTACAGACCATCGATCGGCGTGGCATGGTCGTCTTTCAGAACACGAATCTGAGTGTCAACGTCAAGACCACCAACAGTGCCAAAGGCTGCCGTGAAAATCTTCACTGCATAGAACGGACCCGTCTTTATAGGCGCCAAGAACTCGGGCTTCTTGCCAAAGTCGGTGTCTTCGCCAGCTTCGACAAGCTTGTTGTAATTGTCAAGGCTTGCTTTGAGCGTAGCCGGATCTGCATCGATTTGCTGAGCCAGATCCTCGATGGTATCGGCTTTGAAAGCCATACCTTCATCTATGGCATAGTCCATGCCCTCGTATACTTCAGGGACAGGCATATCTTTCGGAATATCGCCCTGCGAACAATAGCCTTCAAACTTAGGAATCTGGTTAAAGCCTTCCTGGGCAAACTTCTGCATTTGCTCGTCCGCTACAATGGAATAGAAATAATCACCGGCAGCGAAGCAAGGCCATGAATCGCTGGTGATATCGGGCGCGAAGCTCTCGTAGCGCGCCTCATTCAGGAAGCGCTCGCCCTTCTTGTTGACCATCATTGACGGGGCGGAGATGCCAACGGCCATAGGGATGTTGTTGAGCGTCCATGCTTTAGCACGACCCGTGCGCCCATCAAGCGTGTTCTCGTAGAAGTTAATGGGGTACTGCGTCAGCCAGTGATCAAGCGTGACGTGCATGACGTTCGGGCTCATGCCGATATTGAAGGTGCCCGCGCCAATGTCTAACGCCGCCTGCATCATCAAGCCGGTATCCTGACCCGTGCCAATTTCGCGACGGTCACCGCGCCAGCGCTCATCGAGAAGCCGGTCTACCATTTCGGGGTTGTTCAAGAAGCCACCCGTCGACATAATGACGGCCTTAGCGTGAATGACGTATTCCTTACCGGTCACAATATTGCGTGCCTTCACACCCGTAACCTTGTTTCC
>CAYFWL010000016.1:9723-20158 GCA_964346845.1 uncultured Eggerthellaceae bacterium | reverse complement strand
CTTGTTTCCCTCGGTCAGGAACTCATAGCCTTCCGTTTCGAGCAGGTACTTACCGCCTTGGGCCACAACATCGCTCAGCATAAGCTTGTAGTATTCGTCCAGAATCTTGCGGCGATCCTCATAGGTGCCCGTGTCGGTATTTGAAGCGAGGGCAACATTAAACGATGTCTTCCCGCCCGTGATATCGGCGTGCGTCATCGTGCCCCAACGATATCCCATATTGTACATCCAGTCGATAGTGGTTCCCGATTCTTCGAAGAAGAGGTCGATCATCTCCTCTTTCGCCATCATCTCGCCGTCGGTGGTGCAGAATTCCTTGAAGGTCGCCCTGAACGCGTCGGCATCAACGAAAGGTTCGCCATCGTTGATGAGATTAACGTATTCAGGAGGGTTCACTGCAAGGCCTTCATGGGTAAGGGCTGACTTGCCACCATACTTGCCAGCACGATCGATACCCAAGATACTGACCATGCCCTTGCCCTCAATGCCGTTGATACCCACATTGAGTTTCTGTATCTCTTCGCAAGCGGCCTTCATGGACAAGATGCCGCCGCTGCCCATGCCGACAACCAAAACGTCAACGTCCATTTCTTCGGACTCATCTACCTTGAAGTTCGGCGCTTTGGTGAAGGCGCTTATTGCGGAAGCGGTTGATCCACCTGCAGTAAGCGCTTCGGTCAAAGCCTCTTCGATGGCGTTTCTCACGGCGTTACTGGAAGAGGTTGCACCCGCAATAGCATCGACCGCAATAGACTGGGTTTCGATGATACGGGGGAACATCTTATCGATGACGCTCTGCAGGATAACTTCCGTTTCACCATGCTCAAAACGGTCGCTCGGGGTTTCGATTTTCAAAATAGAGGTCTCGTTGACGGTAATGGTGACCGGCAGATCCCAGATTTGCCAATAGCCCTTTGCCTTACCGGTGTATTTACCCGGCTTCATCCGTACCGTCTGAGAACCACTCGTGGTATTCATGCAAGCATCGTAAGCTTCCCGAGAAGCATTTTTAATTGCGTTAGATGTCACCGTTGCGCCTGCCACGGCATCGACATCAATGCTTTTAGCGGCCATCATCTTATCTTGCATGGTGGAAATGGCTCGTCCACCACGAGAAGGCGTTTCGTTCTTGCCTTCAATAAGCACCTTTGTCACTTCTTTTTTACCGGTATCAACGGTGAGCGTGACCGTAACATCGCCGCCAAAACCAGCAACAGTAGCCGACTTCGTGACTTCCCCGCCACTGCATCCTATGAGGGGCAAGGTACTCATGGCTCCCAAGCCCACCGCACCTGCAAGAGCAGATCCTTTCAAAAACGACCTTCTAGAAATCCCCGATCCGCCTTCTGCAAAGCTTTTCATCATTCCTCCTTGCCCTTACGTCCCTGTCCTTACATCGCCTCTGTACGCCAAATACGCCTTTAAGCACTCTTACCTTGTAGCCAGCGATGAATTCAGGGAACCTCCTGAGCGAACGATGTTGAATGATTTTTGTAAGCAGCAAGAAATTGTCTACTCATTTAGTGATGAGGTTTCTCATCAATCCGCGCAACCTCCCCGCCCACCGCTTAAACACCGATCTTTAGCTTCTTTGGCGTCTGCTATACTCTGGCGAGGGGGTCTCTTGTATGAATGAGTTGAAAAGTATTCTGAACGAAACACCGGGGATGGGGATAGCCGCAGTAGGCTTTGGTATCTGCATGGTTCTGCGTGAAGCAACGGTTTTATCCGCATCGCGCAGTATCCCCCTTTACAATGAGGTTGCCCTTTTTATGGCTGCGCTCACCGTATCCCTTCTGCTCATGGCGCTCATATATTGGCGCCGCAAAACACTTTCCCTGTACCGCCATCCTTTCATCGCAGTCATCATCACTTCCTCTATCTGCTTGTCGGCTTTCCTGTCATTCGGGCAGTTCTTCAAAACAGCAATCGAAATAACCCTTGTCAATTCAGTTTTCCAGATTTCGGTGAATCTGCTTTTTCTCCTTTGGGCGGAACTTTTATATCCGTATGGATTTAAGCGCATTGCCTACATTACGGCGCTGGCTTGCGTTGTTTCTGCCGGTATCTCCTTCTTGCTGGTGTTTCTTAAGACAGAAATCGAGTACGGAGCTTTTGCGCTCTTCCCTATCATTTCAGGGATTTGCCTCTATTTCTTCAGGGAATACAACAGCTCACGGAGTGGTTTTGCGGCAGACGACAAGCAAGTCCTGGCGTTTTCGGCGACACAGAAAAACTCCTGCAGCCTGCCACAGTGCCCCTCAAAGAAAGAGACAGTTGTTTTTGCCTTCTGCTTTTTTGCATCGTTGTTCTTTTTCCGGTTCTGCATTGGCAAGGCTTCTTTCACCTGGATCGCGCTGGCAGGCAGCGCTGGGGCAACTATAGAGTCCCAGCTCTTCAATGCGGTGGGGATGCTGTTCGCCGCAATCACCCTTATCGTCTTCATTGCTTGCCACAAACACGGGGTCTTTACCCGCTTCGCGCTGTGCAGCGTAATCGTCGAAAATCCTGAATGCCACTTGCCCAACACCATGATAACGACCAGATTGATAATAGCCATAAATCCCATGAAGATATTCGCCAGATTCCATGCCAAATCAAAGCTGTTGCATGCCCCAGAGAGCACAATGACCAAGCAGACAATGCGGAACACGAAAAGCGCCCCCTTGTTCTTGGTGATGAACAAAAGGTTGCTCTCGGCATAATAGTAATTGCCGACGATTGAGCTGAAAGCAAAACACCAGATAGAGAAGGTTATGATGGTAATGCCCTTTTCACCAAACACGTTGCTAACCGCCATCTGCACCAAAGGAACGCATTCAGAGAAGTGGCCAAAGCGGGGTCTTGCACATAGAAAACCATAACCATCAGCGCAGAACAGGTGCACAAAATCAGCGTGTCAATATAGACCGAAAGGCTTTGGATGAGACCTCGTCTTGCGGGATGGCTTACCGATGCGGCAGCGGCAGCATCGGGAGCAGAACCTATGCCAGCTTCACTGGAGAACAGTCCTCGTTTTATACCGAGCATAACGCAGGAGCCATCAAAGTCGCCGGTAATGCTCTGAAAATCAAAAGCATTACCGATGATGAAACTGAAAATAGCAGGAAGCTCTTCGATATTCAGAACGGTAACACTCAAAGCACGTAGGATATACACCAAAGCTATAACGCGCACGATAACGCTGGTCACTTTTGAAATGCTATCGTTGCTTCCAAAAATGCTCGCGGAGAACAACACAGCCGGAAAAATACCCGCACCTGCAGACATCCCCTTACTCAAATAATCGGGGAAATAATGCCCAAGGGAGCTTGAGGCGGTGAAAGCTTGCGGTCCGTTAAAAACCGAAAGCAAAGAATCAAAGCGACGGAAAACATAACGCCCAATTAGCGCATATGGAGCACCTGCTGGATGCGGTAGGCAGGACCACCGCGAAAGGAGCCGTCGGCGTTTTTCACCTTCCAGGTCTGAGCCAGGGTAGATTCGACAAACGCCGGTGAAGCTCAAAGAGCCCTAGCCCACGCCCAAAACACTGCTCCTGGGCCCATCTGTGGCAATAGCGGCCGCCGCACCCGCAAAGTTTTCTGTCCCCACACGGGATGCCGTGGAGATCATCATCGCCTGAAAGGAGCCTACCGCCTTGCCATTCTGGTCATGCTTCTTTTCGACGATATGCTTAAACATATCCCTGATAGAGCGAACCTGCACAAACTTAGTGCGAAGCGGAAAATAAACGCCTGCAGCAACCAGAAGGATGACCAGAATATAGGTATACAAAAAAATTATCGATATCGCCAGGAAGAGCTATCCAATCCATACGAGCTCCCCTTCAAAACCCAGGCCCGCAATCACACGAAAGGCTCCAAGGACGAATCCCCCACAGTCGAGTGATTAACCGAAACGCTGCTGTATGACACGCTACACCTCACAGCACGCTCAAGATGAGCACCGCCATCGAGCGATCAACCTCTCTTCTTAGCCTCTCTTCTTAGCCTCTCTTAGAACTCAGCGTTACCTATCGTACGAGGATGCGCGATAACATCACGAATATTGCTGACGCCTGTTACATACATGAGCAGACGCTCGAAACCCAAGCCAAAGCCCGCATGCTTGCACGTTCCATAACGACGCAAGTCGCAATAGTATTTGTACTGTTCGGCGTCCATGCCCCGTGCAGCAATACGCTGCTCCAACACAGCGAGACGTTCCTCGCGCTGGCTTCCACCAATGATCTCACCTACGCCGGGAACTAGGCAGTCGGCAGCGGCCACTGTTTTCCCGTCATCGTTTAAGCGCATGTAGAAAGCCTTGATTTCAGCTGGATAATCGTACACAAACGTAGGCTTCTTGAAGTACTGCTCCGTCAGGAAGCGCTCATGCTCCGTTTGTAGATCAACGCCCCATTCGATGGGGTAATCGAATTTTTGGCCGCTTTCAAGAGCGTTTTGCAGAATCATAACGGCCTCGGTATATGACACGCGGACAAAATCAGAGTTCACCACGTGATCGAGCCGCTCTATCAGGCCCTTATGGACAAACTTGTTGAACATCTGAAGCTCATAGGGACACTGGTCGATAACAGCCTGTATGACGAATTTCAGCATGTCTTCTGCTAGATCCATATCGTCTTCAAGGTCGGCAAAAGCGATTTCGGGCTCCACCATCCAAAACTCGGCGGCATGACGAGCCGTATTGGAATTCTCCGCCCTGAACGTAGGGCCAAAAGTGTAGACATCCCCCAGAGCCATTGCAAAGTTTTCCGCATTGAGCTGGCCTGACACTGTCAGACTAGCGGGCTTGCCAAAGAAGTCCTGGCCGTAATCAACACCACCTTTATCATCGCGCGGTGGATTTTCTGGATCCAACGTAGTCACGCGAAACATCTCACCGGCGCCCTCGCAGTCAGAAGTAGTGATGATGGGCGTGTTCACGTAAGTAAAGCCGCGCTGCTGGAAAAAGCTATGGATGGCGAAAGCCGCCACCGAACGCACACGAAAAACGGCGCGGAACAGATTCGTGCGAGGGCGAAGATGCTGCTGAGTACGAAGAAATTCCAGTGTGGCACGTTTCTTTTGCAGGGGATAATCAGGAGCGGAAACACCGGCTACTTCAATTTCTTGAGCCTGAACCTCAAAGGGCTGCTGAGCTTCGGGGGTGTATTTCACCAGACCTCTCACTATAACGGAAGAGCCGACATTCAAATGGGCGATTTCATCGAAATTGCTTAGGCTTGCACGATCCATAACAATCTGCAGGTCTTTAAAACAACTGCCATCATTGATAGTCACAAAGCCACAGTTTTTCATATCGCGCACCGAGCGAACCCAGCCCGCAACCGTCACCTGCGATTGGTCCCCCTGCGATGAGGTTTCATACAATGCGGTGATGCGCGTACGTTTCATACGCTTCCCTCCTTTGGTTCACGTGGTTCACGCGGTTTACGTAGCTCATGTGGTTCACGCGGTTCGCGTAGCTCATGTGGTTCACGTGTTCGCATAGCTCATGTGGTTCACGCGCTTTTCGAGGGAATGCGTTCCTCTGAGCATGCCCCCCTGAAATCATCTGATTCCCTGGGGCAGCGCGCTTTTCCGAAACCGAATGATTCTGTTTATGATACAACGCGAATCGCTTGTCCGATGGATACCAACAGGGTATTTTATACGGATATGAGATACAGATGCAAAGAAAATCCAAGTGATGCCATGACTCAAGCAAACATCAGGAAGCACCTTTTGATTCTAGCCACCGGGGGCACTATCGCTGGCGTGGGATCGGCCGGAAAAAGCACCGGCTACCGCTCAGGACAGCTGGGCGTTGACGATTTGCTGGCAGCAGCCCCCGAGATTACCGATGTGGCAGATATCTCATCCGTGCAGGTTTGCAATATCAACTCTGATGATATGACGGCTGAAATCTGGATTGACCTCGCCCGCACCATCGACGAACAGGCAAAACATTCGTAGCATTCTATGAAAAATACGCCTACGAGCAGGACTGGCGCTCCTTACGTATGGACGCCAATGCGCGCAATATACGCGCCCGGGCTCTCTATGCGAAGCTTGGCTACGCAGAGGTCGGCATCGTCCCCTGCGTATTCACCGGCACCTCAGGCGTGCAGCTCGTCTGTTTGGAAAAGACGCTTGAGGCCGATGCAACTTAAAAATGAATCATCGTTGACCCAGTCGTAGGGAAAACTGGCGCACTGATCAGGTTTTACCGGATGAATACGGCAGAAACCCGCATCATCAAGCATGCCGCAAGCACCGCTGCCATCAGGGGCATCTTTCAGAACCAGGCAGCGTCTATCGGGCGATACGACGGTCTCTCGGTTGATGAATTCTTCCTCACTGAGCCCAAGATAAGCGGCGATGCGGGCAATCTCCCCCTCGGAAAGTCGCACAATGCCGCCCTTGATACGGCAACAGGCTCCGCAGCAAGCGCATGTGAAGCCTGCAAGTTCTTCGTTTGTGTAGGCTCTATTAATCCGCGTACCAGATGGCGCAATTGTTGGGAGTCTCATACATTTCCACCTGGGAGACGTTCAAACCCTGGTCGATAAGCTGCTCAGCAAAGTACCGCGCAAGATTTTCGGCAGTGGTGCGGAAAGGTAGGAGCATCAAATTGAAACCTTCCCCTTCCAAGGCTGCCACCGTTTCAGGCTTGAGGGAACCCTCTTCCATCAAGAACATATGATCGAGTACGTGCGCCTGAGCGCGCACGATGCGCTTGAATTCGCCGAAGTCAAGCACCATATCCTTCATCGTGCCTTCCGTCTGCAGCTGCTCCTGACGCAGATACACCACCACACGCCAACGATGGCCGTGCAGGTTCTCGCACTTTCCGTAATAGTCGGTAAGGAAATGCGCCGAATCAAAGGCGGTTTCGGTTTTCAGCTCGTACACTCCGTGCCCTTTCAACGTTGGATGAAATATCTTGGAACCATACCACATTTGAGCTTTATCGAGCAAAGAGAAGCCGCGTCATGAGGTATACTTTCATGAATTATGTGAAATTACCCAGCGAAAGAGTAGCTTATGAGCGTCGATAGTTTTGAAGCAAGCAAAAAACGAAGCGATCAGATTGTGGCTGATCTCGCTATCCATCCCGAACAGTACACCATGCTTACCGGAGATCGTCCCACAGGCCGCCTGCACATGGGTCATTATTTCGGCACGATCAAAGAACGCGTTCGCCTGCAGGACAAGGGCGTGAGCACGCGCATCATTATCGCCGATTACCAGGTCATCACCGACCGCGATACGACCGATAACATTCAGGACAACGTAGCCAATATGGTTATCGACTACCTGGCTGCAGGCATCGATCCCGAAAAGACCATTATCTTCACCCACTCAGCTGTGCCCGCCTTAAACCAGCTCATGCTGCCATTTTTGTCTCTGGTCACCGAGTCCGAGCTTTTCCGCAACCCCACTGTTAAGGCCGAACAAGAGGCTTCGGGTCACGCGCTCACCGGCCTTTTGCTCACCTACCCCGTCCATCAAGCCTGTGACATTTTGTTCTGCAAGGGCAATATCGTACCTGTCGGGAAAGATCAGCTGCCCCATATTGAAATCACGCGCCAAATCGCTCGCCGCTTCAACGAACGCTACGCGGAGGTATTTCCGCTGCCGGAAGGCATCTTAAACGATGATATCCCCGAGGTTCCCGGCTTAGACGGCCGCAAGATGTCCAAAAGCTTCGGCAATGCCATCAGCCTCTGCCTCAGCGAAGAAGAGACATGGAAGCTCATCAAGAAATCGCAAACCGATTCCGAGCGCATGATTACCTTCGACAAGGAAAATCGCCCTGGTGTTTCCGCCTTGCTGACCACCGCAGCCTTGTGCACGGGTCGCAGTGAGCAAGAAATCGCCGAGGAAATCGGCGAAAGTGGTGCAGGCGCCTTGAAGAAGTACGTCAACGAAAGCGTTAATGCCTACCTAGCTCCCCTGCGTGAACGCCGCCGTGCCCTTGAGGGCCAGATGGACTACATCCACGATGTTCTGGCTGAAGGCAATCGCCGGGCCAACGAAATCGCCAACCAAACCCTCGACGAAGTTCGCGAAGCCATGCACATGGTCTACTGATTGTGACAAAGGGACAGGTCATTTGTCACAATTCCACCCGCCGCTTTCACAAAACCCCACCCTTTCGTGGGGTTTTGTGACAAAGGGACAGGTAATTTGTCACAATCTGGTAAGGGAAAAGAGTCCAAACGTTTTGGATTTCATGAAGGCAACGAGTCGTTTTGCCCTAGATCGATTATGAGGGAAAACCGCAGAATGCGGTCGAGTGTGCCATCGCTTAAGACTGTTTTGCCGTGATACGACACGAGGCACGGAAAACCCTCTGGCAGATTTTGATCGCTTTTTGATAAATCTCTGATAACTTTTTGATAATCCCCTGTCGACCGAGACGCTTCTTTTGATATCCCCTCTTGTTACGCTCGTGCAAAAAAGAGGGAGGAGAACTTATGAGAAGCGCACGCAAACGAAGCATTGCGGATACATACCACATCATCGCACGAGGCTCAGGAAGGCAGTCTATTTTCGAAGGGGACGATGATTGCGGCCTTCTTCATGCGCTTCTGAGGAAATACTTCCGCAAAGAGACCGTTTCCGTCTATGCGTGGTGCTTTATGGGCAATCATATCCATCTGCTTCTTCATGCACCCCTTGAATACATCTCTCTCAGCCTGAAAGAAGCTCTCAGCACCTATGCGCTTGCCTTTAACCACAAGTACGATAGAGTGGGTCACCTGTTTCAAGAACGATTCAAGAGCGAGCCGATCAACGATGATCGATATTTGCTCACAGTTGTACGCTACATCCATCAGAACCCCGTGAAAGCAGGGCTGACGAAAAACTGCGATTACCCCTGGAGCAGCTTTCGGGAATACAGCGAAGCGAGCAATTTAGAGCCGCTCTGCGACACCCGTCCTATCCTTGCCTATTTTCAAAATTATGACTCTTTCGGAAGTTTTCATGAAATGCTCGATTTCAATTGTCACTGCCTCGAAGCGACAGGCGCGGGTCTTTTCGAACGAGGAAAAACAAGGGCCATGGCGAACCAGGATGCACGAGATATTGCTGAAACGCTCCTTGGTGTCGGTGCCGTCGAGTCCCTTAAATCCTGGCCCCGGCGAAAAAGAAATGACGGCATCGTCTCATTAGGCAATGCTGGCTTGACCGTTCGACAGATTGAGCGACTCACGGGAATCGGCAGAGGCATTATCCAATATGAGCTGAAAAAGGCGAAAATTCGTGATGAACAGCCTCGTGATTTATCTCAAAACCCCACGTAAGATAGGTTTTTCGAAAGCAGCTGGTGGAATTGTGACAAATGACCTGTCCCCTTGTCACAAAAAAATACCCCGCACGAAGCGGGGTGCGAAACTTGTGACAAATCACCTGTCCCCTTGTCATAAGTTGTTATGAGCGAGTGAGGAGGGCGGCAATGCGGTCGGAGAAAACCATCCCCTCGAAACCTTCCTCTTGGGAAAGGTCCAGGAGCGGAGCGTCGTTCCAGAGAGCCTCCAGGCGGTAGTAGTCACGCGCCTCAGGCTGGAACACATGCACGACAAACTCACCGTAATCAAGCAGGGTCCACATACCATCGGCACCGCCTTCGCGATGAATGGGTTTCATGCCACCCTTGCGACGCACTTCCTCTTCGATATTGTCAACGATAGCGCTCACCTGACGGCTGTTGGAAGCGGTAGCGATAACGAAATAATCCGTAACGGAAATCAGTTCACCAACATCTTGCACCATAATATCGGTGGCTTTCTTGTCGTTAGCGGCGCGAGCAGCAAGAATCACGCATTCGCGAACGCTTTTGGGTACGGGGCATTCAACGATACCGCCCGTTTGGTTATACACAACTCCTTCAATCGCTTCGCTTACTTCGCTCACTTCATTCACTTCGCTCACTTCGTTTACTTCCTCGGTCATTAATTCTCCTTTGCACGCAGGGCCGCGCGGCCCGCATAATGATTCCAAATATCCACCGTAGAGGGATACAAAAGCATCCCGCGTTTCAGCATATACATTATCCAATATTCGTAAACACTGAAGAAGAGCTCCTCTAAACTTACCACGCCAATTTTGTCACGCATCGTCGCAACGCTCTCATGGCAACGATGAGGCTCCAGCGCATCGGCGCAATAAAGCACCATATCCAAATCGAACATATCTTCCGCCGCCACGGTATGTCGACCTATAGCCCGCAGCACATCTTCAGGTAGCTGGGGAAACAAGCGCCCTAAGGCAACCGATGCCGTAGAGGCATGCAAAACACGCGGCAAATTATAATACACGAAGGGATCGAGCTTTATGCCCAAATCGTCAACACGCTGGCGAATCTCCCGATCATCATAGCTTTTGTCCCAATCGTGCAGAATACCCGCTAGACGCGCCTTACGCACGTCCACTCCATA
>CAYFWL010000016.1:2443-9713 GCA_964346845.1 uncultured Eggerthellaceae bacterium | reverse complement strand
AGTTTCTGCCACTCCCAAGCTATGCTGAAAACGATGCTCGCCAACGCGCTCCTTGAGCTCTGCCTTGCGTGCCTCGAAAAACTCATCGGAAAGCGGATTTTCGCCATCCTCCCTCTCGGACAGGTACAAGCGTTTCTCTTCAATGATCCGCGCAACCTCAGGGGGCACCAAGCGGCTGATATCCTGGCCCGCCGCCACACGCTCACGGATATCCGTAGATGAAATGAGTGGCGTTTGGGACTCGATGAGCTCGATTCGAAAACCCGCCTCCCGCAGCTCGCGCAACCTCTCCTGGGAAACCTTCTGGCCTGCTCGGGTGACTACAGCATAACTTGCCTTGGCACGCAAAGTCTCCTGGTCGTTCCAGCGCAGCAAAGTAGCCGCCGAATCGGCACCCATTATGAACACAAAGCTCATGGTGGCAGGCTTGTTCTCACAGAGCTGACGAAGCGTCTCAGCCGTGTAGGTCACCCCGTTGCGCATGACCTCAAGGGCGTTCACGCTAAATTCAGGCACATTATCTACCGCTGCGCTGCATAGAGCAAAGCGCGTCAGACCCGGCGTGATTTCACGATCAAGCTTGAAAGCAGGTTTCCCCGCAGGTAAAAATATGACTTCCTCCAAGCCCAGCTGTTCCCGAGCCGCATGAGCCGCCGCCAAATGACCGTAATGGATGGGATCAAACGTGCCCCCCATTATGCCAATGAGCACCTGTTGACCGGCTTCCAGTTTCGCCCGGGTTGTCTCCAGCATGCGTGCCCCTTATGCCCTGGTCTGCCCGTTGCCCGCAAGCAAATACTTGTAAGACGTGAGTCCTTCAAGCGCAAAAGGACCCCGCACATGCAACTTTTGGGTGGAAATGCCGATCTCGGCACCCAAACCAAACTGACCGCCATCGGTGAAAGCCGTGGAAGCATTCGCGTACACACACGCCGCATCAACACGGCGCTGGAAAGCATCGATCACCGCCTGATCCATGGCCACAATGGCCTCGGAATGCTTCGTGCCATACTGATTTACGTGATCGATGGCTTCTTTCACACCCGCTACGACACGCACGGCGATCTCAGGACCCAAATACTCGGTCTCCCAATCGGCCTCAGTGGCGGCAACAGCCTCAATGCCGCAGCGCTTCGCGATGGCAAGGCTCTTTTCGCAGGCATGAATGGTAATACCCGCCGCTGCCAGGCTTGACAGAACCGAAGGCAGAAACTCCTCAGCTATGGCATCGTCCACTAAAAGCGACTCTTCCGCATTGCATACCCCCAAACGGCGGCACTTGGCGTTCATAACGATGTCATGGGCCATCTTTATATCGGCTGACTGATGCACGTATACGTGACAATTGCCCGTTCCCGTCTCAATCACCGGCACCCGAGAGCACGCGATACAATGCTGGATAAGCCCAGCCCCACCCCGCGGTACCAGCACGTCAACCAGACCATGCAGCTGCATCAAGATATCCGTTGCTTCCCGATCGGTCGTATCGATCCCCGTAATGCATCCAGCGGGCAAACCCGCGCCCGAGGCCGCTTCAGAAAGAACGTGCCAGATAGCACTCGTGGAGCGGGAAGCAAGGCTACCGCCGCGCAGGATAACCGCGTTTCCCGACTTCAGGCAAATACCCGCAGCATCGGCGGTCACATTGGGGCGCGCTTCATACACCACTGCCACCACGCCCAAGGGTACCCTCACGCGCTGCAAGCTCATACCATTGTACAGAGTGCGATCTTCCAGCACCTGACCTAAAGGATCGGGAAGCTGGATGAGATCGCGCAGGGCGCTTGCCATATCGGCAATGCGACCTTCATCCAAAAACAGACGATCCAGAATGCTTTCCTTGGTGCCCTGAGCACGTGCGGCATCCATGTCCTGTGCGTTGGCGGTAAGAATCTCATCCCGATGCTCAATCAACGCATCAGCCATCTTCCGAAGCGCGCAGTTGCGCACCTCGGTAGAGGATACCGCCAGCTGAGTCGAAGCTTTCTTGACTCGTTGTGCCAGTTCGAGGATTTCTTCTTTAAGACCCATACGCTTAACGCCTCCCTTTCAAAAAACAATCAGTTCATTACGGTGGATGATGGGCTTATCAGCCAAGCTTTTGAGAAGACGGTTCGAGGCAAGCTGCTCTTGCGTGCGACCCAGAGCCAATGAGGTCTCATCGCTCGATGCCGAAACGCGACCACGAGCGAAGAGATAGCCTGAGCTGTCTTTAACATCAACGATGTCGTCGGCATTAAAGCTTCCCTCCACGGCACGGATGCCCACCGAAAGCAGGGAACTCCCCTTATGCTCGAGGGCGGCCCGAGCACCATCGTCAACGATGATAGCGCCCTTGACCGAATCGCCCAAGGCAATCCAGAGCTTGCGCGGCGTAATCTCATGGGGCTTGCGGGAGCTGATGAACAGTGTCCCCAGCTCTTCTCCTGCGCATATCCGCTCGATAACACGAGGAGCGTGACCGTCGCATATCACCAAGGAACTGCCTGCAGCCATGAGCACGCGGGCGGCCTTGATTTTAGTAATCATGCCTCCCGTGCCAAAAGCGGAAGCGGAATCTCCTGCAGCATCCATAATGGCCTGGTCAATATATTCCACCCGGGGCAAAAGCCGTGCATCGGGATTTTTTCCCGGATCGGCATCGTAGAAACCATCGATATCGGACATAATGATGACTTTCTCAGCGCCCACCAAGCAGGCCACCAAAGCCGCCAAGGTGTCGTTATCGCCAAATTTGATCTGCTCGACAGAAATGGTGTCGTTTTCATTAACCACCGGCACCACGCCCAGCTCCAACAAACGCGCGAAGGTATCGCGCGCATGCAGGTAGGCGGTGCGGTCTGCCGTGTCACGACGCGTTAGCAGCACCAGCGAGGTGAGGATGCCATAGCGCTTAAAAGCCGTGGCGTAGGCGGCAGAAAGAGCATTCTGACCCACCGATGCAGCCGCCTGCAAGCTGG
This sequence comes from uncultured Eggerthellaceae bacterium, assembly GCA_964346845.1. Lineage (GTDB taxonomy): Bacteria > Actinomycetota > Coriobacteriia > Coriobacteriales > Eggerthellaceae > CAKUOV01. The sequence continues at coordinate 6,753 of CAYFWL010000016.1, read as the reverse complement.
GAAGGTCGGAAGGACGCTGGGTGATGCCAAGGGCCTCCAAGCCGCAAGAGATGGCGCCCGAAGAAACGATGATAGGCTGCCAACCATCCTGCTTAACCTGGGCAAGCTGGTCGGCAATGGTTTGTATGAACTCGTAGTCAATGCGTCCATCCGCGCGAGCGAGCGTAGCCGAACCCAACTTAATGACCACTTTGCCTTTGGTGTTCACCCATTACTCCTTGCCGTTGCCTGTGTTGCCCTCGGCCTCTTCGTCATCGTATCGGTCAAGCCCCCGTCTATACGATTCCTCGTCAAAGGGGATATCGCTATCGTCCAAAACTTCCACGAAGGGCTCAGACTCATAATCATTCAACTCATCGTACTCGTCTTCGACCGCTCCTGAAGCACTCTCAAACTCAAAAGAGCGCCCCACAATGCGAATCTCATCGCCATCAAGGGCACCGGCACGCACCAAGGCTTTATCAACACCGAGACGCTTCAAACGATGCTGGAGATACGCGATAGCCTCCTCGTTGTTCCAGTCGGTTTTCACGATGATGCGTTCAATCTTTCCGCCCACAACGCGAAACACGCCCGCAGAAAGCTTAACAACACGAAAGCGCATATCAGCCGCCTCCCGCCGGTATTCCCACACCTGGTCGTATTGTACCGCCTGGGCGGCAGCTGCTGCTTTGGCTTCTTCGCGCAGGGTATGAACGCGCTCGGCAATGGCAGCTTTCAGGGAATCAACGCCCTCGCCGGTCAACGCTGATATCTTGTAGAGCTTGGGATCAAAGGGGCTATCGGCCCACTCGTCGCCGCCAGCCGCCGCAAGGGAGTCGGCCTTAACACGCTCTTCCAGACGCTTGATAAGCGCATCATCCGTGCAAGCATCAATCTTGTTCGCAACAACCATGCGCGGCCGATCAGCCAACTCTTCTTTGTAGAGCGCCAACTCGTTTTTGATAATCTCATAATCGCTGAGCGGGTCCCGGCCCTCCCAGTCTCCCGTCAAATCGACCACCTGGACAATCATGGCCGTTCGCTCAACGTGACGCAGAAACTCGTGTCCCAAACCGCGCCCCTCGTGAGCCCCTTCAATAAGACCCGGAACGTCAGCAATGACAAAGCTGTAATCGCCGCTTGTCGCTACACCCAAATTCGGAATGAGCGTGGTAAAGGGGTAGTCGGCAATTTTCGGACGCGCAGCACTCATCTTGGCAATCAGCGACGATTTACCCGCCGAAGGCATGCCCACCAAAGCGCAGTCAGCCATGAGCTTCATCTCGAGTTCGATCCAAGCCTCTTCGCCCGGTTCTCCCAGTTCGGCGAAAGAGGGAGCACGACGGGTGGAAGTGACGAAGTGGATATTGCCGCGCCCCCCCAAACCACCGCGCGCAACGGTGACGAATTCGCCGTCATGGGTCAAATCGGCAATTTGGACGCCCGTTTCCTTGGACTCCTCAAAGTATTCGCGCACCACGGTGCCTGCCGGAACCTTCAAGATGAGGTCTTCGCCCATAGCGCCATGCATACGAGAACCTTTGCCATGAGTGCCGCGCTCGGCTTTGAAATGATGTTTGAAACGATACTCGATCAGGGATGATAGGCTTGCATCGGCCTGCACAATCACATTACCGCCACGACCGCCATCGCCGCCGTCGGGACCACCTTTGGGAACATGGGCCTCACGACGAAAACTCATGCAGCCAGCGCCACCGTTGCCGCCTTTTACGAAAATTCGAACTTTATCAGTAAACATGCGTTTCCTTCATCGTGGAGGGGAACAGTAAAAGTTAACGACTACCTCATTATAAAATAGAAAAAGTGCCCCCTGCCAGGCAGAGGACACTGATAATCGCTATTGCCCGCTAAAAAGAAATTAAGCTTCTTCTGCAGGAATGACATGAATCTTGCGCTTCACGCCACGGGTAAATTTCAGCGTGCCATCGCAGAGGGCGAACAGGGTGTCGTCCTTACCGCGTCCGACATTTTCACCTGGATGGAAATGAGTGCCCCGCTGACGAACGATAACATTGCCCGTCTTTACAGTCTGACCTGCGAACATCTTAACGCCAAGTCGCTGTGCGTGAGAGTCGCGGCCGTTACGAGTGGAGCCAAGACCTTTCTTGTGTGCCATGGTATCCCTCCCTTACTAACCGATAGATTCAATCTGAACGCGCGTGAGTGACTGGCGATGGCCACGAAGCTTCTTGTAGTTCTTGCGCTTCTTGAACTTGAAGACGAGAACCTTCTCGCCACGGAACTGCTCAATAACGGTAGCAACGACCTTAACGGCAGCGGCCTTGGCCGGATCGGCCTCCACCTTGTCACCATCAATGACGCAGATTGCGGTCAACTCGACCTTGGTTCCGAGCTCAGCATCGAGTTTTTCGATGTTAAGCTTGTCACCCGCGGCAACGCGATACTGCTTGCCGCCTGTTTTGATGATAGCGTACATACTTTCTCCTTGAATAAACGTAAGGCGATATCTTATTAGCGTGACCGTAGCACGTCGGTTTCCCTGTCTGCACCGTCTCCGCGTATGCATCGCGCTTATTCCTGTTGTGCCCCTTTTGGGTGCAACCTGAAGTATGATAGCAGAAAATCCTGTTTTGACAAGCACTTTTTACAGGAATTGAAGCGCCAAAGCCCCCTGCTAGCCCTCCGCTCCTCCTGAGTCCTCCTACCAAGCATGGCGGCAACGATACCGAGAGACCTGTAGCAGACAGGCACCATGCAGATGGGGACCACAAGATACAGGTTTATATCATAGGTTTATACCACCGATAGAACACCATTGCCACATCTAAGAGAAAGACTTTCAAATTCTACCCTCAGATCACCCCTTTCGTGAGATAATCTCATCATATATACGTTTTGAACAAAGGTGCTTGTTCAGCGTATGTCTGCGTGATCACCTATCGGCGTCAACGTGCTTTCCGGCAAAACCGATTGAGGAGGACTTAGATATGATGCTTACCGCTCACCCCTCAAGGCAAAAGCAGCGCGAACACTCCCCCGCAACCCGTATCGGAATGCTCTTTGGATGCTTGCTTTTCTCCCTGGCGCTCCAAAGCTTTGCCTGCTGCGTGCCCCAGGCATTGGCAAACGAATCAGCGGTCGATTCAAAAGCCCCTCTGGGATTGTCGGTTGACCCAGCAACATCAAACGATGTGATCTTGTCCCCGAGCGCGACGGCATACGCCGATGAGACGCTGTCTGCTAACACGATGGCGCAAGCAAATGAAGCAGCCAATGAAGCAGCAAACGAACAGCCAGAAGCAGATGCCGGGCTGATAAAAGCAACAAATGCGCTGCAAAAGGCAGCAAACGAACAGCCAGAAGCAGACGGCTTGACCCCGACCACTCCGATGTCCTCGGGATCTGCTGCCGTATCGGAACCTTCCGCAGCTGCAGCACCCTCGGCATCTGCAACGCCCGCAGCCTCTGCGGCGCCTGCGGCGTCCCTCGCATCCGCAACGTCTGCGACATCCCCCGCATCACCAGCACCCGCAGCGTCTTCGGCTTCCTCGACACCGAAGTCCTCTTCTCAAAAATCTCCTGAGTCCTCGGAGCCCTCCGACAAGACAACAACTTCGCCCGCAGCGCCCAAGCAAAAAGTGGACGATCAACCCACCGCGAGCGTAACAGCGAGCGCAACAGCGAGCGTAACAGCGAGCACCAAGGCAAGCGCTTCTTCCACAAACAACTCCCCAGCTGACACCTCATCGGCTCCTTCATCATCTAAGAACACGGTAACAGCGAAAACTCTCTCCGATAAGGGCACCGGCAGCACAGGTCTTAGCTACACCACCATCCAGGAGGGCACCTACGTCATCGCCTCCGAGCGCGGCACCGTGCTCGACGTGGCCGGCAACGGCTCCGAGGACTTCACCAACGTGCAGGGATGGGAGGACAACGGCACCGCCGCCCAGCGCTTCGTCGTGAAGGCCGCGGGCAAGGACGGCAAGGGCAACACCTTCTACACCATATCCTCCCAGGACTCCGGCAAGGCCCTCGACGTGGAGGGCGCGCGCAAGGCCGACGGCACCAACGTGGGCATCTACCGCCACAACGGCACCGTGGCCCAGAGGTGGTACCTCGCCGCGAGCACCACCGCCAAGGGCGCCCCCTGCTACATCGTGGCGAGCTCCGTGTCCGCCGGCAAGGCCCTCGACGTGGCCGGGGCCTCCTCCGGCTCCAACGTGCGCATCTGGAACCAGAACGGCTCGGCGTCCCAGAACTGGATCTTCCGCCTGTGCCCCGCCCTCACCTACACCACCATCCAGGAGGGCACCTACGTCATCGCCTCCGAGCGCGGCACCGTG
>CAYFWL010000016.1:0-2343 GCA_964346845.1 uncultured Eggerthellaceae bacterium | reverse complement strand
GCGCATCTGGAACCAGAACGGCTCGGCGTCCCAGAACTGGATCTTCCGCCTGTGCACGCAAAGTGTCGCCGATGGCGCTTATCTCATCGAGAGCTCTCAGGCCAGTGAATACGTTGTTGGGGTGGCTAACAAGAGCGGCAACGACAACGCAAATGTACGCATGGGGAAAAAGGCCGGCATAAGCTCTCAGGCTTTCGCTTTAAACTACGACGCCTACACGGGCTATTACGCCATTACGAACTACGGCTCAGGAAAAGTACTCGATATAGCGCAGGGCTCCACGAAGAGCGGCGCAAACGTCTTGCAATACGCCCCCAACAAAACGGCGTCGCAGTGGTGGCGTGTCGTCGAGCATACAAATGGATCCATAAGCATCGTTTCGGCGATGAGCAACAAGGCGCTCGATATAGCAGGCGCTTCGGTGAAAAACGGCGCAAATGTTCTCGTCAACACCATCAACAAAGACGCTGCAAGTCAGCAGTTCAAGCTTGTTGCAACAACGCCTCGCGCCGCCGAGGGAATCTACCGCATCCAGAACGGAAGCGCAAAGTCCCTCGTCATGGACGTTCCTGGTGGATCGACCTCCGCAGGTGAGCAGATCGGACTCTACAAGGCGAATTCCACCTTTGCTCAAACCTTTGTTGTTGAGTCAGATGGCACTGGAGCATTCACGCTACAGTCCGTGGTATCGGGTCTCTACCTGAGTACCAATGAAAAAGGCAGGGTAACGCAGGAAGCGAAGAGCACGGCGTTCTCTCAAAAATGGATGATAACCCCCACCAAGAACGGGCACTTCACCATCATCGCCGCCGATAATGGCAAACGCATTGGCGCGAAGCAGTGGAAGCAGGACGCAACGCTCTATAGCGCCACAAAGGCAAGCAACGCCGTCTGGAACCTGGCGGGGGTTCCCCTGCTTTCCTCGGGCTATTACACCATCAGGCTGGCCCAAAACCCTGATACCGCTCTTGAAGTGTATTACAACAGCACGAAATCGGGAGGCAATATCACTGCCTGGCACGCCATGAATCACAACTCGCAGAAATTCTATATCTCCCCCACCAATGACGGTTACTACAGCATTTACGGTGCCTGGTCAACATTGGCGCTGGACGTAAAAGGTGGCAACGCGAAAAGCGGAACCAATGTGCAGCAGTATGACGATAACAAAACGCCCGCGCAAAAATGGCAGATTGTCTGGAAAGATGGTGCCTTCATCTTTAAGTCTGCCCTGGGCGACTTTTCCCTGAGCCTGAGCGGAACGAGCGCCGGAGCCAACGCCCAACTTGCATCCTACAACGAAAAATCTGTCAATCAGCGCTTCCTCCTCAATCAGACCACACGAACTAGAGCAACTGTCTCCGATCTTATCGAGGTACTTGACACCTACGCCACCGGCAATGGACTCAAGACCTTCAAGAGTCCCAACAGCATTTCTGAGGAAACTCGCGCCGCCATCTGGGACGCCCTCTATGGCTTCTGGGATATTGGCCGCTCGGTGGGCTTCACCCTCATCGACTTGGTAACAGGTGCTGGCATTACCTATAATTCCGATACCACCTACTACAGCGCCTGTTCCATCAAGGCTCCTTACTCCATCGCTTTAAGCGAATACAATCCCAGCGCGTTGTGGGAATGGGAAAATTCCTTCTGGCATGCCCTGGATTACTCCAACAACGAAACATACAAGAACTACTTCTACCACTACGGAAGGTGGCCCCTCGAAAACTATGTGGACATCGGCCACGTTGAAAACTTCTCCTGGACGGGGTGGACCGCCTACTACACCGCCGAAGATCTGTGCCGCATGTGGGTTGTTTCTCAGGATTACCTGCTGGGCGATACGGAAAATGCCGCCTGGTTGCGCGACGTACTCGACAGCAACACTGCTGGTATGACCCGAGCAGCAGCAGGCTGGCACGGGGTAAAAACGGTCTATGCAAAATCAGGATGGATAGACTACGCTCGCACCGAGGGAAGCTTGGTCATGGACGGCGATCATCCCTACGTGTGCGGCATTATGTCTTCCACCGACAACAACCATTCCTATCTGGTAACTAAGCTTGCAGATGCCCTTTACCGCGCGCATCGGGAATTGATCTATTAACATCTTTTCCGGTGACAGGAAAACAAGATCCCGCTTGGACAAGGTGATGTCCGAGCGGGATTTTTATCGAAGCCGGTTCCCCCGTTGGCGCTCACCGGCATGCGCATCCGATATATTATCGAATACGCGGTACGCACCGACAGGCGCTCGATACCGGATCTGTGCACCCCTTGCTACCCCATCAGTGAGCTTGTGCCCAGTTGTCGCCCCAGGAAACATCGACGCACAGGGGAACA
>CAYFWL010000015.1:18046-25369 GCA_964346845.1 uncultured Eggerthellaceae bacterium | reverse complement strand
GACGAGGCCGTCGACACCTTCTACACCTGCACGCTGTGCCAGAGCTTCGCGCCTGCCCACTGCTGCGTTATCACCCCTGAGCGCCTGGGCCTGTGCGGTGCTGTCTCCTGGCTGGACGCCAAGGCTGCCAAGCAGCTCAACGATGCCGGTCCTTCCCAGCCCATCCCCAAGGAAGGCTGCCTCGACGAGCGCACGGGTCGCTACTCCACCGTGAACGACATCGTCAAGGATGCCACCCATGGTGCGGTCAGCGAGGTCACCCTGTACTCCCTGATTGAGGACCCCATGACCTCCTGCGGTTGCTTCGAGTGCATCTGCGGTATCGAGCCGCTGTCAAACGGCGTCGTGGTGTGCAACCGCGAATACGCAGGCATGACCCCCACCGGCATGACCTTCGGCGAGCTGGCCTCCATGACCGGCGGCGGCGTGCAGACCCCGGGCTTCATGGGTCATGGCCGTTCCTTTATCTCCTCCAAGAAGTTCATTGCCGCCGAGGGCGGCCCCGAGCGCATTGTCTGGATGCCGAAGGAACTGAAAGATGACGTTGCCCCCCGTTTGAACAAGACCATCTTCGAGATGACCGGTATTGAGAACTTCACCGACATGATCGGTGACGAGACCATTACCACCGATCCCGAAGAGCTGCTGGCTTTCCTGACCGAGAAGGGGCATCCCGCTCTCGGCATGGATCCCATTATGTAAGAACCCTTTCCCTCAGGAAGGATAAAACGCCTGATGCATACCATCACGTTTTCGATCGAGGGCGGTGGCGATCACCAAGTCGCTGCCGCCTTCGGCGCTCATATTCTCGACGTTGCTCGCGAGGCGGGCATCTCCATCGACGCTCCCTGCGGCGGCGCCGGTACCTGCGGCAAATGCCGCGTCAAGCTGCTGGAAGGCGAGGTTGAAGGTGGCCGAAACCACCGCAAGCCTCAGGAATACGATGAGGGCTGGCGTCTGGCATGCCAGAGCAGTGTTTGCGGTGACGCAAAGCTCCTGGTGCCTGCCGAAGCCGCCAGCTTTGCCCATGACATTCAGACAGCGGATCTTTCCTCCCAAGAAGAGCTGGACCGCTACACTCATGAGCTGGAAAATCTCTTCGCCACCGGAATTTCTCGCGGCGTTTCCCAGACGGGTTACGGCGTTGCCATCGACATTGGCACCACCACCGTCACCGCCGCTCTGATCGTTCTGGAAACAGGCGAGGTATGCGGCAAAACCAGTGCAGGCAACGATCAGATCCGCTACGGCGCCGATGTCATCAACCGTATTATCAGCCAGTCCAAACCGGGCGGCGTCGATGCCCTGCGCGAGGCGATTCGCGAGAACACGCTCGTTCCCCTGCTGCGTGAGCTGTGTGCGCAGGCAGGCATCGAATCCAGCGAGATTACCCGCTGTGTCATTGCCGGCAATACCACCATGGAGCATCTGTTCTTGGGCGCTAACGGCGAGAGCATTCGCCTGGAGCCCTATGAGCCCGAGTTCCTGGAGCGCCACGGTGACACCGGTGCCAGTACCGGTCTGCCGATTGCGCCTGATGCCCCGGTGATTTTCGCCCCCAATGTGGGTAGTTACGTCGGCGGAGACATCACCGCAGGCACCCTGGCAACCCTTTTGTGGAACAGCGATGAGATGTCCTTCTTCATCGATCTGGGCACCAACGGTGAAATGGTATACGGCAACGGCGACTTCATGCTGACTTGCGCCTGTTCTGCCGGTCCCGCGTTTGAAGGCGGTGACATCTCCTGCGGCATGCGCGCCACAACGGGTGCCATCCAGAAGGTCTCAATCGATGCTGACACCATGACCCCCACCTATGAGGTAATTGGCGGTGGTGCTCCCTGGGGTCTGTGCGGCTCTGGCATCATCGACACCGTAGCCGAACTCTTCCGCACCGGCATCATCAGCGCACGCGGCAAGTTTGCCCGCGAAGGCGAACGCGTGCGACCCTTAGACGGTGGCGGCTGTGAGTACGTTTTGGCCTTCGAGGGCGAAAACGGTGCCAAGCGCGAGGTGTCCATCAACGAAACCGACTTGGACAATTTTATCCGCACAAAGGGTGCTATCTTCAGCGCCTTCCGCACCATGCTGAACTCGGTTGGCGCTCTGCCGGAAGACCTCAATCGGGTTATGATTGCGGGAGGCATTGGCAGCGGCATCAATATGGCCAACGCTATGGCTATCGGCATGCTGCCCAAGATGCCTCTTGAAACGTACCACTACATTGGCAATAGCTCACTGACAGGCGCGTGCGCCATGCTCGTATCCGACGAAGCGACCGACAAGGTATTCGAGCTCAGCCAGTGCATGACCTACCTGGAGCTTTCCATTGAGCCAGGTTATATGGATGAATTCGTGGCTGCCTGCTTCATCCCCCACACGGATGCTTCTTTGTTTGCATAGACGCAGGTCAACAAGCCGGGACGATGCGGATGGCACCGTTCGTCCCGGCTTTTCTCTATAAGGATTGCCGCATGGAAATCGTCAACAACAAAACCGAACGCCCCCTCGCCCACTACCGTGGTCTTTTCGCCCAGGCTGACCCCGAAAAGCTGGCTGCCCGAAGCTGTGCTTCCTATAGCGATACCACCCGCAATTTCACCTTGATGGTCATGGGGCGTCCCTTTTATATAAGTTGGCCCGAAGGGGAATTTCTCACTGCCCCTATTTTTATGCCGCCGCAAGAAAGCGGCGATTTGGAAGGAATCGATGCTCAGAGCACGCCCAGCGTGGTAGCCCGGAATCGCGAAAACCTCAACGGCGTTCCTCGCGGCACCTTAACGGTTCCTGAGATTTCCCCCGAACTCAGCATTCTTTTGCTGAGAATCCTGCTTGAAAGCACTCCCACGCCTCCTCGGACGCGTTTTATCGCCTACCAGGAAATTCCTCGCGGCGCAACATATCTCCCCGCTTTCAACCGTCGCTGCACCCTTCGCCTGGCAAGGATGTTTGATGAGGCGGAGCAGATGGCCGCTGCCTGCACAGCCCTCGGCGGCACCCCCGCAGACAGCAAGGCCGATGCCGCCTATCAGTTCGAGTTCTTGCCCGACATCTTCGTGCAGCTTCTTTTCTGGGAGGGCGATGACGAATTTCCCGCCCAGGCACAGATTCTCTTCTCCGACAATATCACGGCTTTCTTTTCCTCTGAAGACGTCGTGGTGATCAGCGAAATCATCCTTCGCGCCCTCGCTCAAGGATACGTCTCCTAGATTCCCTGCTTTCGCGCCTTCCAAGGGATGATGCAGGGTGTTCCCCTGAGCCCTGAAACTCTCTCCTTTGTCTTCTCTGTAAGGAAAAGGGGTCTTTTCTCTGTTTCTTGGACAAAAAAGCCGATTTTGTGTCAAATTGCGGGAGAGTAAGGGGTTTTTCCATCAGGGGGCGAGAAAACGCATCGCGTTTCACCAGTTCACGGAGGTCTCTTCTGCGGTACTTGGAATTTTTTTGACACAAAATCGGCTTTTTTGTCCAAGGTTTGACCTTTTCCGAGCAGAAGAGCAAGAGGGGGAACACCTCTACAAAAATTCGTATCGGAAAACGTTAGCCGCCCCTGGTCCCGATGAACGAACCCGCCTATCAGGAGCAGGACCACAGGGAGGCATCAGCGCAAAAAGAAGGGTCCTGGCATTGAAACCAGAGCCCTTCAAGGATGTCAGCGTGAGGAGATTGCCACCACTCGTTGAGCGATTCGCCTCAAAGCTCCCCTCTGCACGCGCATCGCGTTGCCACGAAGCGCCTATTTCTTCTGAGCACCGAACAGGTCGTCGCGGTAGGCCTCGATGTATTCCATGCAGAACTCATCGTTGCCCATGAGAGCACTTGCACCGTAGATGCAGCCCATCATGTCGCGGTTCAGCGGGTCAACAATAGCGGAGTCCATACCATTGAACATGGAGAGGATCATGAACGGAATGTTGATGTGCTTACGAGAAGGCATGTTGAAGGAGATGTTGGACAGACCAGAGGTGATATGAGCCTCGGGCTCTTCCTCGGTGATTGCACGACAGACCTCAGCGAAGGTGATGAAGGACTGGTCGTTGGTGCCCAGCGTCTCAACCAGCGGATCGAAGAACAGCTGAGAAGCCTTAACACCATACTCCTTGGCCTTAGCCATGACCTTGCGGAAATTGTCAATACGACCGTCAGAGTCGCTCGGGATACCGCGAACGTCATCGTCCAGCATGACGACACATGCCCAATCAGTCCCAGCAATCGCGGGGAACACCTTGTCGCACTTGCCCTCGCACAGAGATGCGGAATTGATCATGCCCGGAACCTTGCAAAGCTTCATGGCTTCCAGCAGGAGATCAACATTGGGGCTATCCAGGGTGATGGGGGTGTCAACGACCTCCTGAATCAGGTTGATGAGCCAGGTCATGGTCTCCAGGTTGTCACCGTAGCCATTAGTGGTAGCGGGGCTGCAGTCCAAGTAGTCTGCACCAGCTTCAGTCTGGGCGATAGCGATCTGCTTGATGTACTCAGCGTCGCCCTCTTCGATAGCCTTGCCAGAGCGGGGCACGAAGCCGTTAATCTTCTCTGCGATGACGTAAATCGGACGATCTGATTCTTCACCGATCATAGGAATCCTCCCTTTTTCTGTGCGTATCGCACGGTCCTTTTGTTTTCACTCCCGCAGCTCTTGCCGCAGGGGCAAAATGCCTACCGAATATTTTATAACGAAACCCTCGGGTTCAGAGGCCACTGTCTCGTTATTCTGACATTATCCCCCCAAAAGGAAAGCATGCACGCTTTCCTGCAATCGAAGACCTCTCCGCCCCTATTCCCGATAGCGACGAGGAACGTCCACTGCAGCTTGGGGTCCTTCCAAAAACTCTTTGTCGGGCTCCACGCCGGGCATCCACTCGCGACGGGCGTAGCCGTCGCGGCCGCCCACCATATTGCCCCAGGGGCTCGTCTGCCAAAAGGACCATTGGTTGGGCGGAACGATGTAGTCTGCCAGGGTTTTGGGGTCGCTGTAGTGCTTCACGCGATGGTACGCCTTGTACCAGATGCAGTAGCGCTTGCCCGGGAACACCTCGCACCAGCCGTCCTTGCTCCCCCCGCACGGCCCGTTGCGCTGGCTCTTGGGGCACTGGGACATGGGGCAGGTGTAGCCGCACGCGTAAAGGCCGCAGTCCCCGCAGTCGATGCAATCGTAGAGAACGACCTTGCCCACATGCTCCAAGCCATGAGCGCGCAGGCGGCCCTTGCGCCTCTCCTTGCCGCCCACCACTGCCTTGAACAGGCTGTTGATCGGACTGCCCGGAACGAAGACCAGCTTATGGAACAGACGCGACAGGCGGTAATTGCCCCGAATAGCCTTATCCCCGAAAAGATCGCCGTCCAAGGGCCTGCGCACCGCCGTGTTGAGCAGGGTCTCGGGGTCTTGCTCGTACACCCAGAAGCACTTATCCATCGGATACATGACATCGCGCGCCGCAGCCTGCCAATCTTTTGCATACTCGTCAGCCTTGGCCAGCATATACTTCACCGAATCGGCCGTCACGCCCGTGCCGCCGATATGGACGCCTGCATAGCCCATGCCGCGCGCGGCGGCGATCATCTTGGCAGCGCGATCCAGGCGCGCCTGGACCCCACCATCTTCGTGCGTCTCCTTCTCAACGGCCAGCTCAGCCAGCAGCCCATCGGAGACATCGCACCCGGGGATGCCGCCCTTGTTCATGAAGATCGCGGTGCTGTGCGAGAGCACGTAGATATTGGCGATAAGGGGGACGTCGATCCCCTCCTCCCGCGCGAGCATGAGCATCTCCTGCATCTTGCGCGTGTCGTAGCCCACCTGGCTCACGATGAAGCGCGCGCCGGCGGCGACCTTCTTCTTCAGCTTGTAGAGCTGGGTGAACACCTCCCCCTCGGTCCACTTGAAGGGCGAGACGACGGCACCGGGGAAGAAGTTCGCCGGGGCGGTGCGCACCATCTTGCTGCCGCGGGGGTACCCCATGCCCGCGTTCATGTCGCAGACCAGCTGGATCATGGTCACCGGGTCGAGGTCGAACACGGGGCGCGCCTGCCCTTGCCAGCTGCGCGTGGGCGCGTCGCCCGTCATGCACAAAAGGTTCTCGATGCCCGCCCGCTGCAGGGCGTACAGGTGGGCCTCGATCTGGTTGCGGTTGCGGTCCTTGCAGGTGATGTGCTCCAGGGGGATGACGCCCTTATTGAAAAGCTCCGTGGCGAAGGCGTCCGCCAGAAGGGCGGGGGTGCCGCTGGGGGCGTCGGTGATGGAAATGGCGTCCACCAGGCCCGACTCCCAAACGCCGAGGGCTTCTTCCATCGTTTTCGCCTGGAAGGCCTCGCGGGCGCCACGACCCGGAAGAGCCTCGACACTTACAACGAATTTTCCTTGCTCTAATGCTTCACGGAAGCGGTTCTGGACCATGCCTTTCTCCTTGCTCGCTTTTTATAAACGCCACATCTTGGCATCCAAAGGAGCACTGCTTCACACCTCAGACGTCAAGCACACCGATTGGCATTATGCCAAAAAAAATGCCCGCCGAACCAGTCGACGGGCATTTCGGAATGTTTTTCGCGCGGAAAGGCAGGAAGGCGATTAGCCCAGCATGACCTCAGCAGCCTTAGCGGCACAAGCGCCCGCGTCAACGGTGTAGTAGTCAGCACCGATTTCGTCGCAGAACGCCTGGGTAACAGGAGCGCCACCAACGAAGATGGTGCGACCCTCGGCCAGACCGGCTTCCTTGATAGCGGCAACAGCGCTCGCCAGAGCAGGCATGGTAACGGTCAGCAGAGCGGACAGGCAGACCAGCTTGCACTCGGGATGCTCACGCAGATAGTCGCAGATAGCCTCGTTGGCAACGTCGACACCCAGGTCGGCCATCTCGAAGCCCTTGCCCTCGAGCATCATGCGGACCAGGTTCTTGCCGATGTCATGCATGTCGCCAGCAACGGTAGCAATCATGCCATAGTCAGCAGGCTCGGAACCAGCGGCAGACAGATGCGGCTTCAGGATTTCGGTGCAGGCAGCCATGGTACGAGCGGCAACCAGCATCTCGGGAACGAACAGCTCACCAGCGGAGAACTTCTCGCCAACGATGTCCAAAGCAGCAATCAGACCCTCGTCAAGAATCTGCTGAGGGGCAACGCCCTCGGAAAGGCACTGCTCAACCAACGGAGTGGCCTTCTTCTTCTTGCCCTTGATAACCATTTCTTTGAGTTCTTCAAGTGTAGACATTCCGTCTCCCCTTTCTTAAGCATTATTGCTTACGAATTCCAACGGCTTGCACTATACAAGAAGCAAGCCCCCTGAAAATTGCTCATTTTTACTTTTTATTGCATTTTTTTGTCTATTTGGGC
>CAYFWL010000015.1:0-17946 GCA_964346845.1 uncultured Eggerthellaceae bacterium | reverse complement strand
CGCACAGGTGAGCACGCAGCTAGCGCAAGCCTTTTTCGCTCAACTGAGCCATTTCGGCGATATCGGAGACATCGCCAATATCGGTAAACGCGCAACCCAGCAGCTGTCCGCGACGAGAGCGATAATTGCCCGGCGTCATGCTGGTTTCACGCTTGAACACGCGAATGAAGTAGCTTACCGAATCAAAGCCCACCGATTCCGCAATTTCAGCAATATCCTTATCGGTGGATATGAGCTCGCTTTTTGCCGCTTGAACACGCACTTCGTTCACGTACGTTACAAAAGTGCACCCCATATGCTCCTTGAAGGTGCGCGAGAAATACGATGGTGAAAAGCCCAAAGAATCAGCGGCTTCATCCAGCGACACATGACGACGATAATTCTCATGGATGAAGGAAGCAGCACGATACTTGAAGTCGTCAAACTCCACGTCATAGAGGTTTTGCACCAAGCTGATAACCTGTTCGGTAAAATGGTGCACGCGGCTGCACATTTGGTCTTCGGAGTTCATGAAGCGCATCTCGCCTCGGCAGCGCTCAATAGCGGGAAACAGCACTTCAGCGGAGACGCCCGCGCGCAAAGCGGAATGGGAAATCACCGAAACCAGCTCATCGATGCGCTCGCGGAAACGGTAACGAGAATCCACCAAGCTAGAAGACAGCAAGAAGCCCAAAAGCTCATTCAAGGCGTGGCCCGCCTCTGCCTTATCCGCCTGACGAACTGCGTCGATAAGGTTCTTCTCGAACTCGACCGGGTATTCTTTCACATGGACCGACTTGAGGCCCAAAAGAGGCGCATCGGCACCGTAAGAGCGCTGGGCTTTAGGGGCAGAGAGGGAAACAGCACCCTCAGACACGCTGAAACCGAACATCGCCGTTGAGAAAATCAATGCGAGCTGCTGGAGGTATTCGCCCGTTCGCAAAGGGACACCGCTCTCATCATCGATCTCGCGGAACTTATCGGGAGCCTCATCGGTATCGGCGCTTGTTTCAATGCGCACGGGGCCAATCGTGGCGGCAGCTACCAAGCGGCTATCGACGACGACCGGGGCGCAAAAGAACAGGTTGTCTTCGGGGCAGATATACAAGTAGCTGCTGTTAGCGTTATCGGCAAAGATGGAAGCCAGGCGATGAACCCGCTTGCATTCCTCGGGCCAGCCCTCGCCCGGCTCGAGACCCTTTGCCCGCTGGCACAGACCCTGGCAGGAGCAGCGGGTATAGCGCACTTCAACGCCGAAACGCTCCGACGGGCTGAACAAGGTCACACCCAAGCCGCTCGAAACACCAAAGGCGGCAACAACACTTGCCGCACGCTCTTCGTTATAGAAAGCCGTTGCCATAGTTTCCTTACTCAACCCCGAATAGGACAATAGTGCGCAGAAATGTTTTTGAACAATAGCACATTCCTGCCCTTGAGAGGCGAAAACGCGCACATGCGTTACTCATATGACCCTATGGTTTCCAGGCGATTAGCAAAATCGTTCAATCTTTTGGCAAAATCGGACATGTTCTTTTTTTGCGACAGCCGATGATACGATTGTGACAGGGGGACCGGTCATTTGTCACAATTTCATCTGGTGGCAAAGCGGAAAAGGAACAATAGACAGGAAATTGTGTCAAATGACCGGTCCCCCTGTCACCCCCTGTCACGAACACGCCCAAGTTCCCTTGGTGAAAACGGGCACTTCTTCCCCTTCGGCCGTAATGCCGGTGATTTCTAGATCGGCGGTCCCAATCATAAAGTCCACATGGGTCAACGAATCATTGACACCGCGCTCCTTGAGCGCCTCAATGCTCAGCGCACGACCTCCTTCGAGGCACTCCGCAAAGCCGCGACCTAACGCCAAATGGCACACGGCATTCTCATCGTAGAGCGTGTTCAGAAACAAAATCCCCGTGCGCTGAATGGGGTTGTCAAAGGAAACCAGCGCACATTCCCCCAGATGATGAGCGCCCTCATCGGTTTCTATGATGGAGGTAAGGATGTCGTTGCCCTCCGCTGCCTCCCAGGCGCACACGCTGCCGTCTTTAAACTCCACGCGAAAATCGCGCACGAGGGCACCGCCATGGTTCAGGGGCATGCTGGCTACCGCTACGCCATCAACACGCCGCCAGTCGGGGGTGGTGTAAATTTCCTCCGTAGGCATATTGGGGTAGAAGCGCTGGCCCGAAACGGTCGTTTCGCCACCGCCTGCCCAGACGCCGTCGGGATTTAAGCCAATGACCAGATCGGTGCCTAAAGCATTTCGATAATGCAGGGAATCGAAACGCTGATGGTTGAGCCACGCAACACGGCTACGGAAGCTTTCGTCATGGGCACGCCAATCGGCTAAAGGATCCTCCCCTTTAGCACGAGCCGTCTCAAAGAGAGCATCCCACAGACGCTCTACCGCTTCCTCTTCGGGCAAGTCGGGGAAAACCCGCGCTGCCCAAGCGGGGCTGGCAGCACCGGCAATCACCCACACGTTGCGCCCATAATCCATGCCATCGCGCCACGCGCGGCACGCCTTGGTAGCCGCCACCTGAAAAGCAGAGAGCTTTCGAGGATCGATGCCCGCAAAGCCACACGGATCCTCACTGGAGATGAACAGCAATGCTGCACCCCGTTCAGCTACACCGTTTTGCAGTACAGCACGCCATTCTGGAAACTCGTTAAACTGCTCCACCGTCTTGCATTCGTAGTTGATGCGGCTTATCTGCTCATCGGAGAAAAAGCTGGTCACCTGGGAGGCCCCTGCAGCATACGCTTCAGCCACCACCAAGCGCACCAACGGCGCCTGAGATACATCCGCGCTCACATAAAGCTCCTGACCAGAACGTAGATTGCAGCCGCCCCTCACGAGCAAACTCGCATATTTCTTCAAAGATTCCTGCGTGGGCATACACGCTCCTCTCGCTTGCTTCCTTCTTGTTCTGTCCCATCCTACAACGTTTTTTCAACCGAAGGGGATACAATGGATTTATGCACCCGTAAGATGATCCATAGGCTCATGAGATTGCCATGGTAGACCGAAGGAAAGGAAGACCTATGACCAAGATGCCCCGCGAATGCATGGATATGATCAACAATGTTTATGCTGCTGCCGTTGCTACCTGTAGCACCGATGGCACGCCCAACGTCATATGCTGTTCAATGAAACAGGCCTATGACGAAGAGACTGTTATGATTTCCGACCAGTATATGAAAAAAACTCTGGCAAACCTCGGCGAAAACCCCCAAATGGCGGTGAGCGTTTGGGATGAACAAGGGGGTTATCAGGTCAAAGGCTCCGTGATCTACGAGAACGAGGGACCACGCTACGAGGCTATTGCAGATCAGGTGCACGCCATTTTAAGCGGCATGGGCTATGATTTTTACAGCAACGGCGTGTGCTGGATGCACGTGGAAGAGGTGTACAGCATTACCCCCGGACCCCAGGCAGGCGAGCGCCTGGCATAGAAGCGACACAAGACTCATCCTTAGGTAAGCGCCTGACTGCTGTAAGCGCCTGACTGCTCGGGCGCTTTCTTGTCGTATGCGCAGACTTATACGCAGTATTGCCAGAAAAATCGTACACAAAGATCCATTTTTGAGTACTTTTAGCGCTTTTTAGCTTAAATTTCATATTTCATGTACGATTTTTTCTGACAGCGTGAAATACACCCTCCCAGAAAGCCGACTCGACAACCCCACGTCCGCAGAAAGACGCGCTCAACCCGCAAGGTTCCAACGCATGAGGTAAACTTCGATGCACCGGGCACGTGAGCCGGCAAGCAGGGCAGCAAAGGTACAATCCCTCGCCGCCGTTCCCGCATTGGTGAAGCATTTTACCCACGCAGTGCAGCGCGCATACCCACGCAGCTGCAGCGCGCTGAATGAGCCCGCCACGCACAGATTCGAAACGCTATGCCATGAGCTTTGAGCTTTCAACCTTTTCCACATACCATGACATAAACGCAGCAAAGGGTTTGCGCAAAAGCAAGCCGAGCAACAACGCTGGCAGTAACCAAAAAGCAACCAGAGCCATCTGCTCCCAAAACACCGCTCCGTACGTGCCGAACATGGCCTCGCGCATGGCCGAAACCACATGAGTTACGGGCAAGAAGGGGCTGATGTCCTGAACGAACCAGGGCAAGAGCTGCAAAGGATACGATCCGTTACAGCCCGTCACCTGGATGATGAGCAAAATAACCGCCATCGCCTTGCCCAGGTTAGCAAAGGACACTACCAAAGCGTAGATAAAGAAAGTGAACGTCAAGCTTGAAATCCAGTAGCACAGCAAAAACAGCAAGGGATCGGCTACCTGGACGTGCAGGAAAAACAGGTTGCCTAAAGCCAAGATGCTGCTTTGAGCAAAGGAGATGAAGGCACAGATGCCAAAATGCCCGAAGAATTCGTGCCGGGGCTTTAGGGGACGCTTGGCACCAGCTTGGCTAAGAACCCGCTCCGAGGAGCGCGGTTTTACCACCACCATGATCAGCAGAGCGCCCACGAACATGCCGATACTTGCATACAGCGGCGTCATGGACGAGCCGAAATTATCGGCCTCGTACAGAGCAGAGCGCTCAATGGCCACTGGAGCTGCCAACGCGCGAGACAATACGTCCAGATCAGAGGAAAGAAGATTGCGCATCTGCTCAAAATCGTCAGACGAAAGAGCCTCGTTGATGCGTGAAGATACGCCATGGAGCTCAAACGAGATAGCGTGCAGCTTCCCTATCAAATCCGAAAGCTCAGAGGCGGCGTTTCCCATACCGCTTTGGGCGGCACCCACGCCATCGCTCAGGCCGTCCATCGATGTAGTCAGCAACGCCGAAAGGCCGAGGGCTGAAGACCGAAGGTCTTCCACTCGGGGGCGCAAATCTTCCTGGATAAGCGCTTTCAGACTTTCTAGTGCCTGTTTTGCTAGGTCAACGCGTAAGATTACAAGGTTTGGGTCAAGAGGCACGTCGCCCGCCTCGATATCATCGGCCGTATCGTTCATGCTCTTTTGCAGCAGACGCATCTGGGCAATAGCTGCATCAAGCGCAACGATCTCAGCGGCATTTTTTTCCTCGCCATCCTCCATGAGGGCAGTGCGCATCTCTTCGTACCCTTGGATCTGCACCCCCAAGGTATCCGCTTGCTGGCGAAGCTTCGTTGCCGCAGCCGACGCATCGGGCAGATTATCGAAACGAGGCACCTCCCCGGCAATTGCATCAAGGGAATCGATGCTGGACTGAATCGCTGTTTCCATGGTGGTAAGCGCCGTATCGAGCGTGCCCAAAGTGTCTTGCACCTGCTCCAATCCGCCATCGGTGATATCGGCGGCCTCAGATGCGGAAGATTGGGCCTGCGACACCAAATCAGCACTGCTTTCCAGCACTGACTGGGATGATTTAACCAGGTCAGCATAGAGATTCAGCACATTTGCGGTCTGATCGATGCGATCACCCACCGCATCCACGTCTGCCGCCAACGCCGCGATGCAGCTCTGCACGTCGGCATCATCCATATACTGGCTCACCGACTGGGCGATATTCAAGGTGATTTCAGCCAGCGTTTCGGCAAACACCTTGTTGACCTGGTAGGACACATTATCTGCCCCCTGCGAGGTAATTTTAGGCGCAATAGCGTTTTTCTTTTCATTGGTGTAATAAACGAGCGGCGCCTGCTCCCCCTCATCCTGGTAAAAGGTGAGCATAGCACGGCTGAATCCTTCGGGAATCACCACCGCTGCATAATAACGGCCCGACCGAGTGCCATCGAGCGCGTCCTCGCTCGATGTAAACACCCAATGGATCTGATCATTCGCACGAAGCGCCGAAATAACTTGTTCTCCCACGTTCACCTTTAAAGGGAAAAGCTCGCTTTTGTATCCTGTATCATCGCTGGCAACAGCCACCGAAAGCTCGCCGGTGTTATCGAACACATCCCAACAAGAGAGCACGTTATACCAGGTGAACAAGGAGGGCATCAGAGCCAAACCAATGGTGATAATCCCCGTGACCACATTAGAAAAGAGCGCGCGCAGCTCGCAAGAGAAAATCTTCATGATATTACGCACGGGGCTCACCTTCCCTGCTTGTTTGCTCAGAAGCTGAAGCGTTTGCGAGCGATTCTTCCTTCTCATGAGTATGCGCCCATGCAGTATAGAGCTTGCGCAGGTCAACCTCGTTCATATCACCCAGAGCAATCTGGCGCTCAAAGCTCTCGCGGAGGTTCTCGACAACAGTCAAAAATACCAGCAACAGAACCATCCATACCAGCCAGATAGTCAAAAGCGTCACCTTTTCGCCCACATTCAAGCCAAACACAACGCCCACGACAACAGGAACGAGCACGCCCACAACGATAGCGCCACGCAAAAGACGGGGGTAAAAGCGGTTAAACCGTTCGTAACGGCGTATCATTTCCTCGCGATATTCACGCTGATCAGACAAGACGCGCGCCAGCTGGGAAAGACGAAAACGCCGCACGGGCACATCTGCATCTTCGCCGCTGTAAATGCCACTTTCGCTGATCTGCTTGGCGAAGGTGCGATTGACATTCGCCAGATAGGGACGCAAGAACACGCCCAGCAGCAAAAACAAAACGAAGAACACGCCCAACATGGCCATGTTGTGGATATGGGCACTGCCATAGAAGCCGCAGATGGCCTCACGCAGAGCTCCAATACCATAGGTGAAGGGGAAAAGAGGACTGATGTCTTGATAGAAACGCGCCATCATCTCGATGGGATATAGGCCTGTAGCTGAGGGAATCTGAATGAACACCAAAATGATACAGAGGCCTTTCCCCACATGCTGGAGCAGGACAGAAAGCGCATAGATGATGCTCAGGTAAGCCAGCGACGCCAGAGCCGCTGCAAAGAAGAGCGCCCAAGGATTCACCGCCTGAACGCCCAGGGCCAATAAACCCGCGCAGCAAATCGCCGACTGAACGATTGCGAACAGGGCGAACATGATGAAACGGCTCAGGTAACGTTCGGAGAGCTTCAGGTTCTTAATGCCTTCCGCGTCAACCTCCTGGCGCATGATGACCAGCAGCATAAAAGCGCCAATCCAGAAGGTCAGATTCATGAAAAGGGGCGCCATGGCAAACCCGTAGACGGGTATCTCGTAGAGCTTTTCGGTCACCACCGTAGTCGGCGAACCCATGAAATCGGCAATGGCCTCGGAATCCAGGGTTCCGTTTTCCACCAGGGTAGAGAGAGCACTTGAATGAGCCAGGCTGGAAAGGCTTACCTGCAGGCTTCGAAGATCTCCCTCCGAAGCCTGTAAAAGACCATCGGTTTGCCCCACGGCATTACGGGCAGCGCTCAGGGCATCATCGAGCTGGGCCAACACCACCTCTGTCTGATCGATGAGCTCCTGCTGATGCAGGGCCGTCGCCTGCAGCCGAGAAGTCGCAGAACTCACGTTGCCCAAACCTTGAGTGATAGCGGGCACCAAGCTTTCAAAGAAAGTTCCCGAGCAGGTTTCCAATGCCGTTATCGCCGTCTGGAGCTCCGCTGCATAGCCTCCCGCTTCCGCTGCGCCTTCAAGGGCGTAGAGAGCCACTAAGGCGCGCTCGGTGGCATCCATGACCTGGGGCGTGATAGCGATAAGTTCCTGCTGCGCATCGAGCGTTTTCTGGGATACCGTGGCAAGGTCGCCTTCCACGTCGGCAAGAGCGCCCCGTGCGGCCGAAAGAGCTTTTCCAGCCGTGTCGCGCTGAGACTGAGCGCGACTCAGCGTCGCATCAATAGAGGACAACTCGTCTCTCATCTGGGAAATCGTGTCAATAGCTGAATTTATCTCCCAAGAGGCTTCAGAGCTTCCCTCGCTTAAAGCGCTTTGGGAGTCGCCCACGGCCTGGGAAAGAGCACCCACCACCACATCACTTACCGTCTCCACAAACGTGGAATTGATAGTCTCTTCAAGCGCCGTCGAACCCGCATCGGTGATTTTAGGCGCGACGGGACCCGTCTTCATGTTCACGTAATACTCTATGCGGGGCTGCTGGAAAACACCCGTTGTAAGCGTCAGGAGATTCTCCGTAAAATTCTGCGGGATAACGAACACCGCGTAATCGTGGCCTGATTCAAGATCCGCCATCGCCGTATCGTAGTCATCAAACACCCACTTCAACTGGGTATTTTCTTCCAAAGCCCCAACGATGCTATCCCCCACGTTCAGCCGACCCGTGAGCTCGCTTTCGCCCCCTTTGTCCAAATTCACTACGGCGACACGCATATTGCCTGTATTGCTATAAGGATCCCAGAAGCCCAGCACGTTGTACCAGGTGTACAGGGATGGAAGCACCAACAATGCCACGACAACAACCAAGGCCGAAGGCGCCTTAAGCAAGCGAGAGAAGTCGCGCTTCAAAACTGCAAGCACGTTTTTCATAAAACGACAGAACCTCTCCTGAAATAAGCCCAAAACAATGACCCGCTCTGCACAGAGACAGGGGGTCACCATAAAAAGAATGCTATTCGCGGAGTAATTCTAGTGTTCTTTTGACTCCGCAGCGCTTTAAAGCACGAAAGCGTATACTTCCCGTAACAATAAAGGAGCGTTGGAGAAGCGTCGAAAGGCTGCCTCATGAGAAATTTCAAGAAGTCCTCCAAATTGGACAACGTTTTATATGATGTCCGTGGCCCCGTTGTTGATGAAGCCGCCCGCATGGAGGCAGCCGGCGCGACTATCCTCAAATTGAACATCGGCAACCCGGCACCCTTCGGCTTTCGCACCCCCGACGAGGTGGTCTACGACATGAGCCGCCAGCTAACCCGCTGCGAAGGTTATTCCGAGGCCAAGGGCCTGTATTCCGCCCGCAAGGCAATCATGCAGTATTCCCAGATCAAAGGTCTGCCCCACGTAGACATCGAGCATATCTACACCGGCAACGGCGTCAGCGAGCTTATCAATCTCTGCATGAGCGCCTTGCTCGACGACGGCGACGAGATCCTCATCCCCTCCCCCGACTACCCGCTCTGGACCGCATGCGCCACGCTGGCAGGCGGCAAGCCGGTGCACTACCTCTGCGACGAGCAGTCCGACTGGTATCCCGATCTCGCGGACATGCGCGCCAAAATCACGCCCAAGACCAAGGCGATCGTCATCATCAACCCGAATAATCCCACCGGCGCCCTCTATCCCCGTGAGGTGCTGGAGCAGATTGTCGATTTGGCGCGCGAATTCCAGCTGATCATCTTCTCCGATGAAATCTACGATCGTCTCTGCTTTGACGGTTTGGAGCATCTTTCCATCGCTTCTCTCGCCCCCGACCTGTTCTGCGTTACCTTCAGCGGCCTGAGCAAATCTCACATGATTGCCGGCTACCGCATTGGATGGATGGTGCTCTCGGGTAACAAGGCAATCGCCAAAGATTACATCGAAGGCATCAATATGCTCTCGAACATGCGCCTCTGCTCTAACGTGCCCGCTCAATCCATCGTGCAGACCGCCCTCTGGGGTCACCAGAGCGTCAAGAACTACGTTGTTCCCGGCGGTCGCATATACGAACAGCGTGAGTATGTCTACAAGGCCTTAAACGACATTCCCGGTATCTCCGCCGTAAAACCCAACGCAGCTTTCTATATTTTCCCCAAAATCGACGTGCAGAAATTCAACATAACGAATGATGAGCAATTCGCGCTCGACCTACTGAGGGAGAAGAAAATACTGCTCATCCACGGCGGCGGCTTCAACTGGCGCGAACCCGATCACTTCCGTGTGGTTTACCTCCCCCGCTTAGACGTGCTGCAGGAGTGCATGGAGAAGTTCAGCGACTTCATGAGCCACTATCGCCAAAATTAATGGAAAGACCGCCCATGAATGAAAAACTTGAAGCCCGCTTTGCAGCGGTAAAGAAAATTGTTGACGAGCTGGACTATGCAGGGCTTTTGGAAAGAGACGGCGCCGCCGATGAGTATGATGGCGAAAGCATCGTGATTGCGCTCTGCGCCAACCCTGCCTTGGGAAAAGAGGCCAACGCACTGCTGTTCGGCTTCGTGTTCAGCTACTTGTTCAATGACCCCCAGCCCAGCAAGGCATGGTGCTATCTGGCGGCCGAGCGTCTGTGCGCCGAGGTGCCCGCCTTTCCCGATGATCCCGATGACTGCGTCCAGGCGGCGCAGAAACTGCTCGCACAGGTGGGTATCGAACGGGTTATGACGGAGATGGAAGCGTCTCTCGCGCAAAGCGAAATCCCCGAAGGCGTCATCCCTCACGTGGTGCTGCGCATGGCAGTACTCAATACCGATTTGAGCCTGCAATAAAGCTCGCAGGCGTCCAAAGACACAGAAGCGTTCGCAAACCTCAAAGGCTATAAAGATGGACAAGGCGGACTGATCAATGGATACGCAGGAGTTTATACGCATTCTCGAAAAGCGATTTCACGCACATGCCGAACGCCATCCGAACATTGCGTGGCATGAGCTTGAAAAAGCACTGCTTCAAAGTCCTCAGCTGGCGGTGCTGGTCAAGATGGAAGAAGCAGGCGGAGAAGTTGATGTCGTCAAGGAGGACGACGAGCTGTTCTGGTTCTTCGACTGCGCTGCAGAAGTTCCCGCTGGCAGACGAAGCGTCTGCTATGACGAAGCGGCACGTGAGGCCCGTAAAACGCATAAGCCCGAGTCATCCGCTCAGAGCTTAGCGCAAGAAATCGGAGCGAACATGTTAGATGAACAGGACTATAGGTATCTGCAAACCCTAGGTGATTTCGATCAGAAATCGCAATCCTGGCTACAGACCGAAGATGCTTTTCGCGCGAAAGGTGATGCGCTCTTTGGGAATAAGCGCCACGGACGCACCTTTGTTTATTACAACGGCGCGCAATCTTACTACGGAATACGAGGTTTTCGCTGCAAGCTGGGCATAGCGAAAGCCGAGCAGTAAGCGGAAAACGACAAGAAGCTCAAGAAAAGCACGCAAATAAAAGCGCGGCCGAGAAGCCTTCATTCCTCCCTCGCAAGCGACTAGGCTATCTGACGCTGTTCGAGGTGTACACTTCGGTTTGCGTTGCACTCGCTCTGAGAATTCATGCCCAAAACGGCACATCTTGGACAAAAATTCCGTTTTCGTGTCAAAAATTTTCAGACAGGGTGGAGAGAGCCTGTGCGACCTGGCAAAATGCAACGCTCCCTCTCGTATCCAGAAGGAAAAAGCCCTCCCTACCGCTCGATTTGACACGAAATCGGCTTTTTTGTCCAGAAATCAGCGAAATGGAGGTCGTAGGACAAAAGATGACAAAGCCGCACGACTCTCCTTTAAGGCAAGTCGTGCGGCGCAAGCTATGCCAGCTATGCCGACAGGTTGACCAGTTCGTAAGCGCGCGTGCCCACACCGAGCTTTTCGGCATGGTCGAGACCGGGTTCCCAATCGGTTTTAGGGTGCATGCCCTTGAACAACTCCCCATGCTCATGGAGGTGCTCAAAGCGCTCCTCGCGAAGACGCGGTTGCTGGTTCACCAGATCAACGCACGCCTGATCAAGCGCCACTGGATCAAAGCTTGCCAGCATACCCACATCGGGAATGATAGGCGTATCGTTGCCCGCATCGCAGACACACAACGGTGATACGTCCTTGATGAGACTGATGTGGAAAGCCTGCTTGTCGGCCAAAGTCGCCTTCGCGTATTCCGCGACCTTCATGCCCAGCACCGAGCTCGCCTCGTCCCACTTGCAGTGGATGGCGCCCTTGGGGCAATAAGCAAGGCAGTGGCCGCAGCCGACACAGTTCTCCTCGTTGATAACCGCAACGCCCTCACAAACGGCAATACCCTCATGGAGGCAGTTTTTCACGCAGATGCCACAGCCGATGCATGCATCGGCATCCACCCGAGGTATACCGCTGCTGTGCATCTCCATCTTGCCTTCTCTCGAACCGCTCCCCATGCCGATGTTCTTCAAAGCGCCACCGAATCCAGCCTCAATATGTCCCTTGAAATGATTGAGCGTGATGATCACATCCGCATCGGCAATGGCGGCCCCGATCTTTGCTTCTTTGATATACACGCCGCCCTTAACGGGAATAAGACGCTCATCGCCTCCACGCAGGCCATCGGCAATAATGGTGTGCACACCCGTTGCCAGAGGGTTGTAGCCGTTCATATAGGCCGCATCCAGGTGGTCGAGCGCATTGCTGCGATAGCCGGGGTACAAGGTGTTGCAGTCTGTCAGAAAAGGACGCCCGCCCTTTTCTTTCACGTAATCGCAAATCACCTTTGCGTACTGCTGGCGCAGGAAGGCCAGATTGCCCCATTCACCAAAGTGAACCTTGATTGCCACGAATTTATCCTGAAGATCAAGCGTATCGATGCCAGCCCGTTTGGCCAAACGCATCATTTTGTCCAGCTGGCTTTGCCCCATACTGCAGGAAAAATCAGTAAAGAAAACTTCTGCTGTCATAGGATACCTTTCTTCGAGACCCCTAATCAGAAACGGAGGCGGAGCTTGGCAAGGCGCCCAACGCACCTCTATTTTACAACGCGATACTATAAGAGAAAACGGCTCGGATTGCCCTGGCGCACCGTAGTGCGCTCTTCGCCTTCTTTGAAAGTGGGGCCATGCGTCAAAAAGTGCTCGCACACACGACACACTTCCTTCACGGCGGCATCGTATTTCAAATCGGGATTCAAGATCATGCAGATATCGTGGGCAACCACGTGAGTCGGTCTATCACATGCGGAAAACTTACAGTCCGCAGGGCAGGATTCACCGGGAATATTATGAGGGCAGCGATTGGTCATCTCTTCGTCTTGATAGCATCCGCGCAGCTCCCAGCAGAATTTTGCCATAGTGCCTATCCTTTCTCCCAGCGCCGAACCGGAAAACCGTGGCGATCCAGCTCGGCAGCGATAGTTTCAACCAAAAGGGGAAGCGCATCGGCACAGGGTTCCGTCAAACCGACCACGTACTCGGAAGGATCAGCATTGAGCACCTGCATACCGACGCACATGCCTTGAGCCTCGTAGCCCAAAAGCGTGGCAGCCTCAAAGAGATGGGCCAACTTGAGGTCATGAAGCGATGCCATCATACCACCACGGTCAACATCATCGGGCGCGTAACGAAAAACGGTGCCCGCAGGTTCGCCTGAATCTTCCACGGCATCCACGGTCATGATGAAATCATAATCACGCACATACCCGATCATATCCATCGTCATGCAGCCCACATCAAACAGGTCAACATTTTGAGAGAGTTCGAAGACCGTGGGAAGCTTCTCATAAACAGCATGGCCAATACCATCATCGAGCATCAACTGATTACCCACAAAAAACACCGCCGCCCGCGGTGTCTGATTACGTTTCTCCATAACACCTCACGTCATGCAAAAGGCCGAACATTCACGTTATACCAGGTCGCAAAGGCAACCATAGCCACAGCAAGCACTGCCATACCCCAAGCCCAACGCTTCTGGACCTTAAGGTAGTGCTCCAAGCTATCCCCGCGCTCGGCCGCTCGATGGGCCGAACGGGGCGAACTGATACGCCCATAGCCCAACATGACTGCCACCGTGGTCATCAAGGTAACAACAGCCAGGACGATATGTATCGCCGAAGGGTTTTGCCATGCGTTATACAGCAGGTTGTCAACAAAGACCCACAGGGGGTAAAACAGGATGCAGGGACAATCTCCATGGGCGATTCCCCAGATGGGAGGCATGAAGAACGCCCCCCAATTGAAAAAGGGCACGTCGGCCAAGAACTCATCCTCACGGGCCATATCCTCATCGGATAAGCCCCGAGACGCTCCTTCGGCCATACGTGCCCTCCTCGAAAACCAGCTGACGCGAGTTACTCTTCGTGAGCCATCTTGTCTTCGCCGACAATCACATGCTTGTCAGGATCGTAGGTCAGGCCACCGTGCTCCTTGCGGAACAGCATGAGCTTGGTGGGCTCGATACCTTCGATATTAGCCAAGTACAGGTGAATAAAGCAGAAGATGATGAACACGAACATAAGGAAGAAGTGAATCACACGCATGTTCATAGCACCGCCAACCAGCGACAGGCAGGCAACGCAGAACGAGGAGCCCATCGTAGGAGCCCACAGGCAGAGACCCGTGATGAACATGATGATCAAAAGCGGTGCAATAGCCAAGTAGGAAATCTTCTGAGGAACACCCAGCTTGCCACCTAAGGGGTGCGTCTTGCGCAGGAACAGATAGTACTTAATCCATTCAAGACCCTGATGACGGTTGTCCTTCTGAGGAAGCCACATGTGGATATCGGTCGTCTTCTTACGCGTGCCGGCAGTCGGGGCAGCCTTTACGAAAAACGCCATAATAACGCGAACGACGCAATTGACGAAAATCACGAAGCCGCAGAGCACGTGCAGACCACGAGCAACGCCCATGAACAGTGGGAAGAAGGGAAAATGGATGCAAAAACCCGTGAAGATCAAGATGAACATGCAGATCAAGTTGATCCAGTGAGTAATGACAAACGGCAGCGGATGTGCCTCACGATAATGTGCGAGATGCGCCATTTACTTCACCCCCCAAGGAGAAGTCACCGTCTCGAAATGCTTACCAGTAGAAGGCTGGGACACATGCACCGCGCAGGCAGTACAGGGGTCGAAGCTATGAACGGTACGCAGGGCATTGATGGGCTTGTCGATAGTGCCGACGGGCACACCAACCAATGCCTGCTCCAGAGGGCCGTTCTCGCCCTTCTCGTTACGAGGAGCCAGATTCCAGGTGGAAGGAATGATGATCTGGTAGCCATCAATCTTGCCATCGGTCACCTTCTCGGAGTGATACAGAGCGCCACGAGGGGCTTCCCAGAAACCAGTGCCGGAGCCCGTGATGATCTTGGGCGCCTCAAAGTAAGAGGACTCGCCTCCCTTGACGGCTTCGATCAGCTCATCGCACCACTGCTCCATGAGCTCGGCAACATAGACGGTTTCAACTTGGCGAACGGCGGTACGGCCCAATGTGGACTGCAGATTGCCCAGGGACAGACCTGTGGCAGTCAGCACGCTATTGACCAGCTCCACAACGCGAGGAACCTTACGCTGATAGGCCGCGAGGATACGGGAGAAGGGACCGGCTTCTATGGGCTTGCCATCGTACATAGGAGCCTTAACCCAGCTGTAACGATCCATGATGGTGCCGGGATTCTTATCGTTGGCGTTTTCTTCCTTGTAGTAGCCCGTGTACTCGCCTTCAGTCACGAAGTAAGGAGACTGGTAGGTTTCGGAACCCTTATACCAGGAATGGCCGACGTATTCCTCAATCTTGCTCTCAACGGGATCAGAGAGAAGCAGGTTCTCGTCCAAAACACCCGAGGGCAGGTAGCGATTCGCCATCTGTTTCGTGTAGTCGTTGGCGTAGGGGAAATCAGGACCTTCGAAAACACCCCAGGCGATATAGCGACCGCAGCCCTTACCGAAGGTGGTAGCGTCGCCGTAGAACTGAGCAAGCGCCAAGGAGTCCTGAATGACGGTGTTGGAGACCCATTCTTTGAGATCCTTGATGAGGAACTTCAAATCATCCAGCTTCTGCGCTGTGGGAACAAAGGAAGTACCGCCAGGAACAAGCGTCATAACATGAGGCATCTTGCCACCCAGAAGACCCGCAATCTCAGAAGCCTTGGATTGCATCTGCAGGGCTTCCAGATAATGGGTGGTCAGAAGCAGGTTGGCTTCGGCAGGCAGCTTGTATGCGGTACCCTCATCGGCATCAAACCAGTTGCCGCTGAAGATGGACAGCTGGCCATTTTCAGCAAACTTAGTGAGACGAGCGGCCACCGCAGCAAAGTCGCTGTTGGCAGAAGTGCCCAGCTTGCCGGCTAACTCATACACGCCATCGATGTCGGCAGAAAGACCGGCGATAGGGTTCACGTAGTCGAGAGCAGCTAGGTTGTAGAGCCACAGGATATGGCTGTGCAGAAACTGCGCACCTTCCATCAGATTCCGAACGATGCGAGCATTGTTCGGAATGGTGATACCATACGCCTTTTCGGCGGCGATAGCGGAAGAATGAGCATGGGAGACCGGACACACGCCGCAGATTCGCTGCACAATGTGAGCAGCATCTTCGGGGGTACGACGCACCACGACATTTTCCATACCACGATAACAGCCACCCGAAACCCAGGCATCGGTTACCACGCCTTGCTGGTTCACTTCCATCTCAACGCGCAGATGTCCCTCGATGCGGGTAATGGGGTCGATAATAGAACGAGTCATTATTTCTGGCCTCCCTTCTTGCCAGCTTTAAGGCTCGCTTCCAGTTCGGCCTGAGCGGCGATAGCCTCATTGATGTCACCATAGTCGCCAATGGATTTCTCGGGGTTCTTTGCGTCCCATGCGCGGACTTTCTCGAAGGGAGCGCCGCCGTCCATACGACCCGAAAGCTTCATGCCAACACCGTGTGCAACCAAGGCTGCAGCAGCAACGCCCGTCACGACGCCCGCAGCCAAATCGGGACTGAAGGTGGCATCGCCAATGCGAAGATCGCGCAGACGAGCAGCAAAGGGGGTGTTGACCTGAACCCAGTTGTCGTTGGGATTCAGCGGATCGGCCTCACAGCAACCGATGCAGGGAGCACCCGACTTAACACACCAGCTGCGACCGTGATTCCACTGGGTAATGCCGCAGTTCGCGTGGGTTTGAGGACCCTTGCAACCCAGAGGATACAAGCAGTAGCCCAAAGCCTCTTCCTTGGAACCGAATTCATACACGAATTCGCCATTCTCGAAGTGGCCACGACGCTCGCAATTGTCGTGGACGGTCTGGCCGAAGATACCGACGGGACGGTTGAAGGAATCGAGTTCGGGCAGCTGGCCCATCATGACAACGTCAACGAGCACCGCTACCAGCCATTCGGGGTTGGCCGGGCAGCCCGGGATGTTGACAACGGGCGTCTTAATGCCGCGCTTCTCCAAAAACTTCTGAACGCCCAGAGCACCCGCTGAGTTCGGCTCAGCAGCCATCCAGCCGCCATTCACCGCACACGAACCCAAGGCAACAACGGCATTCGCATGCTCAGCAGCCTCCAAAAGGTGTGCCGTACCCGGATGGTTTGCCACACGCAGGGCCTGGCCATCCCAGCCTTCCAAAACGGCACCTTCGTAGATGAGGATGTAATTACCCGCCTTAATGGTACGTTCCTTGGCCTCCTCCATCGAGAAGCCCGCTGCGGCAGAAAGGGTCTCGGAGTAGTTAAGGGACAGCAGCTCCAAAACAACCGTCGCAGGATCGGGAGTATCAACCTGGGCAAAGGACTCGGTACAGCCCGTGCAGGATGCACCTTCGATCCAAATAGCAGGAAAGAGCTTCCCCTCGGTCGCGCCGATGATCTTATCTTCGAGCGCATGCGCTACCTTGGGCATACCCGCAGAACCCAAGCCAGCGGCAACAGCAACAGCCCCGCATAACTTCATGAAGCTCCGGCGTGAAACGCCCCGCGCTTCAAGCAGTGTATCGAAGTCTACTGCACTTGCCTGATCGTGCATATTCAAACCTCCTTCGGTTTAAAATCCATTCCAGCCGACTTTTCTCTCCCACATCGCCTGGAATCCGTACTGTGCGTACTCTTTTTGAGGCACGCTCGTCTCCGCAAGCATTACGATACGCACCCCACGGTAAACTGATATGTACTATAGCAGGAAGCCATACCCCTTGCATCCAAGCGTGCTGAAAAGCCGGGGGAACGGAGTCAAGAACGCGGCGTTTATCAGGGATATTATTACTTTTTTATGAAACGTAATAACACATGCGAACAACAGGCGAGCAGAAGGGGCACCCACGAGCACCAGAGGATTTCTCGCCGAGAAGGCCCAAGAACAGGACAGACATAAGCTGCCGAAAGCCGCGCCCTCCTGCCGAAAGCCCACCGCACGCCGCCTCCCCTGCCACCGAAAGCCCACCGCACGCCACTTCCCCTGCCACCGAAAGCCCGTCTCATGCCGCGCCCTCCTGCTGAAAGCCCACCCGTACCGCGACCCGTACCGCGCTCCGCCCCGCCAAAAAGCCCGCCCCGCGCTGCTCCCC
>CAYFWL010000014.1:5496-25668 GCA_964346845.1 uncultured Eggerthellaceae bacterium | reverse complement strand
GGTGGGCATAAAGGGGATCGTCTATCTCATCACTCAGTTTTTTATAAGGAAGAGGAATCGAGGTCATCGTTTTATATCTTTCAAGGCCATAAGAAATTCATCGATGCTTTTGAAATCTTGATATACGCTGGCAAAGCGGATATAAGCAACATCGTCAAGGCGAGATAGATGGGTAAGAGCCATTTCGCCTAACTTTTTAGAGGGGACCTCATGGCGAGGAAAAGCTCGTGCTTCAACTTCTATCTCATCAATCAATTGGTTGATCGTTTGGGGAGGAATGGGTCTTTTTGCACATGCGATGAGCAAGCCACGCAGAAGTTTCTCTCGATCATAAGGTTCAGACGAGCCATCGGCTTTCAAGACAATAAGAGGGCTTTCCTCAAGACGTTCGTAGGTTGAAAAACGGTAACCGCACTTGAGGCATTCGCGGCGACGTTTTATTTCTCTGTTTTCAGAATGAGGACGGGAATCAACAACCTTCGATTCAGCATATCCACACGATGGACACTCCATATGCTCTCCTTTTTATGATGAGCAAATGATAAACCCATAGAGTACGTTTAGTTTTGGACTTTGCAATAAATAGCGTGTTTTAACGGAAGAAAAGGGCTAAAACATACGTTCAAGAAGAATCATAAGGAGACCACCGCCGAAACAGAATAATGTCCCACCGACAAATTGCATTTTAGTAAAAGTGCGTTTCGCGCCCATGAGGTTTCGGCAATCCTCAGCGCTAAAAAAGCGATGATCAGCATAGATACGATCATTTTGAGGCCCATCGGAAAACGATTTGGCATGCTTTGCCCGACGATATGAAACGATCATCGGCTCTTCCCTCTTGAAGTCGAGCGCATGAGCGGCAGTGCCATCCACATACTTGAAATTTGTGAGATTTCTCATGATTTACCTCTTGCCTAGAACCTTTGTTCGTGTTTATAATAAATCGAACATAAGTTCTTGTCAATAAGAAATAAAACATTTGTTCTATTTTCTAAGGAGCTGGCTATGACAGCTAAAGATAAGCCTTCAAAGAAGCAACAAGCGGTTCTTGACTGTATCGAAACCTGCATTAGAGAAAAGGGCTATGGCCCCACGGTGCGTGAAATCTGCCAAGAGCTGGGTCTGTCTTCCCCTTCAACGGTGCATGTGCACCTCAACTCGTTGGAAGAGAAGGGTTTTATCAAACGCGATGCTATGAAGTCACGCTCTATTACCTTGGCCTACCCCATCGATAATGAGTCGATGAAAGAGGAAGGTGGATCCTCGGTACTCAATAATGTTGTTCGTCCGTCCTTTAGCAAAATCATCGATATACCTCTCGTGGGTAACGTTGCGGCTGGTTCGCCTATTTTGGCTGAAGAGAATATTTCCGATGTTATTTCCCTCCCCGTTGATATCGTGGGAGATTCAGCGAGCTTTATGCTCTCAGTGCGGGGCGACTCTATGGTGGAGTGCGGGATCAACGATGGTGATTTTGTCGTTGTGAAAGAGCAATCGGTTGCCAATAACGGCGATATCGTTGTTGCTCTTATCGATGATGGAGCGACGGTAAAACGCTTCTATCGCGAATCGGATCATATCCGTTTACAGCCAGAAAATTCTTCCATGGATCCTATCATCACCCGTGACTGTTCTATTGCGGGCAAAGTTGTAGCGGTCTTTCGCCGCTTATAGACGTCTACTTAGAGTTACTCTACCATAAGGAGTTCGTCCTGTAGGTGAGGTAAGGCTCCCCTATTTCGTGTAATCTTGAAAGCGCGTTAAAAGCGCGGGCTTGACGAAAAGGGTGAGCGCCGTACCGGTCTCATCATAGCTTTCGGACACAACGCGACATTTCTCATGCGCAAGAGAGACCAAATCACCGCGTGAATAGGGAAGTACCACCTCAATAAGCATCTCGGATGACGATGCAGCATCAGCGATGCGTGTTTTGAGTTCTGGCAGACCATAGCCCGAACGTGTACTGATGAAGAGGGCCTGGGGGAACCTTCGGCGAAGGCTTTCGAGTTCCTCGTCGGAAAGCAAATCGCATTTATTGAATACGTTAATACGCTCAATGCTTTCCGCATTAATTTGCCCTAGGACCTCTTCGACAGCACTTATCTGATCACAGAGCTCCGTTGAAGCGGCGTCTATCACGTGAAGGATAAGATGCGAGCCGACAATTTCATCGAGAGTTGACTGAAAAGCGTTTACCAAGGTCGTAGGAAGCTTCTGGATGAAACCGACCGTGTCGGTGAGCGTTACAATACGCCCGTTATCCAAGGTGTAGCGCCGGGTAGTTGAGTCAAGCGTTGCGAAAAGCTTGTCATAGCTTAAAACATCGGCGTCGGTGAGAGCATTAAGAAGACTACTCTTCCCCGCATTGGTGTATCCTGCGAGAGAAATGTTGAAAATACCTGAAGAATAGCGTTCTTCACGTTGGATGCTTCGCACTAAAGAAAGTTTTTCAAGCTCGGCTTTAATGGATGAAATGCGCTTACGGACCATTCGGCGGTCCACTTCCAGCTGGCTTTCGCCCTCGCCAAAACGAGATCCGACGCCACCGCCCATACGGTTAGAAGCCAAATGTGCCCACATACCCCTCAAGCGGGGCAGCAAATACTGATTTTGTGCAAGTCGAACCTGTAAGCGGCCTTCTTTTGTTGAGGCGTGAAGAGCAAAAATGTCCAGGATAAGAGCGGTGCGGTCGATAACTTTAACATTTTTATCAACAATACGCTCCAAATTGCTTTGTTGTGAAGGAGTAAGCTCATCGTCAAACACTACAACATCGATGCTGTGTGCGCGGCACATATCTGCAATTTCTTCCGCTTTTCCCGACCCCACGAAGGTGCGTGGATTGAGAGTTGAAAGCTTTTGCGTGGTAGAAGCGACCACTTCTGCTCCTGTGGTATCCACTAAGCGGGCAAGTTCCTCCAGAGTGCTTTCAAGGGACCAGTGCATGCCTGGCCGATCAACACCTACAAGCAACGCTCGCTCTTTGCGAACATCATCTGAGACGAACTCTCCCTTTGATTTTACGCCCTCGAATTTCATAGCTTCCTTTTACTCTTTAGAGGTTTTTAGATGTTGGAGTGCCTGTTGGCAGAGTGCCGTGCTAGAAGAATCAGTCCCATCGAGCCATATAATACGTTCATCACGATGAAACCAACTTCTCTGTCGTTTTGCATAGCGCCTCGTGGCAATCTTAATACGTTCTACTGCTTCCTCAAAGGTACATTTCCCATCGAGGGCATCCACGATTTCTTTATAGCCGATTGCCTGGGGCGCTGTGATTCCTTGTCGAAAGCCCTGGGAAAGGAGACGCTCCACTTCACCGCGAAGGCCTTGTTCAACCATATCATCGACTCGAGCATAGATACGTTGAATGAGTTTTTCCCTGTCGTAAGCGATTCCAAAGAAGATTGCGGGAATCACTTGGACGATATGCCGCAGATTCTCTTTCTGCTGGGCATAGGAAGCGCCCTCAGCACGCATTTCAAAGGCTCGAATAACACGTCGAACGTTGTTGGGGTGGATTACCGCAGCGCTTGCTGGATCGAGCGAGTTCAGCAAATCCCATAAAGCCTGATTTCCCTTTTCGTGTGCATAAGCATGGTATTTTTCACGAATAGGATTTTCTGATTGGTCGCCGGCGGGGAAAACATAGTCATCAATGGCAGCCCGCACATAGAGTCCTGTACCACCGCAGAGAACAGCAGTTTTGCCACGGCCTTGAATATCCGCAAAGGCGTTTCGCGCATAAGTCTGATAGAGGGCAGCGGAATAATCCTCTCCAGGATCAACAAGATCAAGGCCCCAATGAGGTACTTTTCTTTTGGATTTCGCTAGCTTGCCCGTACCTATATCCATGCCACGATAAATCTGCATTGAATCAGCGCTTACCACTTCCCCATCAAGTGCGCAAGCCAGCTCCTGAGCAAAATCAGTTTTTCCCGAAGCGGTAGGGCCAACAATGCAAATAACAGGTCGCGAGTTGTTGTGGGCCATAGCTTCTACCACAAAACCCGTTACAGATTACCTACGAGATGACCAGAGAGATACCAGGTTTTAGCCTGTTCAATCTGTATGTCTCTTGTTTTTCCAACCAATTCATCAATTGACACAGCTTCAGGAAGTGGCGCATGGACGGTTTGGTTTTTGCCTGTTCTCCCCATAAGCAAAGAACTGTCGCGTTT
The DNA here is from genome assembly GCA_964346845.1 of uncultured Eggerthellaceae bacterium. Taxonomy (GTDB): domain Bacteria; phylum Actinomycetota; class Coriobacteriia; order Coriobacteriales; family Eggerthellaceae; genus CAKUOV01. Next base: position 21,487 of record CAYFWL010000014.1, on the reverse strand, counting down.
GGAAACACCTTCCACCAGGACTGACACCACAGAAGCCGCATCGACCTGATTTGCTTCAAAGGCTTTACGCTGAACTAATTCAACCAGGCGATCAAAACGGTCTTGGATTACCTCACGAGGGGTATCATCTTCCATTTCAGCTGCAGGAGTACCGGCGCGCTTTGAGTAGATGAAGGTGAAGACCTGCTGATAGCCCACTTCTTCAACAAGACGGTAGGTATCCATAAAATCTTCTTCAGTCTCCCCGGGAAAACCGACGATAATATCGGTAGAAAGAGCGATATCAGGGCATACGTTGCGAATCTTACGAACGAGCTCAAGATAGTGTTCGCGCGTATAACGCCTGTTCATCTCATGCAAAATACGATTCGATCCAGACTGCACGGGAAGATGCAGATACGGCATCAAAGAAGGAAGTTTGCCAAAGCTCTCGATGACCTCATCGGTGAGGTCTTTAGGATGGCTCGTCGCAAAGCGCAATCGCTCTATCCCTGTTTCGTCCATCTTGTTGAGGAGCTCGGCAAAGCGGGGGTTGCCGTATATATCACGCCCATAGGAATTGACGTTTTGCCCCAACAAGGTTATTTCCTTTACACCTGCATCGACGTAACGGCGCGCTTCTTCGAGTATATCCTCCAGAGGGCGAGATTTCTCTCTCCCCCGCACATACGGGACAATGCAGTACGTACAGAAATTATTGCAGCCAATAGTGATAGGAAGCCATGCCGCCCAAGAGTTTTCACGGTCGGTCGGAAGGCTCGTTGAGAACTCGCTTGATGATTCGAGAACTTCAACAGCCTGGCGTTTTTCTAAAATGGCTGTCTCAAGCAAATGTGGCAACGCAGAAAGATTATGGGTGCCAAAGACCACGTCGAGATGCTTGATTTGATCGGTCAGTTTTTCTCCATCGCGCTGGCCGATGCATCCACCAATCGCAATGATACGCTTGTCCAAAGGGGACCCTTCACGTAGCGGCGTGTTTTTCATGCTTTGCACTTGCCCGTACAGACGGACATCAGCTGCTTCACGAACACAGCAGGTCATAAAAATGACCACATCCGCCTCTTCGATGGTCGCAACCTCTAGCGACCCGAGGGATTCCAGCATGCCGAAAACACGCTCGGAATCATGCTTATTCATTTGGCAGCCAAAGGTATGGACGCAAAACGTGGTTCCGTTCAAAGCTGAAAGCATGAACTACTCCTCAAAGGATTCAAAATCAGATTCAGAATCGCAGTCAAAGCCGGGGACAGAAACAATGCCCGCATAGGAACGCGGCTCCACTGACAGACGAATGGCGGTCCGGTATTCCCCATCGATGACGATATCGGCAAAAGAGGGGATACACACGATTTCAATGCCAACCGGAGAAAGAAATCCCCGTGAAATAGCGATAGCCTTTATGGCTTGATTCACTGCTCCAGCGCCCACCGATTGGATATCAACAGTGCGACCATCTTTGATCATGCCAGCGATAGCGCCCGCAACAGAAGCGGGATTTGATTTGGACGAAACCTTCAGGCAGCCCACTTCAGACTGCTCAGAATTAATTTGAGATTGCATATAAGCCCTTATCAGTGGTTTATTTTATCTACGTTTTCGAGTGATGATATTTTATTAGTTCTCGGGTTTTCAGGCAATACGAGACGAAGTAAAACTAGTTCGTAGGGGTGAGGGGAATACGAATTACCAGATGATTATCGCGCACCTGAGAAGAAATGGGCACGTCATCTTCAAGATAATAGCTTTCTGCGAGCTCTTTAAAACCCTTCTTGATGGAGTGATGAAAGGAGCTCAGATCATCGGGGGCAAAGGAAACAGCTTTTTGCTTGCCCCGTGACAAAGTGCGTGAAGAAGGTGCCATTATTTTCGCATGGGTCGGAGTATCATTGCGTTGATGCACCTGGTTCAGAAGCGATTCCTGAATCATCTCCATGAGGGAAGGAAGCGCTTTGATCTCCCCTTTCATGATGCGATAGGCGGTCCGCAACGAAAGCTCAAGACCAAGGCTTTCGCTGAGGGCACAGAAGCTTTCTTCGTCGGCAGCCAAAGCCAAACGCTTGGTGAGAACGATATCATCGCTTCCCTGAGCAAAGGTCCTGTCAAGAAGGGAAAGGCTTGCATTGCCGTAGGCGAATAAGGTAGCTGCGATCTCAGAGGCGGAGCCAAGATAGAGAGAAAGCTTGTTTCGGTGCTCAAAGGCAAACTCGCAGCAGGTGCGTATAAGGTTTTTGGGACCACGGACTGATACCGAAGCGCTATTGTTCAAATCAAAGGAAGGAAACGTGGACTGGTCAGCTTTTTCTGAAACATGATCCGTGTCAAAGACGACGCTGAGAGCCGTTCCCTTTCCCTCGCGTGATTCAACAACACGACTGGTGATTGCATTGGTGCGTACAGCGTATAAGGCCATACCGCGGCCGTGTACGCCCCATTTGTCGATGAGCATGGAATCAAGCTTGCTGGTAACGCGTGGCTCAAAAATAAGCTCTCTCATTTCCTCAGGAACGCCATCACCATCGTCAATGACCAACAGTTTACGTTTGCCGTCCGATTTTGAAGTAGCAACGAAAATCATACGTGCATGAGCGTCGCGCGCATTGCGAAGCAGCTCGATGAGGGCATCTTCCGTGGCGCGAATATCATGCGCTGCTTGGCGGCGTTCGGCCTCTTCGCTCCTTAAACGGACGAAGCCACCTCCGAGATCGGTTTCGACTCGAAGATGACTTTCCGTGCATACCGTTTCGATGAAATCTGTCAGATCGGAATCATCCATAAGCTACTTAGCGTAGTCTACCGCGCGGCTTTCGCGAATAACCACAACTTTGACTTGTCCGGGATACTGCATTTCGCTCTCAATTTGATGGGCGATGTCGTGAGCAAGAACAACGGTAGAAGCCTCATCAACCACAGCAGGCTCAACCATAACGCGAACCTCGCGACCGGCCTGAATGGCATACGTGCGCGTCACGCCCTTATGGGAATTAGCGATTTCCTCAAGTTTTTCAAGGCGCTTAATATAAGCATCAAGCGATTCCTTACGCGCACCCGGGCGTGCAGCGGAAACGGCATCGGCAGCTTGAACGATAACATCAAGAACGCTGTTAGGCTCAACATCGTTGTGGTGGGCTTCGATTGCATGAACGATTTCAGGACGCTCACCGAAGCGACGTGCGAGATCGGCGCCGATGACGGCGTGGCTACCCTCAACCTCATGGTCGACCGCCTTACCGAGATCGTGAAGAAGACCGGCTCGTTTGGCAATAACGGGATCAAGGCCTAGCTCAGAAGCCATAACGCCGGAAAGATAGGCGACTTCAAGAGAATGATTCAAAACGTTTTGGCCATATGAAGTGCGATAACGCAAACGACCAAGAGTGCGAATCAGTTCGGGGTGCAGATCATGGATGCCCGTATCAAAGGATGCTTGGTCACCCGCTTCTTGAACGCGTTGAAGAACAAGTTTTTCCGCTTTGATGAACATCTCCTCAATACGCGCCGGATGAATACGCCCATCTGCGATGAGGTTTTCCATGGTGACGCGGCCGATTTCACGACGAACGGGATCAAAGCATGAAATGGTAACGCATTCAGGGGTGTCATCGATAATCAGGTTGGTTCCGGTAAGCTGCTCGAAAGAACGGATGTTTCGCCCCTCACGACCGATAATGCGCCCTTTAAGCTCATCAGAAGGAATATGAATCGATGAGACGGTGCTTTCGGCGGAATGATCAGCAGCAACACGCTGTATTGCGAGGCTCAGGATTTCCCGAGAGCGCTTGTCGCACTCTGCCTTCGTGCGCATTTCTGTATCACGGATGATTGCTGCGGATTCATGCACGACATCATCCCGAAGAGAATCCAAAAGCTCTTGCTTTGCCTCCTCTGAAGACATGCCCGCGACGTGTTCGAGACGTGCAGAGACCTCAGACTCAGCGGCGGAAAGGTCACGTGCACGGCGTTCCAGCTGCCCGTTGAGGGTGGAGAGTTGATGCTCACGAGCATCTAGGGACTCGACGCGCTTGTCCAGGCTGCTCTCACGCTGTTGCAAACGGTTTTCTGCGCTGCGAACCTCCCTCATACGCTCCTTGTTCTCGGCTTCCGTTTCTTGCTTGATGCGAAGCGCTTCGCTGTCTGCCTCGATCTTCGCTTCTCGCTTGAGATTTTCAGCTTCCTTGCTTGCGTTTGCAAGGCGCTCTTCAGCCTGCGCTTTTGCCAATTGGGCTTTACCTCGCACGTTGTTATTGGAGATGAAATAGCCAACAGCAGCACCAACAACAAGCGCAATAATAGCTGCGATAATAATTTCCATGTGCGTAAAATCCCCCTTTCGTATTTTATGTTGCGGTTACAGGGCTCTTATGGTAATTGACAATAAAAAAGCCTGGATAAAATCCGGGCATGAGCGAAAGCATACAAAAATGCCGTTATATTCAATTAAGGCAATCAAAACGCATACACGAAGCGTATTCAATTGAAAAATATATAAACAACCCTTAATGGATGTATTCACTCATACATCTCGTATTATAAAACAGTGCTTGTAGATTTTGCTGCCAATGTTGTTGAATTTTGCCCCAGACGGGGCTCTTGTGTAAAACTACGTATTTCCTTCACTGAATTGTGCTGCCGCTTTTGAGGATGCATCGACCGAATAACCTTTGGAGATCAATTTTCTGAATGCACCGTCACGTATATTCTTTCCACGAGGCGGATGCTTTTCAAGAAACTCAAGGGCTCTTTGGCACTCGTCACCTTCAGAAAAGGAGCTCCTTTCAATCTGGATGAGCGCTTCTTGCTCCCCGATGCCTTTTCTCTTCAGCTCCTTAAGGACCATCCGGTAACCTTTGCCGTTTCTGAAAGCGCTTTCTATATAGTTTTGACAGAAACGCTCATCGTTTATTATGCCTAAGCTACGAGCATGGTTGAGTGCCGCCTCTATAGATTCAGGCGCATAGCCATCGTCATGTAGCTTGCTTCTCAGTTCAAAAGAAGTTCTATCCCGATACCCCAGGATACGAAGAATCTTCTGGTATGCTTTTTTCTCATCAGCACCCTCAAGACCGAGCGCGGCCCGAGAAACATCGATCGAGGGTTGCGTCGAGGAAACGCGCTTAGGAAGGGCGCTCGAAGGTCGAGAGCCCTTTTCGATCGTTTCAATTGAAGATTTCAGAGAATCAAGGAGCGCGAGCCTGGAAGAAGCGTGCGTCATTTTTTCTTACCAGGTTTAGCGACGGGGTTGATAGCATCCATTTCGTCTTGGGTGCGTGAAATGACAGGGATACCAAAGGCCTCACGGATTTTCAGCTCGATTTCATCGCGCATTTCAGGATTATCCTTGAGGGCCTGCTTTGCGGCTTCTCTCCCCTGCCCAAGACGCTCTTCGCCATAGGTGTACCAGGCACCGCTCTTCTTGGCAACACCGCACTCGACAGCCATATCGATGATGCAACCTTCACGGGAGAAACCCTCGCCGAACATCAAATCAAATTCAGCCTGCTTAAAAGGCGGGGCAACCTTGTTCTTGACAATCTTTGCGCGCACGCGGTTCCCGACCGCTTCACCGTCTTTTTTGATGGAATCAACACGGCGAATATCGATACGAACGCTCGCAAAGAATTTCAGAGCACGACCGCCCGTGGTGGTTTCGGGATTACCGAACATTACCCCGATTTTCTCACGAAGCTGATTGATGAAGATGCAGGTTGTATTTGACTTAGATAAAGACCCTGCAAGCTTACGGAGCGCCTGGGACATAAGACGTGCTTGAAGACCCACGGTGGTGTCGCCGATTTCTCCTTCGATTTCTGCACGGGGGACCAAGGCGGCGACAGAGTCTATGACCACCACATCGATGGCGCCCGAACGAACGAGCATGTCGCAGATTTCAAGCGCTTGCTCACCGGTATCCGGCTGCGAGATCAAAAGCTCGTCAATATCAACGCCAAGGCGTGCAGCATACACAGGATCAAGGGCGTGTTCGGCATCGATAAACGCAGCGATGCCCCCCAACGCTTGCGCCTCTGCCAGAATCTGAAGGGCCAACGTGGTTTTGCCGCTCGATTCAGGACCGTATACCTCAACGATGCGGCCACGTGGCACACCTCCGACGCCCAAAGCATAATCTAAGGCCAAAGCACCCGTAGGAATAGCGTCCATGACAAGGCTCTCAGAATCCTCCCCCAGCTTCATAATAGAGCCTTGACCGAATTTCTGCTGAATCTGATCAGTGGTGAGTTTAAGCAGCTTTTCTTTATCAGCGTTCATGTTTTCCCTTCCCTTTGCAAAGTTTGACCTTATTATACGAACATATGTTTGTTAGTCAAGTAATATATCAACGATTTAAAAAGATACGCGCGTTCGTCTACAAAAAGCTCTCATACGGGAGGACAAAGCTATCGCTCCCTTATCAAAAAGCTATCACGCTGTCTACAAAACACGAACCTTACAACAAGCGTCGCAAAAAGATGATGCGGGTTTAGCATGATTCGATCGCTTGAAGAAGAATCAAAAGAGCCGCAGCGACTGTTTTTAAACGCACCTCATGTCGTGCGCCCGTAAACTCAAAGCGCCGTTCATCAGAGCCGAAGGGGCCAGCAACGGATATCCATACCGTACCAACGGGATGAGCTTCTTCAGCACCTCCGGGTCCCGCTATGCCCGTCACCGCTACTGCCAAGCTGCACGATAATGCTTTGCGCGCCCCCTGCGACATCTGTTGGGCGGTCCAAGCATGAACCGCGCCTTCTTCACTGAGACGCTGAGCATCCACACCTAAAATACCCGTCTTTGCCGAATAAGCATAACTCGTCACGCCACCCCAAAACGTATCGCTGCTTCCGGGAATCTCGGTGAGCGTTGCCGCAATCAAGCCGCCCGTGAGGGATTCTGCCGTACCAAGCGAAAGCCCTTTCGCGCGGGCGTGCGCAAGCGTTTTCTCCGCCAGGGCATATAAGTCATCGGAGGAAGGCAGCGGTATGTCCAAGCTGGTATCTTCGAGAGAAAGCTCCCGGGCACCGACATCGCCCTCTTGAAAAACTTCCCAGCTTTTGACGAAATAATCCACCAAAGAAAAAACCGTGAGAAGCAAAGAAACAATCAGCACGCACCAGGCAAGATAAAAAATCGGTTGCGAAAATGATTGTCCTACAAGATCAGGCAGCGCATCGATGAGAATGAACAGGGTAATCGCTATCATCTGCGTGACCGTTTTTGCTTTCCCGCACCACGAAGCAGCGATGATCAGGTTCTTTGAGGCTGCCAACATGCGAAGGCCCGAAATAAGGAATTCACGGAAGAGCACGATGAGAGAAACCCATGCGGGGAGCAATCCCATTTCGGTCATTGCCAGAAAAGCAGCGATAACGAGCAGCTTGTCCGCGAGAGGATCCATGAATTTCCCGAAATTTGTTACTTCATTGCGGCTTCGCGCAAGATAGCCATCGAGAAAATCGGAAAAAGAAAGCGCCAAGAAAACGAGTGCCGCAATCCAAGGCTTGATGGCAAGTGCCGCCGCCGTGTCTGAAAAGAGGTGCTCCCAAGGAGCAAGCATCACGACAACAAGAAAGGGAACACCGAGTATGCGGACGATGGTGACAACGTTCGCAGGCGTCCCGATTTTCGTTGTACGGGAATCACTCATTAACGAGCTCCCCTTCCATTTCATAGAGAAGCGTGTCACTTATCACAACCCGGACAACGCTTCCGATATCAGCACCTTTGAGATAGACGACACCGTCGACTTCAGGCGCTTGGCATTGGGCGCGCCCGAAAAGCTGGCCATCTTCTTCGACACCTTCGACCAGAACCTCCATACTCTGACCGCATCGGGCGGCAACATGGGGGATGCAGACAGCATCCGCCAAATCACGTAAACGCTGGGCACGGTCATTCTTCTCGTTTTCGTCAATCTGTCCGGGAAGCTCAGCGGCTTTGGTGCCTTCTTCCTGGGAATAGGCGAAAACACCGACATAGTCAAAGAATCCTTCGTCGACAAAATCGCAGAGAGCCTCAAACTGCTCGTCGCTTTCGCCCGGAAAACCGGCAATCAGGGTGGTTCTCAGCGTAACATGGGGGACCTTTTCCTTAATGCGCTTCACCAGAGCGCTAAATTCGACAGCCCCTCCCGTGCGATTCATAGCCTTCAGCAGCAAAGGGTCTACATGCTGAAGCGGGATATCAAGATAGGAGCAAATATTTTCATGCCGTGCCATAACCTCCAGAAGCTCATCGGTGACTCCTTCTGGCTGCAGGTACATAACACGAAACCAGGTAAGGGGAAACTCTGTTGCCAAAGCATCCATCAGCCACGCAAGCGTCAAAGGCACCTCAAAGTCATCACCCCATCGACCGGTATCCTGGGCGATAAGAATGATCTCTCCTGCTCCCCGTGAAATTGCTGCCGAGCAATCCTTCCGTATCTGCTCGTAGGTGAATGAGTGGTATCTTCCTCGGATATACGGAATGGTACAGTATGAGCAGAATCTGTTGCAGCCATCGGAAATCTTCACATATTGGCTGGCAGAGTGACAGAGCGCAGCTTTGTCAGCCAATCCCGCTCCACACGGCTCGCCGATCAGCTCCCTTAGCAAAGAGGCAACATCCTTTTCCTGCGAACAGGGCAAAAAGGCATCAGCTTCGGTGAGCTCTTCTTTCAAGCTGGAACCATAACGAGCTGGCATACAGCCTGCAACGACCAGTTTCGAGGTCCCTTTCGCAAGCGATGGGAGACCAGCGAGCTCAAAAATGGAATCGAGACTTTCCTCCGTGGCGCTTTGGATAAAGGTGCAGGTATTCACAATCACCGCATCAGCCTGTGCGGGATCGTCGATCACCGCATAGCCGGCGCTGAGCACCCGCTCCTTCATATCGTTGGTGTCAACCTCGTTTTTCGCGCATCCAAGCGTCACGAAAGACACGGTTTTGGCATTACTATCGTTCATGAAACCTTATCTACCTCTTAGCGATAGTTAGTGTACTGCAAAGGCTGTCCGTAGTCCTGGGCCTTCAGGAAGGCAATGACATCCTGAAGTGTGTCGCGAGAAGCGGAGGAAACGCGCAGTTTGTCACCTTCGATCTGGACTTTAACCTTCATCTTGGTATCCCGGATATCCTTGCTGATTTTACTCGCGGTCTCTTTGTCGATGCCTTCGATGACCTGACCGATGACGCGTACGCTTTGGCCTGTTGCAGCAAGAGGTTTCCCCCATTTGATTGCGGCAAGGTCAATGCCACGCTTGATGACCTTTGAGCCAATGACATCGATAACTTGGCGAGCAACGAAGTCTGCAGGAGCAGCTACGGTAATGGTCTTAGCAGCTTTATCTAAATCGATAGCAGCACCGGAATCCTTAAGGTCATAGCGCTGGGCCAATTCCCGCTTAGCCTGCTGAAACGCATTATCAACTTCCTGCATATCCACCGATGAGACAACATCAAAACTCGACTCTTTCGCCATACTGCCTACCTCTTTCGTCTATTGTTCGTTGGCTTCTTTCCAATTCGCCAAAATCTCACTAAAGTCCACCTCGTAGGTGTAGACGCCATCACCGTTGTCATCGCGCAGCTCTACCGCTTCGCCATCAAGCTTTAAGCTTACGGCACCGGGACGACTTGTGACAAAAGACAGCGTCCCCGTAACGTCGTAGGTAGCACGCTTGGGCCCTGTAAAGGTGTTTGCAACAACGGGAGATGAGCCTCCATCAAGGTAAATTTCAAGATAACAATCTTCCCCATCGGCTATTTCGTAGGTGAACACCGCAGCAGTTGGGGCAATTGGAACAACTTTTACTTCTTGTTCAACCATACCGGCAGATCCTGGATCAGTAAGACCCGAAATAGGAACCGAGATTGCACTCGAAGCATTCGCGGATGCGCTATTTGCCGTTGACGCAGGCTTATTGAAGAGGGATTGAGCCGTAACGACAAGAATGATAAGGACAATAACAACAGCGATAAAAAACGGGAGTTTCTTTAAAGGGGCTTTTGCGCCCTCGAAATTAAAGCTCTTGGTGCTCATGATGGTGTGATGAGATCTTCGCAGAGAAGTCCCCCGCATTTGCTTATGCGACGCGCCAAAAGAACCTCGGCGCGCCTCGTCGGCATAGATTGAATGATTGATATCGACGGATTTCCGAGACGACACGGCAGCTTTAATAGTATGGGCAACGGAAGCAACGGCACCTACAAAAGCACCTCCGAGGGAAGCAAGGAACAGGCGTACCTGACCCAATGCACCTGCATTATCACTTGTGCGTGTGTTGTGTCCGCCTTGCCTCCGTTTGCCGATGCGATCCCGCTCGAAATCGTGCGACGGATCGGCGTTTCCATCGATGCCCTCTCTTCGCGCACGGCGCTGACGGAGGCGCTCCCGCGCCGCATCAGCGGGATCCGGTGTTGTCTGAGGCTCAAAATCCTGGGGGTCAAACGAACGTCTTGTCTGGGCTGATGACGAAAATGAGCGTTTGCTCCTGCCCTCTTGGCTCTCGAAGTTATCGACTTCCTGCAGATAAAGATGGGTAAGTCGGTCTGCATTGAGCCCCAGAAGATTCGCATAGGCATGAACCATTCCGCGCGCATAGCTTCGCGGGGGCATAGTGGAAAAATCTTCTTCTTCGATTGCTTGCAGAATGTCGGGCCGAATGCGGAGCTTTCGCGACACCGTGCCGTAGGTGAGGCCATGGCTAACGCGAGCATCGCGCAGTTGCTGACCGAAGCCCCTCTTTATAGCCATCATACCTCCCTACATATTATCCTGCTCAAAAGCCTTAAGCGATTCCAATTCCAAGCTGTCGACTAAAACATCACGGGCTTTGCTGCCGTTTTGCGGCCCCACAACACCCTTTTCCTCCAACATATCCATGATTCGACCAGCTCGTGAGTATCCTACACTTAAACGGCGTTGAATATAGGAGGTTGATGCCGTTCCCGCAGAAACAACAATATCAGCTGCATCCCAAAGAAGAGGGTCGTCGCACCCTCCCCGACCGCCCGACCCATCGGGCGCGGTGTCACCCAAAGACATGCTGTTAACTTGGAGAATCTCTGAATGGTAGTCAGGATCACCCTGCTCTTTCAGGTGCTCAACGACATCATTGATTTCATCTTCGGAAACATAGCAGCCCTGAATACGCAAAGGTTTTGCCAAATCGGGCTTGGAGAACAAGCAGTCGCCATTATTGGTCAGGTTTTCGGCGCCGGGAGAATCCAGGATAACGCGGGAGTCGATACCTGAGGCAACGGTAAAGGCAATACGGGTGGTGATATTGGATTTGATAAGCCCGGTAACCACGTTTGCCGAAGGACGTTGGGTGGCAACAATCAGGTGGATACCTGCCGCACGAGCCAGTTGGGCAAGGCGGCTGATAGAGAATTCGACCTCTTTACCGACATTCATCATAAGATCGGCAAGCTCATCGATGACGATGACGATGAAGGGCAAGGGATTTTCGTTTTCGAGCTCACCTGATTGAACCTTGGTGTTGAACTGAGCGATATTACGTGCTCCAACCGATGAGAAAAGCTTCAAACGGCGCTCCATCTCGGCAACGCCCCAATTGAGTGCCGCCGAAGCATCTTTCGGGTCTTCAACTACGGGAATATAGAGATGCGGAATACCGTTATAGAGGCTGAACTCAACACGTTTCGGATCGATGAGGATCATACGAACTTCGTTGGGGGTATTGCGCATGAGCATGGACATGATAAATGAGTTGATACCGACCGATTTACCGGAACCGGTGGTACCGCCGATAAGCACATGGGGTGCTTTTGCCAGATTCATGACAATATTGTTGCCCTCAACGTCTTTGCCCACCGCGCATTGGAGCGGGCCGGCAGGCGCGGTATCTAAAACATCACCCAGCAAAACCGTTTGGCGAGACTTGTTGGGCACCTCGATGCCCACAAAATTCGTACCGGGAATGGGTGCGAAGATGCGCACGCCGGGAGCTGCCAAGGCCAAGGCGATATCGTCACTGAGAACGGTAATGCGACTTACGCGAACGCCTGAAGGCAGCGCAATCTTAAACAGGGTCACCGTGGGGCCGGCAACCCAACCTTTCACTTCGATTTGAATGCCGAAATCCTCAAGCGTCTCGGCAAGAATCTCTGCGGTTTCCTGGAGTTCTTCTTCGGAAGCCTGAGAAGCAACTTTCGCCTCAGAGCGGCGCAGGAACGAAGAAGGTGGAAGCATGAAGCCTTCCAGAGGGGCGGGAACCGCCAAAGACTCATCGGCCGTCCTGCGTTTCTTTTTAGCCGGTGTCGCTGCTTGAGCGCCTGACCCTGATGCGTTCTTCTTACCCAGCTTCCGCGTGAATGACTGAGAGCTGCTATCAGAGGCGGATGCAAGCTCCGTACTCGGGTTGCGACGTGAAGCAGCCGACGGTGCGGAAGTCGCACCTAAAAACAGGGTGTCATCCGAAGCGGCGCTCTTCGCGGAATCGCCGAGAAAGACGGTGTGGGAAGAAGGATCGACCCCGCGTGTCCCCTTTGCCTCAACAAGCGTGGGATCAGTCCAACCTGAGCGCTTCTTTTTCTCGAAGAGCGCGCTTTTCCCCTTCCCTACCAAGGATGTCTCCGGTCTATAGGCCTTTGAAGGTTCAGGGGCCTCTAAGGCTCCCGAAGGTGCCAAGGGACGTGTGTAGCTGCTGGCGTGAGAGCCGAAACCCGATTTAAAAAGGGGCGCAGGAAGTATTTCATCCTCGCGTTTGCGCGCATGTTCCTGACGTTTTTCCTCAATCTTATTTTTGAAGTCATTGATGGAAAAGCCGATGATAAAGAGTGAAAGAATTACAATACCCACCATAATGATGAGCGAAATGACCTGACCAAAAAGGGTGATTCCCACCCATGCCACACCAGCGCCCACATAGCCGCCTAAAGCGACGATGTTCTTTTGCTTGAAAAGCTCCGTCGTTGAACCGTCAGGCGCACCGGGAGTGAACAATGCCAAAATAGTGAGAAGCGCAACGAAGATGAAGAGCAATCCCAAAGCGGCACGGCCCGACATATGCTCGCGTTCCGATTGAATCATGAAGCTCAGGCCGATAGCGGCTAAGAAGAGCGGAAACACATAGCACCCAACCCCAAAGGTCAGATGCAGGGCATCTGACACAAATGAGGTAACAACGGCATCCGAAGGGATAATGGATGCCACGAAAACGGCGATGGCCAAAATAATGACCGAAAAGCCGAGTATGTTCCGCTTTGCCTCTGCATCGAGAAAAGCACCCGTCTCCGAGGTATTCGAAGGCAAACGGCGTTTATCGGAATTTCGTGAGGTGCTGGTGGCGGTGGTTCGCCTCTTGGCCTGAGGCTGACTAGAGAGTGCCAGGTCAATCTCCTTTTATACTGCGTTTAATCTAGGTTTAAATGAAAAGAGTGCCAAAAACAGCACTCTTAATTATACCCTATACATCCAGGATATTGATGATAACCATAGGTCGTTGTTTTGCTCGCTCCCACAGGATTGAAAGCAGGGCATCTTTACCGATCTTCGTCAGTTCCTTTTTGCCCACGCCTTTGTTCAACGCGTTCTTGAGAGCCCCGGTAACGACGCTTTGAGCTTCGCTATTAAGGTGCGCGTCGTCACCACCGGTCATGCCGCGCATGGTAATCTGCACCTCTCCCGCAAGGCATGACTTACGAAAAGATACCGCTGCCGCCACGCAGGCAAAGCCCTTCGTTCTGAGCGCTGCACGTTCTTCCAAAACAGCGTCGGAGGTGTCGCCCACGGTGAGACCATCCACATAAACGATACCGCTCTCGACAGAGGGGCCACGACCGATGCCCTGTGAGCTGAGCTCCAACGTCTCACCATTACCCAAGATGAAGATGTTTTTTTCGGGAATACCCACGCTCTTAGCGAGCTTGTAGTGAGCACGCAGATGGGTTGATTCCCCATGCACCGGCATGAAGTATTTCGGCGAAACCAAGGAAAGCATAATCTTCAGCTCTTCGGGACCCGCATGACCCGAAACGTGCACAAGGGCCTTTGATTTATCGTAGACATCCACTCCTGCACGTGAGAGATTATTGATAATGCGCGTTACTGCTTTCTCGTTTCCGGGAACAGGGGTTGCCGAGATGATGACGGTATCGCCAGGTTCAAGAGAGATGGTGCGATGCTCCGAGTTGGAAATACGCGCCAAGGCAGAAAGGGGCTCACCCTGTGAACCGGTGCACAGAATCACCACTTCGTCAGAGGGCATGCTTTTCAGGTTGTAGGCATCGATGAGATTATCTTCGGAAATCTGAAGATAACCCAAACGGCGGGCGATGTCGGTGTTTTGCACCATGGAGCGACCGGCAACAACCACCTTACGTCCATTCTTCACGGCAGCATCACATACTTGCTGTATACGATGGATGTGGCTCGCGAAAGCGGCAACGATAACGCGTCCTTCGGCATGGCGGATCAAATCTTCAAGGGCTTTGCCCACTTCGCTTTCGGAACGTGTAAAGTGCTGCGAGTCGGCATTGGTGGAATCACTCATCATCAGGTCAACGCCCATTTGAGAGAACCGCGCCAAGGCAGCATAATCGGTATGGACGCCGTCAACGGGTGATTGGTCGAGTTTGAAGTCTCCCGTATGGAGAACGGTGCCCGCAGGAGACTGCACAAAAGCGCCCACAGCGCCGGGGATGGAATGGTTCACCGCAAAAAAGTCAACGGTAAAACAACCCATCTTGACCTGTTGGCCAGGACGTATCTCCACCAGTTTGGCGTTTTTGATACGGTGCTCTTCAAGCTTCAACTTGATAAGGCCCAAGGTCATCTTAGTGGCATAGATGGGTACTTGGCAATCCAGATCCCTCAGCAGGTACGGCAGGGAGCCGGTGTGATCTTCGTGACCATGGGTGATAAAGATACCCCGAAGTTTATGAGCATTTTGGAGCACATAGGTATAATCGGGCAGGATGAGATCAATGCCGGGATGATCGTCATCGGGAAACATGAGGCCCGCATCATCGACAATCAGGTCATTGCCGCATTCGAAGACCGTCATATTACGCCCAATGACATCAAGGCCACCGAGGGGAATGACCTTCAGGCTCGCATGGGAGCCTTTTCTCGATGCCGAGCTGCGTCTTCTCGTCTTTGTTTGTTCCTGGCCAGCAGCGTCCTTCTGAGCGGATGCCTGAGTGAACGTCGCTTTCTTTCGCACAGACCGCTGAGCCGCTAAGGGTGCCGCATCTGTCGTCTGCGTGGCCTCATGAGCGCCTTCTGATGCCTTTTTTCGATTTCTCGTCGAACTTTGGGCACGCGAAGAAGAGGCGCTCTCCTCGCGCTTGCTTTTCTTTTCCATATTCAGTTTCCTATCTCACAGCAGCCCCTCTTTTAGGGGCTGCAAACGTTCTTCTAATCGCACTTTTTTGCACCATCGCACAAAAAGGCGAAGTATGTTTAATCAGTCAAAACACCTACTTGACGCATGATGCGAGCCAGCTCGGCGGACTGTTCGGGAGTTGCATCAATCAAGGGCAGACGGCAACCACCTACAGGGAAGCCCTCCAATTTCAAGGCCTCCTTCACCAGAATGGGGTTTGTCGTTGCAAACAGACCCTTCATAAGGGGACTCAACCTATCATGGCAGGCCTGCGCCTCGTCCCACTTTCCATCAGCGCACAGATATACCAGCTCACGCATGCGTGCCGTCGCGACGTTGCCGATAGTGGAGACAACGCCAACGCCTCCCCGCTGCATTATCTTCATGGTGGCATCGTCATCACCGGAATACACCGAGAAGCCTTCAGGGGCATCTCTGATGATGTGCTCGATTTGCTCGAAATCGCCCGACGCCTCTTTGATGCCGATAATGTTTTCCACATCCCATGCTAAGCGAAGGGTCGTCTCGGCGGTCATATTGATAGCGGTACGCCCGGGGATATTGTACAGGAGAACAGGCAGGCTCACCGCTTCGGCAATCGCCTTGAAATGACGATACATGCCCTCTTGCGGGGGCTTGTTGTAGTAGGGCACAACCAGCAT
>CAYFWL010000014.1:0-5486 GCA_964346845.1 uncultured Eggerthellaceae bacterium | reverse complement strand
GTCAACGCCAATCGTTTCGACCTGCTTGGCAAAATCAACTGAGTCGGCAGTGCAGTTGTCACCCGCATAAGCTATAACGGGAATGCGACCAGCAACTTCTTCCACTACAGCCTTAAACAGTTCAATCTTTTGAGGGTAAAACGTCGTAGGAGCCTCACCCGTCGTTGCATTGATGAGCAACGAGTCGGCACCGCCCTCAATCAGGCGTTGTGCCAGCTGACGGGCGCGCGGGAGATCGAGCTCAAGATTCTCATCAAAGGGGGTGACCATCGCAGGAATCAGGCGACCAAAAAGAGGCTGCTCAGCCATAGCGCTCTCCAATCAATACGTACGTGCATTCAAAAGATAGTAACAGTTTCATTATGGCAGACCGATGGGCCTTATGCCATGAAGTTCTCCAAACCAACAATCAAACCAGATTCCTTACCCACGCTGCGGATGCCCCACAGCACACCCGGCATATACGATTGCGTATCCCAGGAATCGTGGCGGATGGTGAGGGTTTGGCCCAAGGAACCGAAAATAACCTCTTGGGAGGCGACAAAACCCATAGAACGAACCGAGTGAACAGGCATACCATTGACCAGAGCGCCTCGTGCACCTGCCATGCCCGCAAGTTCGGTCTCTTTTCCCGGAGCAGCGCTCGCACGGCCCGCACGGCCTTCCGCAATCATCTTAGCGGTGGTAACCGAGGTGCCGCTGGGAGCGTCCTTCTTGTTGCAGTGGTGGAACTCGATGACCTCAGCTTCAGGGAAATAGGGCGCTGCAGCTTTCGCGAACTGCATCATGAGCACCGCACCTGTGGTGAAGTTGGGGGCATAGAAAAGGCAGGTCCCCTCCGGCGCCAATTCAGCTAATTCGGCAAGCGTTGCCTCGGAGAGGCCTGTGGTGCCGACAACGCAGTCGATTCCCCGTGGAAGGGTCGCGCGCAGATTACCTTCAACGACATGAGGGGCAGTAAAATCGACGAGAACATCGAACGCCTCTGAGTTCAGGGCTTCTGTTAGGCTGGCGTATACGGGAAAGTCCCTCTTAGCGCAATGAGGGTCGATACCGCATATCAGCTTCATGTCTTCGGCCTGCGTAAGCGCCTGCACCACCGCAGTACCCATACGCCCGCCACAACCGCACACCGCAACCTTGATCGTAGCTCTCTCCCCCACTCCGGTAAGGATTCGAAAACGGTATAAGACATTATGTCACCAAGATGCCAGGAAGAGAGGACACCGGGGCTCGTTGTGCCAGCGAATACGGTGAACGTAAGAAAAGGTGGCGCTAGCGAGCGACCCCCTTTCGGGGGCCGCCTCTTCAAGATGATGCTACTCGTGACTACGACGGGGAGTGCGTCCACCGCGATCGCCGCGCGTATCGCGTCCGTTGCGGTCGCCGCGAGGCTCGCGAGCAGGACGAGCCTCATAGGACCCCTCAGGAGCATTCGGCTTGTTCATGCGGTCAAGAGAAATCTTGCCATTTTTGGAATCGACTTCGATAACTTCAACCTCAACAACATCGCCGAGGTTCAAAACGTCTTCAACTTTGCCCACGCGACCATTGGCCATGCGAGAAATATGCAAGAGGCCGTCTTTGCTGGGGGTCAGTTTGATGAAGGCGCCGAAGTCCTTGATGCCAACGACAGCACCTTCAAAGTGTTCGCCCACTTCAGGCTCTTTTACGATGCCCATAATCAGCGCCTTAGCAGCCTCTCCCGCAGGTCCTTCGACAGCAGCGATATGGATAGTGCCGTCTTCTAGGATCTCGATAGTAGCGCCTGTTTCGTCCTGAATGCCGCGAACAACCTTGCCACCGGTGCCGATGACTTCGCGAATCTTGTCAACGGGAACATGAATGGTCTCGATGCGCGGTGCCGTATCACGCAGCTGCTCACGCGGTGCCGGAATTTCAGCGAGCATAGCGTTCAGGATGAATGCACGACCTTCCTTGGCCTGAGCGAGCGCCTTGCCCAAGATTTCGGTAGAAAGACCCTTGGCCTTGTTGTCCATCTGCAGGGCGGTGATGCCCTTTTCGGTGCCGCATACCTTAAAGTCCATGTCGCCGAGGAAGTCTTCCAAACCCTGGATGTCAGAAAGGATGACCACATCGTCGCCTTCCTTGATGAGGCCCATGGCAATACCGGAAACAGGACGCTTCAGGGGAACGCCGGCATCCATCAATGCCAGCGTGGAACCGCAGGTGGAAGCCATGGAAGAAGAGCCGTTCGACTCCAAAACCTCGGAAACCACGCGGATGGCATAGGGGAATTCGTCCTCGGAAGGAAGCATGGGAAGAATTGCGCGCTCCGCCAGCGCACCATGGCCGATTTCACGACGCTTAGGAGCGCCCATACGCCCGACTTCACCGGTGCAGTAGGGCGGGAAGTTGTAGTGGTGCATGTAGCGCTTGCCATCAACGGGCTCAATAGTATCAAGACGCTGCCATTCATTGAGCATGCCCAAGGTGCAGATGCTCATAACCTGCGTCTGTCCACGCTGGAACAAGCCCGATCCGTGGACACGCGGCAGATATCCCGGAACGATGTGCAAGGGGCGAATCTCGTTTGCTACGCGACCATCGGCACGCTCGCCTGTCTCAATGACCATTTTGCGCATGGCCTTCTTTTCCAGGCTCTTGCAGGCAGCAGCGATATCGCTTCCCCAAAGAGCGCGCTCCTCGTCCGTGAAGCATTCGAGCTTGATCTGCGCCTTAAGGTCTTCGACCTTCGCAACGCGATGCAGTTTGTCAGCATCTTTCAGAGCGGCAGCCATCGCATCGTAGTACGCGTCGACACGCTGGGCGATGCAGGGGTCAGCAGTATGGATCTTGTAGGCAAGAGGCTCGGGATCCACCTTCGCAAGGAAGGCCGCCTGGTGTTCGCAGAAGGCGGCAATCGCCTCTTGGCCGAAATTCATGGCAGCGAGCATATCCTCTTCGGTGATCTCTTCAGCTCCCGCTTCAACCATAGAGATGAAATCCTTGGTGCCTGCGATGGTAAGCTCCAAGTCGGATGTTTCCATTTCCTCGTAGGTGGGGTTAACGATAAACTCACCGCTTTGCGTGTTGCGCCCGATGCGGACGCAGGCAGCAGGGCCTTCGAAAGGGGCGCCTGCGACCATCAATGCGGCAGAAGCACCCATGACGCAGATGACATCCGGTGTGTTTACGCGATCGCAAACAAAGGTTGTCGCAACAACATGAACTTCCTGCTTGAAACCATCAGGAAAACCGGTGCGAATAGGACGGTCGATCATTCGAGCGGTCAAGGTACCAAACTCAGAAGGACGAGCCTCGCGTTTGAGGTAGCCACCAGGAATGTGACCCACCGAGTACATCTTCTCAATGTAGTCAACGGTCAGGGGGAAGAAGTCGTAGTTCTTCTCTTCCTGGGAGACCACCGAGGTCACCAAAATAGTGGTGTCACCCTGGCTCACCAGCACCGAACCTGAGGCTTGCTTTGCCAGTTCACCTGTCTCGAGTTTATAGGTCTTGCCGTAGAGCTCGAATTCTTCAACGATTTTTTCCATTCTTTTTCTTTCTTTCTCTTCCCACCTGCCCTATTGCGGGTGAGCTTCTTTGACTTCAAGGGTTTTCCTTTCAGTCGCGAGTAAAAACGCCCGTGCGTTTTCAACCGCTGGCTTAACGCACCTTACGTTAAAGCCATGTGAAGCGCAGGACCCGCCCGAAGGCGGGTCCTTGAACTCTTCTTAGATGTTGTCGCGAATGCCAAGCTTCTTGATGAGGGCACGATATGCTTCGATATCCTGGCTCTTGATGTACTTCAGAAGGCCCCGGCGCTTACCGATGAGCATCATCAGACCACGGCGGGTGTGATTGTCCTTCTTGTGCACCTTGAGATGCTCAGTTAGATTGCGAATACGTTCAGAGATAATTGCGACCTGCACTTCAGCGCTGCCAGAGTCAGACGCGCTCTTACCGAATTCCTTGATGAGTTCTGCAGTGCGCTCCTTGCTGATGCTGAGTTTATCAGCCATGTCAGCCACCTTTCCGCGGAATACCCGCTTGTATCGCGATGCTTTTTGCACCGTTTGAGAACTCTCGAGTCTGAGTGCGCATGGAGGTGAGCCAAGCGAACTAGGAAACAAGAGACCGTGCTTTTGCACAGTCTGCGTATTATAGGAGATTCAAACGCTTATTGCAAGACAATATTGTAGGTAAACGGGGAAATCCACACCTGTTAAGCCAGCGATTCAGCCTGCTCAGCCTGAGTTACAGCCTGCTCAACCTGCGCCGCACGCAATGCTTTGACAAGCTGGTCGGCACACGAAGTGGACTTATTGCCGCAGGTGTTACCCTCCCACGCACGCGCCAGCTGATCTACGGTCATCCCCTTCGCAATCTGAGACATCGCTTTCAGGTTGCCGTCGCAGCCGCCAACATGCTGGATCTCTTTCACGACATCGCCCTCAAGTTCAATATTGAATGCACGGCAGCACGTCCCTTTGGTGTAATACGTAAACATATCTCACTCCTCACGTTTTTTTTGGGGCATTGTATCATTCCTGCTGCGAAAGTGCCGCCGAAGATGCCGCTTCGGATGGAAAGACCGCGTTGGTCAGAAGGAAGGGAATCGATTTCAACGATGAACCCAGGTGAGCACGCATCCACTCCTGTATAAAATGAAAGCCGAAGCTCAGGACGCCTGAGGGAATCTTCAAGCTTTCTATCTGAGAAAAACTTGAATACAGGAGGACATCGAGCCAACGCAAAAGGCTCACTTCCTCTCGGATGACCTCAAGAGAAGAAGCGCACTGATCACACAGGCACCCACCTTCCGCATGAGAAAGAGCGACAAATCCTTGCCCCTCCTCCCTGAAGATGTCTTTTCCACAACAGGCACAATGCGCAAAGCTAGGGCGAACTCCCGTGAAGGCAAACACCTTCAAGCACGCAGCGAGGAGCAAAGGATAGATTGCCTCATGTTCGGCGTGTTCGAACGCCGAGAGAGCTCCTTGACATAGATCGAAGAGCCGGTGCGAAGGAACGTTCTCATGGCTCGATTTTGCCACCAGCTCAGCTAAAACCGACGAAGCCGTCGATCTATCGAAGTCCAAACGAAGTGCCTGATGCGAAGCGACCAAGCGTGCCTCTTGAACCAGTGGCAAACCCTTACCTTGGGCACAAAAAAGCTCGGCGCAGCTGAAAAGCTCGAGGCGAGAAGCAAAGCTGCTTTTAGGTCTGCGCGCTCCTTTAGCAACTGCCTGAACCGAAGAGCCGTCCTGTGCTAAAAACGTGATGATCAAATCAGATTCCCCGAGCTTTGTTTTGCGCAGGACGATGCCGGTAAAACGAAGATGGGAGCTCATGGCGTGTGCTTACGCGATAGAGATGATTTCGTTATCGGAAGACCAGCTGACCGTCCAGGTGTAACTGTCCGGATTAAGATAGACTACGACACCCATAATGTAGCCGTACGCCTGAGCGGTTACCTGAACAGTAGTGGTATCCCCTCCGCTATAGCTGCTGGATGAAAC
>CAYFWL010000013.1:0-26269 GCA_964346845.1 uncultured Eggerthellaceae bacterium | reverse complement strand
GCAACGCTCCAAAATTTTGCCGCTTATAGACATTGAGGGGCTTTTCCGGTGGAAAACGGGCCTATTATCCAAAATCGCGTCGTTCATAGACATTTTCTCCCCCCGTAAAACGTTCGACCTGGGAAAACATGAGCGTAATACCGAAAATTTATCGCAAAATGTCTAAAAACTCCCTCTATTTGGAAAACATGCCTCATCGAGCGGGTTTTCCAAAGGAAGCGCCTTTAAACGACACGAGCATGGCGGCGCCTGAGTCAAAAAAGCAAGAATCCGGCCTATTGACCCCCTATTGACCCCATACGCCGCATTTCCGCTACAATGCAAACGAAAAGATAGCAGCTACGAAGGGAAACGATGCACGCTATGAGCTTAGAGGTCCTGCAGGGAATCCTGATCCCGTTTGTCGGCACCTGCCTTGGCGCGGCGATGGTGTTCTTCCTGAAAGGACAGATTTCAGAAAGGGTAAGCAAGCTTCTAACCGGGTTCGCCGCAGGGGTAATGATGGCGGCAGCATTCTGGAGCCTGCTGCAGCCAGCGTTGGAAAGCAGCTCGGGCTGGGGGATGCTGGCATTCGTCCCCGCTGCCGTCGGCTTTCTTGCCGGCATGGGTTTTCTGCTCCTTTTGGATGTGGTCACACCGCACATGCATCGGGACAGGCAGGAGGAAGGCCCTCGGTGCGGGCTCACGCGATCAACGAAGCTCATCCTTGCAGTGACCTTGCATAACATCCCTGAAGGTATGGCCGTCGGCGTCGTATACGCAGGATGGCTTTCAGGGAGTTTGGACATCAGCCAGACGGCAGCTATCGCGCTGGCAGTCGGAATCGCCATCCAGAACTTTCCCGAGGGAGCAATTGTCTCCATGCCCTTGCGCGCCGAAGGAACCCCCAAAGCAAAGACCTTCCTCTATGGAGCGCTTTCTGGTGCCGTGGAACCCTTGGCAGCAGGCGCCACCATACTGGCAGCAAGCGTCATCGTGCCCGTCCTCCCCTACCTGCTGGCCTTCGCCGCAGGTGCGATGATATACGTCGTCGTGGAAGAGCTGATCCCCGAAATGTCGGAAGGGAAGCATTCCAACATCGGAACGATTGCGTTTTCCCTGGGCTTTGTCCTGATGATGATCCTCGATGTCACCTTAGGATGACGCCCCCCAGAACAGGGAACAGCTCCCCAGAACGGGGAACGTCGCCTCCCCCAAACAGCCCGAGGGAAGCGTTTACTGATACTGCGCGATGACCTCGCTCAAACGCGGCAGGATCTGCTGCTTTCTCGACAGAAGCTCAGGCTGGAAGGAATGCTCCTCACCCGCGTTATCGGGAAAAGCCTCCAGAGCCCACGCGGCACGATTGCCTCCCGCATAGATGACCGAGCCGTTATCAAGAACGCTCGTAAAGACCACAACGGCCAAATCGAGCTGCTTTTTGCCCGCATAGACCTCAAGATTCTGTTGGATATCGCGCGCCTCAGACGGAAGTTTTTTCGCAGAAGTGACGATGACCTGGGAAATTGACGTCTTACAGGCATGGATGTCGTAAACCTTCACATCCTGATTGATCATCTCGCTAATCGACTTTCCATCAGTTGAAGCGGCAACGGCGAACATCTCACTCGCAAATTTCTCGATATCAAGATCCGCCAAAGCGGCCAAGATATTGGCGGTCTTGCGGTCCTTCTCGGTCGTCGTCGGCGACAGAAAGCCCATCGTGTCCGAAAGAAGCGCACCCAGAAGGAGCCCCGCAAGATTCTGCGGAAGAGGAATCTGGTTCTCGCGGAAAATCGTGGCGATAATCGTAGCAGTGCTGCCGATAATCTCATTTCTAAACGACACTGGCTGAAGCGATGAGAAATCGTTGATGCGGTGGTGGTCGATGACCTCCAGAATGCGCGCCTTCTCAACCGCACGCACGGACTGCGAGAACTCATTATGGTCGACCATAATGATCTGCTTGCTCTCGCTGTTCATGATGTGGTAGCGTGAAGCATAGCCCATGAGGTGCCGATCGCTGTCAACTACGGGATACACATGGTAGCGGCTCTTCAGCATCTTGGCGGCAACGTCTTCCGCAAGCTCATTCCCCTTGAAGATGACGAGCTTTTCCGTGGGCTTCATAATCAGGCTCACCGATGGCGCGAAATACAGGTAGCGGGCAGTATTCATGCCACCATACCCCGAGATAATAATCGGACAGTGATGCTTTTGGGCAAGAGCAACGACTGCATTGTCAATCTCACCTGCCCGAATAACAATCAGCATGCCGGCACCGTTCTGGATAACCTGGCGCTGTGCCCCCGCATCGTTTCCAACGATAACGATGCGGTCACGAATATCGTACTTCCCAAGACTTTCGTCGGTGGTCTGCGCGATAAAGGAAACTTTACCGCTGAGGTGAAGATCCGAATCGTCGTAGACAATCGCACCCTTGATAGTCTTAGCGATGTTCACGACCGATGTACGGGCTAGCATATCGATGCTGTGATCAGCATCGCCCAAGCTCACTGCACCGATATCACTTTTCGTGACCAAGCCAAGCAGGCGATTATCATCATCGACTACACCGCAGTAGGTGTGTCCCTCCTGCTGCATATACGTGATTGCCTCAAAGATGGTCGCATCGCCCGTAATACTCGTGACAGGATCGAGCTTGATCTCGTCCAAGCGGACACGCGCATCCGCTAGGAGCATCGGCTCGGGGAAACCGAAGCGATCAAGCAAATACTTGGACTCAGCGTTCAGGGCCCCCAAGCGACAAGGCACGGCATGCTCACCCATCGCGCGCTTGAAGAAGGCGTAGGCGATTGATGATGCCACCGAGTCAGTGTCGGGATGGCGATGGCCGGTTACATATATCGTGTCACGTTCGCTCATGAGGCTTAACTCACTTTCAAAAAAGACGAGGAAGACAAGGCTATTTCAGGATCGCAATCAGTTCGCCTGCGCTGACCTGCTGGCCTTCCTTGACGAATATCTTTTCGACTTCGCCGCCCGTCCGCGCAATAATGCTTGCCTCCATCTTCATGGCTTCAACGGTGGCAATCGGCGCGCCTTCGGCCACCACGTCACCTTCGTGAACCAGAATCTTCACGATGTTCCCGGGAATGACCGCCCCGATTTCCTGCGGGTTCTCTTCATCGGCATAACGCTGCGGCGATGCCGAAAGGGCAATGCCCGCCGCCTCATCCTTGATGCGTACCGTACGACGGTTGCCGTTGACTTCGAATTCCAGGTCGCGGAAGCCCTCTTTGTCGACACCGTTGATAGCGGTCAGACGAACGACCAGGGCTTTCCCCTCTTCTAGCTTGACCTCGCTCGTCTCGCCCTCACGTAGGCCGTAGAAGAACACGTCCGAACCCATCATGCTGAAGCGCCCGTTCTTGTCAATCGTGTTCAGATAGTCCTCGTAGACCTTTGGGTACATGGCATAGCTGATTACCTGGCGCGGATCGGGCTCCAGCCCAAAGCGCTCACTCAGGATTTCCGCGATGCGGGCGAAGTCCTCGGGCTCAAGCAGTTCGCCCGGACGGCAGGTAATCGGCTGCTTATCCTTCAAAACGACCTTCTGCAGATCGACGGGGAAACCGCCTTCCGGCTGCCCCATCATGCCCTCGAAGAAGGAAACGATAGAGTCCGGGAAATCGATATCCTTGCCCTTCTCCAGAATATTTTCCGCAGTGAGATCGTTTTGGACCATGAAGATGGCCATGTCGCCCACCGCCTTGGAAGACGGCGTGACCTTGACGATGTCGCCCAACATCTGGTTGACCTGCCTATACATGTCTTTGACGTCTTGGAACTTGTGCCCCAGACCGAAGCTTTCCACCTGCGGCTTCAGATTGGAGTACTGGCCGCCCGGAATTTCGTACTTGTAGATTTCAGCCGAAGCCGTCTTCAAATCCGATTCAAAGTTCTGATAGACCGGACGAACATCCGCCCAGTAATCAGCGATAAGCTGCAAGCCATCCAGGTCGATACCCGTATCGCGCTCGCCGTGGTCAAGCGCCGCGACGATGGAGTTCAGCGCCGGCTGCGAGGTCAAGCCCGACATACTGCTGATGGCCGCGTCGATGATATCGACTCCGGCCTCCGCCGCCATCAGGCAGGTCGCCACGCCGTTTCCGCTCGTATCGTGAGTATGCAGGTGAAGGGGCACCGTCAGCTCGTCTTTCAGAGCGCGCACCAGCTCATAGGCTGCATTCGGTTTCAGAAGACCCGACATGTCCTTGATGCCGATGATGTGCGCGCCGCGCTTCTCCAGCTCTTTGGCCATGCGAATGTAGTAGTCCAGGTTGTACTTCGTGCGGCTCGCATCCAGGATGTCTCCCGTGTAGCACAGGGTGGCTTCCGCAATCTTTCCCTGCTTGAGCACCTCATCAAGCGCCACTTCCATGCCGGGAATCCAGTTCAGCGAGTCGAAGATACGGAACGCGTCGATGCCGTTGATCGCAGCCTGCTTGACGAATTCACGAATCACGTTGTCCGGATAATTCTTATACCCCACCGCATTAGCGCCGCGAATCAGCATCTGGAAGGCGATGTTGGGAATCAGCGCGCGCAGCACGGCAAGACGCCTCCACGGCGATTCCTTCAAGAAGCGGTAGGCGGTATCGAAGGTCGCGCCGCCCCACAGTTCCAGCGAGAACGCATCCTTTTCGTACAGGGCAACCGCCGGGGCGATCTTCGCCATATCGACGGTCCTCAAACGCGTGGCCATCAGCGACTGCTGAGCGTCGCGCATGGTGGTATCGGTGATCAGCAGCTTCTTCTGATCGAGCACCCACTTTGACACATATTCCGGGCCCTGTTCGTCAAGCATCTGCTTGGTTCCCTGCAGCCCCTTGATTGTTTCTTGCGCGATGCGCGGGAACACGGGCACGTTGAAGTTCGGCTTCTCACCGTGCGTTTGATTCACCACGATGTTGCCGATGTGGTTGAGCACCTTGACCTCGCGGTCGATGCTGGTGCGAATATCCGTCAGCTCAGGATGGGCCGCGATGAAGCCCGTATCGCAGTTGCCGGCAACGAAGGTCGGGTGGTTGAGGACGTTAAGTAAAAACGCCGTGTTGGTCTTGATGCCCTTGATCTGCGTTTCCTTCAGCGCGCGGATAGCCTTGCGGCGTGCATCGTCGAAACGGTTGGCATAGGCGGAAACCTTGACCAAGAGACTGTCATAGTACGGCGTGATCTCGGAGCCCGTGAAGCCATTACCGCCGTCTAGGCGAATGCCGTTGCCCGAAGCGGTACGGTACAGCTCCAGAAGACCGGTGTCGGGAATAAAGCCGCAGATGGGATCTTCCGTCGTGATGCGACATTGGATAGCGTAGCCACGCGGCATGATGGCGCTTTGCGAGGGGATGCCAATTTCGTCGGAATCCAACGCATACCCTTCAGCGATGAGGATCTGATCCTGGACGATATCGATGCCCGTGACGCACTCGGTGACCGTATGCTCCACCTGGATGCGCGGGTTCATCTCGATAAAGTAGTGGCTCCCGCTTTGATCGAGCAAGAACTCGACGGTTCCCGCACTGCGGTAGTTCACAAAGCGTGCGATTTTCAGCGCATCTTCGCAGATGGCCTGGCGCTGCTCATCGCTCAAGCAGAGTGCGGGCGTGAACTCAATCACCTTCTGATGACGTCTCTGGATAGAGCAGTCGCGCTCAAAGAGGTGGACCAGGTTGCGCTGCTTGTCACCGAGAATCTGGACTTCGATGTGCTTGGGGTTTTCTATGTATTTTTCGATGAAGATATCATCGTTGCCAAAAGCTTTAGCCGCCTCGCTTTTGGCGGTGTGATACTCGTTGATCAGGTCTTCGGGGTCACGCACGACGCGCATACCGCGCCCGCCGCCGCCCGCTGCGGCTTTCAGGATGATGGGATAGCCGCAATGGTTCGCAAACGCAACGGCTTCTTCATCGCTTTCGATAGCTTTCTCGATGCCGGGAATTGTCGGCACGCCCACTTCCTCGGCAACCAGCTTGGACTGAATCTTGTCACCCAGCCGATTCATCATCTCTGCCGTTGGCCCGATGAATTCGATGCCGGCATCTTCGCATGCCTGCGCGAAATCTGGGTTTTCCGAGAGGAAGCCATAGCCCGGATGAATCGCGTCAGCGCCCTTCGCTTTGGCCAGCGCGATAATCTCATCGATGCCGAGATAGGCGGCAACAGGGGCCTTACCCTTGCCGATCTGGTAGGCCTCATCAGCCTTAGTGCGAAATAAAGAGGTCTTGTCTTCTTCCGAATAGATAGCGATAGTTCGAATGCCCAGCTCATTACAGGCACGGAAGATGCGAATAGCGATCTCGCCACGATTGGCGACAAGGACTCTCCGGATGTGCTTAATCTCACTCACGTTATTCTCCATTCCGCTCAACTCAAGCGCTTCAAGCTGTATTGGCTATTATGCACATCTGTGTCAACACGAGAACACCCATTATCCGTAAAACGGAAAAACGACAGCGTTTGCGCGATGGGAAAGGCAGACGTGATTGTGACAAACATTTCCCAGCAACACATCGTTGAGGTAGCGACGCGCCACCGCTTCAGCTGCATAAAGCGTTTCTATCGGTGTCGCCGGCACATCGAGAAAACGGTACTGAGGAAAGAAGCGCGTAAGATGTAGGGGAATATTTGCGCCATCGGGGCTAAGGCTTGCAATCCAAGCCGCCTCACGTGCGATATCGTCGAGTACATCGTTCAGGCCAGGAATAAGCAGCGTGGTGATTTCCACATGCGCTCCTGCAGCATGTGCGATTTCGATCGTCCGCTTCACGGTTTTAAGCTTACCGCCGCACACATCGTAAACCTCCTGGGTGAATCCTTTCAAATCGATGTTGTAGGCATCGACAAAAGGCAGAAGAACCCGAAGATTCTTCTCGGAAATCATGCCATTCGTCACGACCACGTTCAGCAAGCCTCGCTCGGCGCTTCCCCACCCGCGAGGCGAACCGCTAAATCTGCAAGTTGAACAGGGGTTATGAAGTGCAGTGACAGGCTTTCCACGTCTTCAGGAAGCGCAATCTCGTGATTCTGGCACCAAGGGCAATGCATGGTGCAGCCGTACGAGCCAATCGAAAGAATGTGCGACCCTGGGTGAAAACGTGCAAGCGGTTTTTTCTCAATGGGATCGACCGCTAGAGAGACAAGAGGGAGCGCATCCCGGGGCTCTTGGCGCTTCAACGATGCGGCGCTCATTCGTGGCGCACCACCTCGAAGCGCTCAAGCGTATACGCCTCATCGCCGGCAATCCCCGCCTTGCTTTTTGCGATGGAGATCTGCTCTTCGACCGTATCAACACCATCGAGGTTCGGCAACAGCAAACCCCGCTTCCATCCACTCGTCACCACAACACCGTAACGCTTGGCATCAAGAAACTCAGGACCTGAAACCGCCTCAGTTGGACCCAATACATCGACGCTGATTGCAAGAACATCAAGCTCATCGGCACTAACCGGATCAAAGCGAGGGTCTTTCGATGCAGCCTGAACGCCGTTGTAGATAATCTCTTCTGCAATGCTTTCACCTGTTGGCGCAATCGTTCCTATACAGCCCCGCAGCTGCCCGAACGTATGCAGCGAGACAAAGGTGCCTGCCCGCTGCTCCAACATCTCCGCTGGCAACGAAGCTTTTGTTTCGGCATCAAGCTTCAGCTCCTTACCGGTTCGCACGAAGGTTTCCACACTGCGCCGCGCAAGCGCAACGTAGGCATCTTCCCTCGTGCGCGCGTAAGCCACCTTGTCGCATTCTGCTGCACGATACGCATCCGCAAAGCAACGAGCAGCATCTTCAAGGAGCAAACCATCGTTGGCGGTGCGCGGTACAAACGAGGCGATGCCGTAACCGACGCCGAACGGGCCTTCATAGGAAAGCAGCTTCGCATCGATTGCCAGACCATCGAGGGCACCCGCCATAATCTGGAACGAACGCAGGCCACATTCCGCTGCTCTATCAGCAAAAACAGAGTCAAAGGCAAGCAGTTTGAGAAAGTCGCCCTTCGCGAAAGCAGCAGTGATCTGTGCATCGAATTCCGGACCTTCCACCGCATAGCCATAGGGACCGTCTTCGGTTAGCTTGTGCGAAAGATCCCCGCTCGCCAGGAATACACAACGACGATCGAGCTCATTGACGCATGTGGCGATAATCTGCCCCAACCGATAGTGCATAAGGGCATCAAAGCCGGAAAGTCCGATGCGCGCAATCTGGTAGTTCCGCTCCTTTCCCGCTTCACGATATGCTTGCTCGATAAACCACAGCGGGACATAGGTGGCATGATCAAGTCGAGAGTCACGCTCGCCCATCGCTCCAGCGGGAAAACCGAGTTCAGCGCAGGTGTCGTTAAGCAGTCCTGTGAATTCGGAATCGTACGCAACGGTAAGGCCCGTTTCAAAGGCTCCGAACTGATGCATATCTCCTTGCGCGCTGGTACCGGGTGAAACGTGGAACCAATCGCGATAGAGCGTCGCGTGCGGGCTCGTAATCACAATAAGTTCCGGTTCTATTTCGCAGATTTGCCGTGCGATGTGTTCGTAGGCGTGAACCGTATCCTGGACACCCGCTTCTTCTCCCCTGCCAACCGTAGGAATGATCAGGGGTGGATGCGGTACTGCATAAGCTGCTCGAATAGTCATACGACCCCCTTTGTGAGCTCACCTGAACCCACAACCATTGTAATCCGCAGCAGGAATTGTGACAAATGACCTGTCCCCTTGTCACAATATGACAAGGGGACAGGTCATTTGTCACAATCGTCAGACTTCAAAAGACAGCTGAAAAACAGCTGAAAGCAAAGGCGCATCTTTCAGGGTCATTTCAGCAAGGCTTGGCATACTGCACCCATCATCTTTACGAGAAGGGACAAAATATGTTGAAATCAAGAGGTATCGCCGCAGCCCTGCTTTGCACGGTGCTCGCCTTAGGCGTAAGCGGCTGTTCCCCTGCTGAACAGCCGAGCGCATCGTCCAACACGAACGTACCAGCAAGTGCAACGAGCACAGCGACCCCGGGCACGAGCAACACGAGTGCAGTTGTCGCAGAGGGCGCCGTTCTCGACACAGCAAGCATGTTCACGAGCCGCGACCTCACACAAACGGTCGACATCACGACGGCAACAAATTACCGAGTGAGCAGCGGGCAGACCATCACCATCACCGAAGAAGGTACCTATGTCATCTCAGGCAGCGCCACAAACGCACAGATCAAGGTTCAGGCCGATGACTCTGCCAAGGTTCAAATCGTTCTTAACGGTGTGAGCATCACCAACGACAGCACGCCCGCAATCTATGTTGTCTCGGCAGACAAGGTCTTCGTCACGACGACGGACGGCTCTACGAACACGCTTTCCGTGACCAACGAGTTCACCGTCGATGGCGACACGAACACCGATGCCGTCATCTTCTCCAAAGACGACCTGGTCTTAAACGGCGAAGGCACGCTGACAATCAACTCATCAAAAAATGCGGTAAGCTCAAAAGACGAGCTGAAGGTAACGGGCGGCACCCTTCAAATTACCAGCGCAAACCACGGCCTGGAAGCACATGATGGCATCGCCCTTGCGGGCGGCACCATCACCATCGACGCGCAAGGTGACGGCATCCACGCGGAAAACGACGAAGACACCACCGTTGGTTACGTCTATATTGCGGACGGAACACTCAATGTGATCGCAGCAGGACAGGGCATCCAGGCAACCACCGCAACCCAGATTGATGGCGGCACCATCTCTCTGAGTGCAAAAGAAGGAGTCGAATCGACCTATGTCCAGATCAATGGTGGCACCATCTACGTTGAAGCGACCGATGACGGCCTGAACGCAACCGCAAATTCCTCCCTATACGATGTGGTCGTTGAAATCACCGGCGGCGAGACCACCATACGAATGGCATCGGGCGACACCGACGGTATCGATGCCAACGGTAGCATCCTCATCTCGGGCGGCACCGTGGATGTAAGCTGTCAATCCCCCTTTGACTTCGACTTGACCGGCAAAATCACGGGCGGCACCGTCATCGCTAACGGCGAACAGGTGACCGAGATGACCAACCAGATGATGGGTGGAGGCATGGGCGGTCGCGGCGGCATGGGAGACATGGGCGCTCGCGGCAACATAGGAGGACCCGCAACGAATTAGGCTCCGGCCACCTTTTGCCAACCGGGCTCTCGCCATCCAGAATGGGCATGCGCGCAATCGCAAAAGGGCTTGTTTTCAGAGAGACCACATCGACAGAGCGTGTATTTGCTTCGACGCTCATACGGTACGCCATCGGCACCGATGATCTCAACAGGGCCTCTCACGTAGAGAGGCCCGCCGCACTTCATCTCAGGATCGTTGAGCACGATAATCTCAGGAGCCTCGTATTCGTCTTCCAAGTAAGCACCGCTGGCCTGATCCACCGCAACAAGACGCCCTGCCGGGCACTCATTGGCCGCTTTTACGACCAGATCACGCACCTCGGGGTCATCGGTGTGCTCCATGAGTGCCCAAATCTTGCCTCGATCGGTATGGCAAAACCGCGCAAGACAGCACAAATCGTAATCGTCGAGCAGATCGATTCTGCAACCTTCAATACGCTTGGCTCGCTTGGCGTAAGGGATCCTCGTTGCAGTCTCCGTGCCATCGAAACCCGCTTTGACATGGCTTCCATCACAAAACGGTGGGTTCGAGGAATGCCCGCACCGGCACAACGCCCAGGGGCTTTTCGGCGGCACGATTTCGCTTTCCTCCCGATAGAAACGCTTATCGCCCTCTGACACGATGCTCATATATCTCACCGATGCTTCACCCACTACGATGAGAGGACCGTTCTCTGTCACGATGATGCGTGTTATGTTTTCCATAGTTTCCAATCTCGTCTTCCCTCTTCATCCCACGGCAGCTATTACCACGGTATGGAGGCATATTACCACTACTGCGGAGTCGGTCCTGAGAGCCCACGTGCTTTCATCGCAAAGAAAAGTAAGCCAGCCCGCTGATAAACGTGCAATTTTCAGCAAACGCGCCGCCATCAACAATACCGATCGAGCCCAACACACCCAACAGGGCAGTCGTTCAGAAAAACAGGGGAAACCGAAAACCTCGCAGCTGCTCTACGGTGATGGTGGGCGTTGATTCACCGCAGCGCGGCGCACCGCAGCGCGGCGCAACACACGCATCAACCGCTTCCTGTCAGACACCCCATGCTATACTGACCGACAAGGCGAAATCACGAGAGAGGACTTCCCATGGCGATGACCCCACGCACGACCGACTTTTCCGCCCTCAGCAAGCTTGCTTTCGAGTACGAGCCTGTAGGCGTGAAATTCGAGTACTTCAGGCCCCAGGGCATCGAAGCGCTGGATACCCCACTTGCCATGTGCGAGATGCCCCGCGAGGCGCAGAAACGCGAAGCTCCCTTCTACATGGACCGCTCCAACGAGAACTGCATGGGAAAAGGCGCCATGGGCATGATGGGCGATGAGCCTTCGTGGGCTGCCGCCGGTCTCATCGGCGAGCGCATGGGCATCTTCCGCGATGCAAGCGCCAACCGCAATTGCATGACCCACTACACGGTCATGCATCCCGGATCAGTGAACTACATCGTATTCTCCAAGCTTTCGGTAATGGATTTCGAGCCTGACCTGGTCGTCTTCACCGGTGAAATCGATACGATTGGCACGATCATGCGTGCCATGAGTTACGCAACCGGCGAAGTGTTTGAATCAAAAGCGACACCTGTCTTCCAGTGCTCGTGGATGTTTTCCTACCCGGTCACCAGCAATAAAGTGAACTATATCCCTCTCGGGACGGGACACGGCACCACGGCGCGGCGCTGCTATCAGAAAAACGAGCTCATCTGCTCGGTTCCCCGTCCGTGGTTTCCCACCATCCTTGAAAGCTTAAAGGAGATGCCCCTCGTCCCTGAAGCATGGGAGATGTCACGCGAGGAGTGGCTCGAAGCCGAAGAGGGAATCTACGGCAAGATCATCTCAGATGCGCAGGAAGCTGGCTGGGCGTAGAGCGCTCCCCCGCGCCTTTTGGCATCGGCGCCGCCGGCAAATCAGCGGGACGAACCATCAACCTCTATCTTCTTATTCCGTTCAACGAGATCGATAACTTCTTGCTGGGAGTGAACGCCTATTTTTGCGTAGACGTGTTTGATGTGCGTCTTAGCGGTCCCCTTCGAGATAACGAGCTTATCGGCAATAGCTTGCCCCCCGTTTCCTTTTGCCAAAAGGAGAAATGCGTTTCGCTCCTGTGGAGTCAGGCCTGCGGCCGTTGCCAAACTTGAACAGGCCTTCTCAAAGTCATCAAGCGCAAAGGGGTTGTCCTGAAGAGCGAAGCTTCCCCAGCCGTTTTTCATGTTGTTGCGCCCATAAAACGCTATGGCAATCAAAATAGCCACAAAAGACAGGCTGACCGACACAATCGGGAGAACACGGGAGCCCAGAGGAAGAAGCAGCAAGCCATTGATGCCAAGAAGACAGCCCGCTCTTCCCAGAAAGGTGCTAAAGGCGGCCAAAATAGGGAGCCAGTAATAATTAAACGTGGAGTAGCGCAGCAGGTAGCCATACAGGGACCAGAGGGCAGCATACAGAAAATCATAGCCAAAGTGATAGACCAGAAAACCAAAGGTCAAACCAAGCTCGCCTCCGACCGTCAGCAAAGCAACCCCGTATATCATAAGGGGCATAGCAATAAAGAAGATGAGGCGGTTGTAGTGCATGCGGGACGGTGCTACAAGAAAGATCACCATGAAGGCCACGCAGATTGCCTGAATAAACAGGCTAACGCCGATAGAGCCCATTCCGCGTGCGCCAAGCCCCGCGCTTAATCCCGAGAGTGCGCCGCAGACGATAAGGGTGACGACCAAGGTTTTAGGAATGTATGACTTTTTGTCAAACTTGTAGGCAAGCTTGATCGGCGCATGTTTGTTGGCCGCCCGCAAAAGAATCCACATGAGAACCGGTGTGGCCATGATAACAGCCACCAAGAGCATGCTCGGCGCTTGAGCCAAGAAAGGTCGGCAAAATGAGCTGGCAACCAAAGCCAGCGCATACATACCCAACGATCTAACAGGGCCGGCGATGGCGAAGTTCTTCACCATCGAGGGCAGAAAACACAGATGGCCAAAGGAGAAAAGCGCAAGTCCCATAAGGCTGAACGCCCCCAGCTCCGAGAAAGAGCGCAACACGCTCCAGAGCAGTGGCGACACGATAATCATGCAACAGCACACGGCAAGGCCCTTAAGGGAATTAATCTGGAATCGTTTGCGGGAATAGAAAATGATGAGCGTAAGAAATCCGAGGCACGTGGCAAGAGAGGAAACAAGATTGATGTTCATGAAGGGTATATTCAGATCACCTAAGATAAACTCAATCAGGTTCTCATTATTGAAGACATTGAAGTGTTCGATATAGAACAGAGCAAACGCGCCCGTTGCGAAAATCGCGTGCTTGTCGAGGGGCAGAGCCGTTTTGATAGCTTGCTTCACCTTGGGAAGCCCGTTGCTGTCTACCATCCCCTCTACCCCTCCATCAGATTCTTTATCAAAATCGATGGGCATATCATACCCTTATTCTCCTGTTAATTCATTAAACACCTGATGGTTCGCCTACCCCCTGTGGGGGCATATGGGGATATACCCCCGTTGAGTACATGCTTTTTTGACCTTTGTTCAGAAGAATAGGCAACAGGAGGGGCGAAGAAGTCGCCCGGGTCATTGAGACGAAAGGGCTCAGAATGCTTAGCGATGAAACCAGCATCGGCGGTCTTAGCCGACGCAACTTCCTGAAAATAGGTGCTCTTGCCAGCGCAGGCATCGGCATGGCATCTATTCTCAATTCAACGACAGATATCCAAAAGGCAGAAGCAAAAACGTATAACAGCATTGACGAGATGATCGAAATCGATCCCGCGAAATTCGAGCGATTCGATGTCAAAAACGTCGCATTCATGCGCGCACGCCTGGTCCCCCGCGGCATGATTCCTGCTGACGAAAACGACAACCAGGAACTCTTTGACCAGTGGAGCGGCAAGAACAACGAGACTCCCTTTAAATACGGAGATCCCGGCTACACGCAACTCGACTACGCGCTGGAATACGGCGGTCAGGCAACCTACAACCTTTTGGGCGCAAGCGTAACGGGCGCTGGCCGCTCCTACGACAGCTGCTGCCACCTGGAGCTTCCCGACGGCAAGCTGGTCCCTTTGAGCATGTATGCCCAGGAAAGCGACAGCTTCCCCAACGGCGGCAAGGGCTTCTTTGACGTTTCCCCCGAGAAGTTCGCCTTCGATAGTCCTAAGCAGGCCGCCTATGCAACCAAGAAGGCCGCACGCATTTTCGGTGCCGACCTGGTAGGCATCGCCCCTTACGATGAGCGCTTCGTCTTCAAGACCGAGGTCGCAATGCCAACCGACCTGCAGGGCAAGCTTATCGCCGACAAGGTTGATATCAACCGCCCCATGGACTTCGGATTCACACCAAAATCCGTCATCGTCCTTGCATTTGAGATGGACTACGAATGCTTCAAGCCTCTGGCTCTATGATTGAAACCGGTGCTACCTACACCGCATACTCACGTATGGCCGAGGTGAGTCTGCGCCTAGCGATGTTCCTGCGCAAATTGGGCTACAACACCTATCATGCGGGTAACAACGCTTCCCCAAGCGTCGCGGAGGCAATCCGCGCTGGCCTGGGTGAAGGCTGCCGCATCTCCATCCTGATGACCGAAGAGTTTGGCCCCCGCGTCCGTCTGGCTAAGGTGTACACTGACTGCGAGTTCGAATATGACAAGCCGAAATCCTTTGGCGTCACCGAATTTTGCGAAGCGTGCCAGATGTGCTCTGACAGCTGCCCCACTCAAGCAATCACCCATCTTTCAATTAATGATCCCGAAAACAAGCCTCAGAATCTGTGTGCTCAGGCGGGCGTCAAAAAATACTACCTCGATGCCCAGAAATGCCTGATTAACTGGTACCTGCCCTTAAACGGCAACGATTGCGGCATCTGTATTGGTGTTTGCCCCTACAACAAGCCGCAACTTTGGCACCATGACGTCCTGCGCATCCTTACGCGCGTACCCGGTTTCAACAGCATCGCGCGCTACTTCGATGGCTTCTTCGGCTACGGTGGCATACCCGATGCTCAGACCCTCACTGATTTCTGGCGTAAAGACATTTAAGGAAGGATGAAAAATGGCTGTCTATTCTCTCGTTGGCGTGTTCATCGGTGTCGCTGCCACACTGGTAATCCTCCACTACAAAAAGGCCGATCTTCCTCTCGGCAAGTTCGTTGGCGTGTGCGTCCTCTGGATTGTCGGTCTTCTCGCTGTTGGCTTTGGCGTTGACTGGGCTTACGCCAGTACCTTAGAAGTGGAAACCCAGTCCTCTGCCATGGGACTGCTCTTCTTCGGTGGTTTTGGGGTGATTTTGGGCATCATCGGTTTTCGCCTCGGCGCACCCAAAGCAGCGAAGGACTCCACAGAAGCCTAACGCTCGGCAAAGCAAACTAAAGCCTCTTTCTCAGGAAAGGGGCTTTTGGCGCTTACTTTCAACTTTGTTAACAAAGCCAGCACTGGAGGAGTCATGAAAGATGTTCTCACGAGCTTCACACCCGGCGCACATGTAGGTCTTATCGTTGAAGCACCTGATGAATCAGCATTTTTGAACGAGATTATCAACATTGCAATCGAGGGATCAGATTATCTTATCGATGAAGAAGTCGTTGAGCTTGAAGGAAAACGCGCCGAAAGGGATTTACGTGAAGGCCTCAAAGTTGGCATGAAATCCGTCGGCGCATTCTGCTATATCAACGATATCACCGAAGATCAGCTGGAAGATTTTTGTAAAGCGAACCTGATAAGGACCGCCCTGGAAAATGCCCTCATTTACTCTATTGCCGAAATTGAGAGCATCAGCGTGAGTGACAACGATATCGCCACCTACAAGAAGGAGTATCGCGATCAATACGTTCGCACCCTCCTGAATGAGCCCGATTTCGGAGAAGACCAGCTCAAAGAAGCGCTTCTCGCGCGGAAAGTGCTGAATTTCCTGAACGACAACAATACCTGGATAAGAAAGACGCAGGAGTAATGCCTTCCCCCACGCAACGGCCATCATGGATTAAGGCCCCTCGAAACATCATCTTTACCCTAGGATGCACACTTATCGCTGTGCTTTTTGCCGTGAACTGCGCCCACCACGAACCTCTTGACGAGTCGTTTCTCAAAGAATACAGCCAGTTCGATTCTTCTGAGCTTATTCACGAGAACCCCACGGTTTACCAGGTCTTCCTCCAGGAAGAAGAGGTGGGATACTTGATTTTGACCAGCCATTATGGCTACCAGTCTGACATCGTCATGGCAACATTGGTAAGCAAGGACGGGCAGGTCCTGGATGCCCGCGCCTATTCCCAAGGGGAAACCCCTTCCTATTTTCGGAAGCTTTTGGGAGCGTCATTCTTCAAGAAGAACTTCGTTAACGATCCCATTGAGGACGGCTTCAGCATCACCAGCAATGTAGACGCCGTAAGCCATGCAACCATTTCGTCAAATGCCGCTACAAGAGCCGTACAGGCAGGCGTAAGCTACCTGGGCGAACATTATTTGCACACCGCCGTAACCCCCCATGACAATACGATGAAAGTTGGGCTCCTCGATGTGCTTGTTTTAGTCATGCTGATACTTGCTTTAATCGGCGCACGCTTCTCAAAGCAGAAAAAGCTTGTTTGGCTCTGTCGCCTGTACTCAATCGTGGTTATGGGCTTTTTAGCAGCTCAGTTCATCACGCTCACCGTGCTTCTCGCCCTCTTCTCTCTCGAATGGCCCAGCATCATCGATTATCTTCGCTGGTATATCCTGGTGTTTGGCACCTTCCTGCTCATCCTTGCAACGGGAAAGAACGTGTACTGCTCCTTCATCTGCCCCTTCGGTGCCTTGGAGGAAGTGCTCTTCTCCCTTGGTGGCCCCATTGGGAAAAAGCCGGTAAACCCCCGCGTTACCAAGCTGCTTCGCCTCATCTGGGGACAAACGTAATCAGTGTCAAAGACGGATCGGTGCGCGTCGAAAGCTCTGATTGCCCCCATCATACCTGTATAAAGCAGGGGGCGATTTCTGTTAAAGGGCAGCAGATTATCTGCCTGCCCCATCAGCTCTGGATTGAAATACGGGATGACAGCGCCTCTTCAACACCCACCGTAAACACCCCCGATACGCTCAGCCGCTAATGACGATCATCCGCCAAGCATACGAAAAAACCTCCCTTGAAGAAGCGCGCTTCTGGGCCTACACGGGGCTTCTCTCTTCCCTTGCCCTCGCACTCGGCTTTATCGAAACAGCGCTGCCCCTGCCCCTGCCCTTTCCTGGCGTTAAGCTCGGACTTCCCAATGCGATTATTCTCGCAGCGCTTCTTTCCCTTGATGGAAGAAGTGCTGCCTGTATCGCCGTCATCAAAGTGCTTGTTGTGGGATTCCTCTTCTCGTCGCTCGTAATGATTCCCTACTCGGCCGCAGGAACCTTTCTCGCAACACTCGGTATGGCACTCTTGTGCAAAATCCCTATAATGAACCCTTCGTTCATCGCTATCGGAGGAGCGATCCTTCACAATGCAGGGCAACTTGTAGTGGCAAGCATGATGCTGGGCTCGATTGCGGTCTGGGCGGCTGCACCGGTGCTCTTTTTATCCGCCTGTATCACCGGAGCTATAACAGGCTGGATTGCCCGCAAGCTTGCCCGCCTCCTTAAAGAGGAGATGCGATGATGACGCAGGCGGCGTTTCGTGATGACGCGCACCGGGTACGCCTCAAGTCCTTGAACTCTCTGGACCTTCCGAGCAAGTTCCTCTGTCTATGCCTGTATCTCATCGTGCTCTACGCTTCAGCCGAAGCCGGCCCTCTTGCGGCTTGTTCCCTTATCGCAATCGGCACCGCCTACGCAACAAGCGTGACAGCCCAGGAGGTCAGCGCAGCGCTCAAGCCCCTGCTTTTCGTTTTCGTCGTCGCACTTGTCGCTCAGCTTCTCTACGGCACCTATGAGACGCCACTTTTTTCTTTGGGACGCTTCTCGCTCTACCTTGAGCCCCTTGTGAACACCGCAACGATGGCCTTGCGCCTTGCCTGCATGATGACGATAAGCATTGCATTTATGCATTGCACGCCCTTTGCCGACCTCGTTCGCGCGCTGTCTTCCGCTTTGAGGCCCCTGCGGAAGCTGGGAGTAAAAAGCGACGCATTCATGATTGCGTTTCAGATAGCG
This sequence comes from uncultured Eggerthellaceae bacterium, assembly GCA_964346845.1. Classification (GTDB taxonomy): domain Bacteria; phylum Actinomycetota; class Coriobacteriia; order Coriobacteriales; family Eggerthellaceae; genus CAKUOV01. Next base: position 8,047 of record CAYFWL010000013.1, on the reverse strand, counting down.
TTGACCACCTTTCCCCTTCTTATCGATGAGTTTGGCGACCTCTTGAGAAACGAAGGGGCGACCTCCCTGAAACGAAAGAGAGGAGGCTTTGCGAAAAGTATCAGGGTTTGGGAGGAGCTCTTAGAAAGCCTGATCAGAAGATCGCTGCGGCGCGTTGACGAGATAGTTGACGAAATGCAAGCTGCTGAAGCGCTGCCTCCAAAGGAGGACCCCCAAGAGGGCGTTGCCTCCAGGGGCCAATACTTCACTCGCGCTGTCGCCCTGTCGCTCATAGCCGCCCTTGCGGCGTTCTCGCTGCTCAGCTAGGACCTCTCAGCCTTATGCCGCCGCGTAAGACGAAAAACAAGAAACGTTATCGCAGATCAAATGGCCTTTGTAATAAGAGAATGCTAAACGCATTCGCGGAACGATTTGCACATAAGAACTCAACTACGCGGAAAATGAGATGGTTGTACTCATAAGATTCCCATTCGGCGCCCCATGGGGAATAATGAGCCTTCTTGGCGAGCCCGGCAGTACTTTAACACTAATCTTTTGTTTCAGAATGGAATGCATGGGGCATCAAAATTGAGACGCTCAGATAGCAAATAGACGTTATAATCAAAAGATAGGCGATATGGTATTATGTAGCAGTTGTTTACTCTTAAATAGGATGATGGGCGAGATCTCCTGACATGCAAGGAACTCCTTCTGAAGACGCCCATCCTCCCTCTTTAGTCCCTCAGCCATCTTGCTTTTTTGGCCGAAAGTCCAAGCAAAAAATCCTGAAGAGCCTCCATGCTAACTATCTTTTATTTGTTGCAATTCTGAACCAGAATTAGAGTTTTTTATAAACCAGGATGCATCATCTAAAAGCTGCTTGACGTTCATAAACAGAACACCACATCCCTCTCAGCCTTATGCCGCCGTATAAGAAAAAAGTGCCTTTGTCTGACCGATAATGGTATCGACATCCCATGGTTTCGCAGAATTCTTTGCAGAGAAGGGGTCATTCACCAACACACGACCGCTCCCGTCTAATCCGTGGAGCACGATATAGTGACCGCCCGTCGTAAAATCTCCCGGACCCACGTTGCAAATAAGCACCGCGCCAGAACGAAGCGCACCTACCAAAGACCCATTCGAAACATCGATTCGACTGCATGAAAGCCCCAGTTCATATGCACAATCGGTAAGAAATGCATCACTTGTTCCGTTGAATTCATCCATGTAGCCGCGACTGTCTGCCAAGCGGCCCATGTCGTAAGGCGTCATATCCGATTTTCCCGTAATGCCCTGATACACCATAGCCAGCGCCGTAGGGCAACAACCCGTAAGGGCAAAGGTGGTGTTACAGTAAAGCGTATATCCCCAACGCACGTCCCACTGATACAAAAGTGGCAAACTACCAGCAGAAACGCTGTCGCAAGCCTCCCCTTCCTCGCTCGGGTAACGCTCAGGCCACGCGCGAACAAAAAAGCGAGCTTCAGGCTCTTTCGCTGCCAAGCGGAGCAACTTGTACTGCACATAGCTTCCATCCACTGCATAATCGGCAGCATGCTTAATTATCCAAGCCACATCGTCATCCGTCTGCGCAGCCTCTACCAAGGTATCAGCATATTCACTTTCGAGCAACGAGTACAGCACCGCAACACCAGCATCCCACTCTTCACCTTCGGCTGCTTCTTGAGGTGTTTCATCAGGAGAATCGCCCTGGAGAACCCCAGAAACTCCCCCTACGACGTCGCCAGAGGATCCCTCAAGTGCAGAACTGGCGCAGCTGCGCACACCAAAAACGATCAAAAGCACGATGACGAGCGCTGCTATCAGCAGGCGAATATCCACGCCAAAAGCAGAGGGGAACGTCCTTACCACCGATTGAGTCTCCCGGGTATAACGCCTACCTGAGCGAGATCGACTACCGCGCGTTTGCCGGAAGTCGCTCGCTGGACGTGCCCTCCGAGCGCTATCCGCCGAACGCCTCTGTCGAGCAGATGACTGCCGTGCTCCACTCATTGGCCGCCGAGTAGGCGCAGCATTTCGTGTGCTATTTCTCCGCTGCAGTTGTGACATAAAAGGCTCCCTGAAGACATACGCGTTCTATAATAGCGCCTTTACAGAAGATTTAACCGCCTTCCGCTCGGATTCCGCATCTCGGTTTCTTGGCATCGCACATACCCTGCGCCCAGAAGCACCCTCGCTCGAAACCCGAGTGCGGATAAAGGCATCCACCAGCCCTTAAACGAGGCGCTTGATTATCTCCAAAAGCTCATGTTCGCTTTCGACCGTCCACCGAGGGGCGCGCTCCGACAACCCGACGAGAATCGTATGGCCACGTCTGTTAAACCAGATCACAGGCATACCCGCGTCATGGGCGCCAAGCACATCGATGTCGTAGGCATCTCCCACATAAAGGGAGTTCTCGGGTCGCACACCCACATGCTCACACGCAATTTCGAAAATGCGGGCATCCGGCTTCGCAACACCCCACGCCTCGGAAACAAACACGTGGGAATCTTCGACAAAGCGATTCAAGCCCAACACGCGGACCTTGCCCATTTGGCGCTCGAACGCTCCGTTCGTGATAAGCCCCACCCCACGTTTCGCGTGAAGCTTGCACCAAGTCAAAACATCCGCCATCGTCTCAGAAAGGGACAAGGTGCCCGCATCTGCCAGGGAATAGAGGCGCTGGATTGCCCGAGCCTGATCAACGGTGATGTTCCTACCGAAATCGGCCAACGTCTCGCACATGCGGCGCACGTAGGCTTCTTCAGTCGGGCGCTCCCCCCTCCCATACGCTCCGAAAACCTCACCCGAATGAGCACGGCTCGCCTGGTAGAGCTCATCTGCCGAAACGCCAGGAATATCCCCCACCACGCTTCGCACCGCACGGGCAAAAGGCAGCGCCTGGTCATAAAGCGTATCGTCTATGTCGAAGAAAACGGCATCCATAGCGCATAGACCGTAAAAGCATCTTCGCTTCGATGAAACGAGCGGAACTGCTCCGGGCTCCCACCCAACGCACCGCCCAAGCAGCGCGGCAGAGGGGCAACAGCATGTCACCTCTTTTCGTTTTTTATGGTAACGATAAACATATATGCCACTAAAACAATCGCCGAAACCACAACCAGAACGAAAAACGCCATGATAGTCACAAAGTCAAAAATACCCATAATCGGAGAGAGCAGCGCCAAGAGACACATGCACAGGCAGAAGACGCCGATGATGCGTGCAACGCGTTTCTGCTGGGCATTCGCATCCCAAAGCTTCCATTCCTTGTTGGGGTTCAAGGATTGGATAAACTTATTACGCCTTATGTCACGCTTGCCCATAGTCGTTCTTCCCTTAATACGGTTGACAGGTGAATCTGTATTTTGCCATATCGGAGCAGATTAATCACGCACATATTCGCCCCCTGCCGTCAGCGCAGGAAAAACACGGGGAGCTTAAAACAGCTCTCGAATCAGCGAAAGGCACCAAAAAGCTGATGAAAGCGAAGGCTGCCGCCAAAGCAAAACACTCCGCAAAGGGGAACAGGAAAACTGGATGCCCCCTGAGCTTGGCCCTGGAACGGGAGTTGCGGGACGCATATGCCTGTCGGTATATGCGTCCCCTGACCCTGGGATGGAGCTCCATTCCAAGGCCTCTTGTGCCAGGAGTCAAGTTGAAGCACGAAGGCGAGGCAAGGGAAACCGCCCCCTTCGAGGCAGCTGTTTTCGCACCCCTCCCCGAAGCGGGAGCCTTCGCCGCCCTCTTGAAGCAGGCGCACTCACCCACTTTTTCGAAGCCGATGCGCCTTTGGCCTCCTCGAAGCAAGAACTATCCCCTGCCCCTTCCTGCGCGCCACGAGAATCCCCAACGTTTTGCCCCTCTTCGCCACTGCCTATTCCAAATTTTCAACGTTCATAGACATTTGCGACCTTTCTTAACGAAAAGGTGGGGATATATCCAAATTCACGCCGTCCATAGGCATTTTTCCAGCGCAAAGTTTTTGCAACCTGGTAAAACGCTGAGTGGGCGCTCTCAATCCACTGAAAAATGTCTATGGGCGAAGAATATTTGGAGAAATGAACCCCCGAAAAGGCCTCCGCCAACGAAACCAACCCTTTTGGAACTCTGATAAACTTTGAGATGTAGGCTATGAGGGGAGGAAGCATGGCAGCAAGCCTGGAACAAAGACAAGAGCAGGACGAGGCGACGCTCTATGCGATGGCCAGCATTTTCTGCAAGAAAAAACACGGCAGCGTCGCGCGCAATGAGCGCGGCGTTTGCGCTTTGTGCGACAAAACCGTTTCCTATTCCCTTAAACGAACCGCTCAATGCGTCTACGAGCACACAGGCAACTGCCAAGACTGTCCAATTCATTGTTATGAACCCACCATGCGTACAGGAATCAAAGAAATCATGCGCTATGGGGCTCCTCGCATGATTTTCAGGCATCCCCTCATGACCGCAGGATACCTCCATAAGAAGATCAACCGCAAAAGAGCTTTCAAAAAAACGAAGCGGGCCAAAAAGGAGCCTGCCGTTCGTTGAGGAAGCAAGGAGGCAGGAGTTCGGCCGCTTTTCATCCATCCCAGACTCTCGCACCAAAATCACGCCGGCTTTTCCGCTCCTTTTTCTTGAGGGCGTGAAGCATATGCGTCTTTGTCTCTTTCAAGCGCGGAAGCAAACCGGGTGCCGGCTGCAGGTCAGGCGCCTGCTGACGCCGGCTTGCGCTATTCCAGCTGTCTCCCCTTAAGCGCCAAAAACGCTTTTCTTTGCCCTTCGCTCGACCGTGTCGTTTGCGCCCCACTCGCGATAGTCTATCCATATAGCGCCACTTCGCCTTGTCGCCTTCGGAACGACCGATGCTGCACGGAGCGTATCGATGGATAAATCGCGCCCTGTTTACGGTTACGGTGAACTCAGCAAAGAACAATCAAAACCTACGTTTTCACCCCGAGCGCACCCCAAGCGCGAAGCGGCAAAGGCTAAAGAAACTCAGGCGAGAAGATCTGACCTGCAAGAACAATCACACAAGACCTTCGATAAGAATCCGCGCGAGGAGCGCAGGAACGGCTGCGAGCAAAACCGACACCAGCACAAACCCGCTCGCTTCCTCCCATCCGAAACATAGAGGCGCCGAACAATGCAACACACGCCAACGAGCAGAGCACTCCCTACCCTTCGAGGATCACCTCGTAGCCCTCAGCGGGCTGGATGCTGTCGAGAATCACCTGATAGTCGGCATCGCGGGCCTGCAGGATTTCCCTTTGCGCAGGTGTGAGCGCGTTCTCATTGCCCGAAAAGCCTCCACTCTCGCGCAGGTACAGGTAGAAGCTTCCGTCCGCGCCGGGATCGCCATCCTTGGCGAATAAGCCCCGATAGGTATAGTTTTCTTTGTCGTCGTAGTAGCGCCCGCCAGCGTGCTCAATGCCGAACAGGTGCACGCGGCGCTCATCGGACATCATCACGAAAGAAGGACCCGACCCGTAATCGACAGTCACGTTCCCCACCCAGCTTTCAGGCAGCTCCAACGAGTAGCCGTTGCCTTCAAAACGAACCTCTTCGACTCGACCGTAGCGGAAAAGCTCGGTGAAGGCTTTGGTAAAGGCGCCATAGCTTTTGGGAAACATGTTGGATCCGTCTGCCCTGATCGAACCGCCATCAGAAAGCTCGGCGCAAAAGGAGAACATGGTGCCGTCCAGCACGTTCTTGGCCGACCCGCTAAAGCCATCCCAGCGGTCAACCCGATTTTCCCAAAGCAGGGTCGCAATCCGATCATAAAGGTCCTGGTCGCCCTCGATACGGCGCAGGACCTCCCACTCATTCCGCTCCTTGCCCGCTTGGGTCAAATAGTAAGTAAGCTCCACGCCTGCAGAAGTGCGAAGGGCCTGGAAGGAATCGTGTATCGCCATCATGCCGACCTCGTAGAACTCGATCGACTCGAAATCGATGCTCCCCGGAACGCTTGGAGCGCCGCCACCAGAATCCGACCCAGACGTGCCGCTTCCACTACCGCCGTTGTCCGGCTGCCTGATGCACGAGACAGCAAGCAAAACCGCCGCAAACACCAGCGCAATAAGAGCGATCTCTCCTCCCATAGAAGTCTCCTCGCAGTCACAGGCCAACAAGAAGCCATATCTTTATATTATCGCACGCCAGAAGGATTGATGCGACGAAGCGGCACGGGGATGATTCATTCTCGAAGTCATGGATAGATGCACATTCGATAGAGAGATTCAAGGCCGTCTCGAATAGCGAGCGCAAGTATGGTGTCATCTTCCGCATTAAACCGCACCATTTGGTACGGATTTTCGATACCCTCCCCACAAAGCAGTCTCAGCGCGGTCCAAAAATAAAGCCGAAGCTTAGGCCTCGCCAGCAGCACATAGCACAAGGATAGCAAGGGTATATCCCTTCATAGAAAACAATGTGCTTGCAAGAAGAAAACGGCAATTAACCTGGCTTTAAGGTATTTCGAGAGGAAATCAAATCGATGATTTTCTCTTTCGAGTGGAGCCCTGTATTTTCCACGATGACGCGTATAGGGGAGCGCACCGTGCTCTCGGAAACCATTGAGCTGTCGGCGATATATTTCGCAGAGCGCCCACGCACTAGATAAGGGGAGAACTTCGGCCTGTCGTTTCGTCAAGCCATAATCACGGGAAACTCTCTGGCACGACAAAGCGAACGGGTCGTGCGCAGGCGAATCGTTCACACCGCTTTCCCCCGCAGCTGGTTTCTCTTCCCCTTCGGTATCTACGAGCGTGGGGCTATCAACAATGAACTGCTCCCACTCATCATTTTTTCCCCGGGACGTTTTTTGGAGATAGGCAAACAAGGCGAGGAGCAAAAGGAGCAAGAGCACTGCCACCAGTGCGACAGCCCTAACGGCATTTCCAATCTCATGAGGCATAAGCGCCATCAGAAAACCGAACCCCGTCCCAATCAGCCGCGAAACGATGAAAACACCGCGCGTAAACAAAAAGACAACACAAAACCCAGCGTATAGTTGTCGAAAGCAACAACAGCAGCGTAATACCAGATAAGAACGGTAAATGCACCATAAACCGAAGCGATTAATCGGCATATCAAAGACTCGTGCACTCCCATAAGGAGGGGGGCAAGAACAAAAACGCCACCCGCATGGGCGCGAGAAGAGCATAAAAGGCATCATAGAAGGCGTCTTGGTTAATCTTTTTGGGAAAGGCAAGCGCAAAACCAGCCAGGACAACGCCAACCGAAAGATTCGCATACTGTGTCGTGATGTGAGTATCGTTTACCGAATCTCCACTCAGAACCGATCGGCTCCAAAAGAGACCGATGAGAAACGCAACCACAGCACCGGAGAGAACCAAAAAAAGCAGCTGACGTGCCGCTGAAGAGACGCTTTTCGGCGGTGTGAGAGGAAGGTCGGACACATCAACACGATCATCACGTTAGCGCGAAAGCGGCACTCTTTCCCCCCTCGCGCTATAATGATCAGCATGGATTCGACAAGGTAGAGCCAGCACGACAATGAGACCAGCAGCGTTATAAGGGGCATCATGGCAAGCGACAAAAGCTATCTGGAATACGTTCTCGGCCTCCTTGAGGGCGTCCCGTCCATCACGTACCGAAAGATGATGGGCGAATACCTGCTCTACAGCGGGGGGATTCTTTTTGGGGGAGTTTACGATGACCGCTTCCTGTTGAAAGATACACCGGCCTCGCGTAACGCCTTCCCGCAAGAGCAGATTCCCTATGAGGGCGCCAAACCCCTGCTGCTCGTCGATAGTGAAGATCCTGCCCATATCGCCGAGGTGGTTGTTGCAATGCTTCCGCACCTGCCAGCTCCAAAGAAGCGGCGCTAAGGGTGCTTTCCTGAAGGGCGCAGGTCCCTGTAAACTCTGGGTAAAAAAGAAATGCTGTCTGCAATCCCTATTGACGCGAATCCGTTCACCCCTATAATGAACATAGTTCATTGAACACTGTTCATATCGAGAAAAGATGTTGATACCACCATGCCGAAGCAGATTATCGACAAGGATGCAGTCATGACCACCGGCCTAGCCGGTGGCTTGATCATCGGCCCTAGAAGGGC
>CAYFWL010000012.1:0-26720 GCA_964346845.1 uncultured Eggerthellaceae bacterium | reverse complement strand
AATTGCTGTCGGGGGATGAGCGTGATAGAAAGATACTTCAGACAATCATCGACAGTGCCCGCTCGCTCGTGCCTTACGTTTCAGGCGGCGAACTTGACGATATCCAACAAGCCGTTGACCTTTATCGCATGGGATGCGATTGCTGTGAAGGCGAGGCTATTGTCGCCGTTACAACTATCGATGGGTATGAGAATGCGATCGAAACAGGCTTTCAGCGTCTTGAGGAAGCGCTCTCTCCCATTAGGCGCTAACGGAAAAAGGTTTTCGACATGTTCTCTGTTCGTGGCGCTGCTCCTCTCTCAGCTTTCGGTGAAAATAGTCGCAGTTGGCTTATTTTGCTCATAATTGCATTCCTTTTACCCGCCAGATGTCTATCCTTTGCCGATATGAGCTTTTTTTTCTTCACCTTTTTGCTAAGGTACGTGCGTGCAATCGCACACCGTATTCGATGGGAGAAGGAGAATCGCTCGTGACGCTCATTGGCTTTCTCATACTGTTCCCCTTGCTTGCTGCAGCAGTGCTTGCCGTGGTTAAAGGGAATGGTGCTCGCAAAGGCATCGTGTATGTTTCAGCAGCGGTCATCGCTGTTGCATCCATTGCTTTTGCGCTTACGAATCTGGGCACTTCGCATCAAATCTTTGAGTATAGCTCGTCGATTGTTGATACGATCTGCACCGTTCTTGGCGTTGTCATCGCCATCATCATTCTGGGCTTTGCCTTCAAATACAAGAACATCCTTGCGGGCGTTCTTGCATTGATTCAGGTAGCCGGTTCGCTCGCATTTGAACTTGGCATTGCCCATCACATCGAAGTCAAGGCTGGCTTTGTCGTTGACCCTCTGATCATCCTGATGGCGCTCATTATCGGCATCATTGGGTCGGGCATATGTGTGTATGCCCTGGGGTATATGGAGGATTTCCAGAAGCATGAGCCCGAGGGGACGAAGGATCGTCGCCCGTACTTCTTTGCGCTGATGTTCATCTTCCTTTCCGCAATGTATCTCATTGTGTGCTCCAACAACATGCTTTGGATGTTCACGGGTTGGGAGATCACCACGGTGTGCTCCTTCCTGCTCATCGGTTTCACCAAGACGGAGGAAGCTATCAACAATTCATTCCGTCAGATCATCATGAACCTGCTGGGTGGCATCGGTTTCTTGGTGGGCCTGTACTTTACCGCAGTCAATTTCAACACGCTGTCTTTCGATGCTTTCTTGGCACAGGGCCTGGCAAATCCCACCTTGGTGGCTGTTCCGGCAATCTGCCTTGCCTTCGCTGGTTTGACCAAGGCTGCACAGATGCCCTTCCACACTTGGCTGCTGGGCGCTATGGTTGCTCCTACGCCGACAAGTGCACTGCTTCACTCTTCCACCATGGTTAAAGCGGGTGTGTTCTTGCTGGTGAAGATGGCACCTCTCTTTGCGGTGTGCGTCTCCGCTTCCACCATGGTTATCCTGGTTGGTGGTTTCACCTTCCTGTTCTGTTCCTTTATGGCGATTTCCCAGAGCAACGCAAAGCGTGTTTTGGCGTATTCGACAATCGCCAATCTTGGTTTGATTGCTGCCTGCGCAGGCGTCGGAAGCGCCGATGCTATTTGGGCGGCAACCTTCCTGGTGTTGTTCCATGCCGTAGCAAAATCGCTGCTGTTCCTGTGCGTGGGCACTGCAGAGCATCATATTGGCAGCCGCGATATCGAATCGATGGACCTGCTCTTTGAGCGTATGCCCAAACTGGCACGCCTTATGATGATCGGCATCATGTGCATGTTCATTGCTCCTTTGGGTATGCTCATGGCAAAATGGGGTGCGCTGGTTTCCTTCGCCGAGACGGGCAATGTGATCCTTCTGCTCATCTTGAGCTTCGGTTCCGCTGCGACCTTTATGTTCTGGGCAAAATGGATTGGCAAGCTTGCGGGTATTGCCGGCACGGTGGAAGACGTCGAGGTGACGGTTCACAAATCTGAATGGATCGCCCTTTCGCTCATGGCTGCTCTTATCTTTGTGTGCTGCGTCTTTATGCCGCTCATCTCCGAATTCATCATTGAGCCGTATATCGCCTCTGTTCTGAATGTTTCTCAGGCCCAGGCTCTCTCTGATGACAATATGGCCATTGCGGTCATTCTGACGGTTTTGGTCTTCATCATTCTGTTTGCCGGTCCGGGTCGATCCAAAGCTCGCCGGGTTGATGTGTACCTGTCTGGCGTGAGTGTTGATAACGCTAAGCGTGAATATACCAACTCTTTGTCGGGCACTTCTACTGCCACCGCACGTAACTGGTATCTGGAAGGGTGGTTTGGCGAAGCAAAGCTTAACAGCCTTTCTACCATATTCTGCACGGTCCTGATTCTGGCGTGCTTTGTAATGTCCGCTCTGGCCACTATGGGCCTGTAGGGAAGGGGTGAATTATGATTACGCCTTTGCTTGCGACGCTTATCGGCATTGTTGCATTTACTCTTCTCGCCCCTGTTTTGGGCTGCTTCTTGAGTGGTTTAGATCGCGTCATTTCCGCGCGTATGCAGGGTCGTGTGGGACCTCCTGTCCTGCAGCCTTACTACGATGTGCGCAAACTGCTCTCCAAAGACGACGTATCCACGAATGGTGCAGAGTCTGTTTATGTGACGGCTGCTCTGGTGTTCGCTCTTGTTGCTGGTGGCATCTTCTTTTCCGGCGGCAATATTTTGCTGAGCATCTTCTTGGTCACCATGGGCGCCCTGTTCTTCATCATCGCTGCCTACAGCTCTCGCTCTCCCTATGCGGAAGTAGGTGCTAACCGCGAAATCATGCAGGTCATGGCCTATGAGCCTATGGTTTTGATCCTCGCGGTCGGTGTCTATCTCGCATCGGGAACCTTCAATGTCGGTGAGCTTTTCGGTGTTGAAACCCCTATAATCTGCCGTGCGTGGTTGATTTTCGTCGGCCTGCTCTTCATCTTGACCATTAAACTGCGCAAGTCCCCCTTTGACATCTCGATGTCCCATCATGCGCACCAAGAGATTGTTCGTGGCATGACCACCGAGATGAGCGGTCCGACCCTTGCTAAGGTCGAGATCATGCACTGGGTCGAAAACGTGCTGTTCCTCGGCTGGGTAGGCATGTTCTTCATCTGGAGCAATCCGCTCTCCCTTGTTTTGGCAATCGTGGTTGCGCTTGCTGCATGGTTTTTGGAAATCCTTATCGACAACAACTTTGCCCGCGTTAAATGGCAGTCAATGCTGAAGTCGGCCTGGATAGTGGCTCTCGTTACGGGTGCAATTAACTTTGCCCTCCTGATGTTTTTGTAAAGGGGTTGATTGAATGTCTTTTGCATCAAAATCTCCCTGGGTCATCCACTACGATGGCTCAAGCTGCAACGGTTGCGATATCGAGGTTCTTGCGACCTTGTGCCCTGGCTTTGATGCCGAACGTTTTGGGGTCATCAATACCGGTAATCCCAAGCATGCCGACATCTTCTTGGTGACCGGTGGCGTGAACGAGCAGAACATTTCTGTCGTACGTGAAATATACAATCAGATGGTTGAGCCCAAGGTGGTCATCGCGTGTGGCATCTGCGCGTGCAGCGGCGGTGTTTTCCGCGATTGCTACAACATTATTGGCGGCGTTGACCAGGCTATTCCCGTTGATGTTTATGCGCCTGGTTGCGCTGTTCGCCCTGAAGCTCTCATCGATGCCGTTGTTGAGGCTGTGGGCATTCTTGAAGAAAAAGCTCAGGGCGCTGCGCCCAAGGATAGAGGGGAGGAGTAAGTCGATGGCACTTAAAACCGAAATGAACACTATTGCGTTAAGTGAGCTTCCTGCTCTTTCTGACGCAAAGAAGGCTGCTGGTTCTCGTTTTGTGCAAATGCACTGCGTTACCGTTGATGAGGGTGTGTTCGACGTTGTGTATTCCTGGCTCGAGGGCAACGTCATGGTCAATTACAAGATTGAGAAATTGACCAAAGAAGAGGTAATTCCTTCGATAAGCAATAATTTCTTGGCAGCCTTTGTGTTTGAAAACGAGGCCCATGACTTGTTCGGTGCCAATATTGAGGGTATTGCCATCGATTTCAAGGGTCACTTCTACAATGTCAGCATGACAACACCCATGTCTGTTCTTTCTCCCGCTCAGAAAGAGGCGCGTGAGAAAGAGGCAAAGATTGCGGCGGCTAAGGCTGCAAAGGCCGCAAAGGCTGCTCAAGCTGCGGCTGATACGTCTGCCGCTGTCGATGATGAGATGGAAGCTAAGCTTGCCGCTATGGATCCTGAAAAGGCTGCCAAGGTGCGGGCGGCATTTGAGGCAAAAGCTAAAAAGGCTGCTGCGAGCAAGGAAGGTGAATAGGAATGAGTCAGAAAACGGTTATTCCTTTCGGTCCTCAGCATCCGGTTCTCCCCGAACCGCTCCATCTTGACCTGGTGGTTGAAGACGAGAAGGTCGTTGAGGCGATTCCTCAAATCGGCTTCGTTCACCGTGGTCTGGAGAAGCTGACGGAAACCCGCGATTACAACCAGTTCATCTTTATCGCTGAGCGTATCTGCGGTATTTGCTCCTTTGGTCATTCGTACGGTTATGCTGAAACCGTGGAATCCCTGATGAATATTGAGATCCCCGAGCGCGCCAAGTTCTTGCGCACTATCTGGCATGAGCTTTCCCGTATCCACTCCCACATTCTGTGGCTGGGTCTTGCCGCCGATGCTTTCGGCTACGAGAGCCTGTTCATGCACTGCTGGCGTCTGCGTGAGCGCGTGCTGACCATTTTCGAGAAAACCACCGGCGGGCGCGTTATCTTCTCTGCCGTGAAGGTTGGCGGTGTGGTGCGTGATATCAGCAAGGATCAGTTTACTGAGATAGTCTCCACGCTTGAGGGTATCAAGAGCGACTATGCGAAGATTCGCAATACCTTCATCAAGGATTCTTCAGTGCGCAGCCGCCTTGAGGGCGTTGGTTATGTGAGCACCGAGGATGCTCGTGCCCTGAGCATGGTTGGTCCTTTTGCGCGTGCCTCCAATATCGCCGAAGACCAGCGTACGTTAGGTACGGGCGGGTATGCGTACCTGTCTGATTTCCAGCCTATCACGGCAAGCTCGGGTGACTGCTATGGTCGCGTTGTGGTTCGTACCGCCGAGGTGTTGCAGTCTATCGATATCATCGAAGAACTGATTAACAAGATTCCTGAGGGCGACATCGCCGTTCCCGTCAAGGGCAATGCCCCGGTGGGCGAGGCGACCAATTCGCTGGAGCAACCGCGCGGTGAATGCTTCTACTACGTGCGTGGTAACGATTCCAAGTATTTGGATCGCGTCCGCATGCGCACTCCCACATCGGTTAATCTTGCGGGTATGGTCAAGGCTTTGGAAGGCTGCGATCTTGCCGATGTGAGCAATATCATCTTGACCATCGACCCTTGCATCAGCTGCACGGAAAGGTAGGAGTCATGGCGATTTTCAACCTAGGCAAAATGACTCTGGCCTCTCTTTTCAAGAAGCCTGAGACAACGCTTTATCCTTTTGAGAAGAAGGAAGTATATCCCAACCTCAAGGGCCATGTGGTCAATCATGTGGAGGACTGCATTTTGTGCGGCATCTGCGAAAAGCGCTGCCCCTGCCACACCATTACGGTCGATAAGAAGGAACGTACCTGGAGCATCTATGAATATCGATGCATCCAGTGCGGCTATTGCGTTCGTGAATGCCCTAAGAATTGCTTGGAGATGGCACCAACGTATGCGCCGGTCACGCGCACGCCTCATCCTGATGTGTATCAGATTCCCGAGAAAGTAGCGGAATAGCAACAGTTTGCGCTTCTCTCTCAGGGCGCTCAATAACTGGTAATATGGGTGCAATGCAAATTCGGCCGAGCTTTGCAGCTCGGCCTTTTATTTGGGAGATGTTTTTCGTGGCGAAGAACGAGGAAGTCAGCAATAAGATTCTGACTATCCCCAACTTAATATCCTTTGCGCGGCTTTGCCTCGTGCCTGTTTTTGTTGTCTTGTTGCTCGATGGACACAATGTACTTGCGACCTTTATGTTCGCCTTTGCGGCAGCTACCGACTTCGTGGATGGGCAGATTGCTCGACGCATGCACTGCGTAAGTAAATTAGGGCAGATTCTTGACCCTTTGGTCGATCGCGTCTTAATGATTTCAGGTGTCGTTTGCCTGATGATTGTCGGACGTCTTCCTTTTTGGATAGTAGCCTTCGTTGTTGCACGCGATCTCTTCTTGGTCATTGCCGGAGGCTACCTTCTTAAGCGCTACAAGAGACGTGTCGCCGTCATCTATCCGGGGAAAGTTGCTACCACCCTTTTATTTGTGGGTTTTGCTGGTCTGCTTTTGAACGCGCCTTTGCTTACGGGCCTCGGATGGCTCAACAGCCCCTCTCTACCAGGCTTTTCATTGGGTTCATACTCATGGGGAATTTGGTTTGTTTATGCGGGATTGCTCCTCTCGGCTTTCGTGACCATCTATTATGTCTGCAAGGGTCTCAAGCTCAAAAAAGAGGCCCTGAGGGATGAGGCTTTAGCGAGCGCTCTTCCTGCTACTACGAAGATAGATAAAGAACTCTGAATCGATAATTGAACGTACGCAAGATGAAACAGAAATCAAATACAACAAATAAGAATCGACCGACACGGAGAAGCGTAAGCGCCTCAACGTCTCAACCAACTGCCCGTGCCGCTGCATTTTCCTCGGGGCGGAGCAGTGCTTTGGCGAGTCGGTCTCTTTCGGATGGTGAACCGTCTCGTCAGACTCCCCAACGCAGACACACACAGGCTTCGCATGCCCTTGATAAGCAAAACCCCGCACCAGCTCGTCGGACGTCGGGGTCGAAGAGCTCGGAAATGTCTCATGCTGCGAATAATAGGCGCATGCTTGCTTCAAGAAGGACATCGAAAAAGCCTCTCCTTTTTCTCTTTGTTGCCCTGCTCTTAGTGCTTGGCTTTGCCGATTACGTGATGAATCATGACAAGGCCTATACGGGCGTTCGTATCGGCGCGATTGATTGCGGTGGCAAAACCGCAGAAGAGATCATCTCCTTACTGGAAAGCACCTATGGCTCCGTTTACGAAGAACGCGAGGTGTACGTGTTCGTAAGCGAAGATGCCCGAAAACGCGTTGAACAAAATGGTGTGACCGAGGAATTGGGTAACGAAGACCTCATCTCAGTAGAGGAAGCGCGCGAACAACGTCTCATGTGGGTCGTGTCTCCCGAGACGGTGTCGGCGTCTTTCGATGTGCACGCCTCTGCGCAAAAAGCGGTCGAGGAAGCGCACGGCCTCTCTCAGATTTTCTCGCGTCTTCAAATTGCTTTGAGTGGCGTAAGCATCGACCCCGTCTTCAATTTTGGTGATGCGTACCGTGATTTCGTGAACGATGTTAACGCTACGGTTGGCAAAGAGCGCGTTGACTATGATATCTGGTTTGAAGACGGCATATGTTACGTGTATATGGGCAGCGATGGCGTCTTGATGAATGATGCGTCTTTCCAAAAAGATTTAGTGACGGGCTTTCTGACCCTTTCCGATGATTCGTACGCTCTCGTTGCCGTTCCTGAAGCTGCTCCGGTTCGGATTAACTCCGAAATGGCTCATGAGGTGTGTGATACGGTGAATGCCGCCCTTGCTGACGGTGCGAACTTCGTGTATGAGGGTTCGGGCTGGAACGCAACGCCCTCTACGGTTGCTAGCTGGATTAACACAAAGATTGAGAAGCAGGACAAAGGCTGGGCCCTCATTCCCTTTGTGGACCCCGAACGTGCCCGCACTGACCTTCTTTCCCATGTGAAGCAGAATAGCGGGGAAGAGGCGATTCAGGTACGCTTCTCGGTCGATGACGAGAGCACGGTGACGGTGCATGCAGACACGACGGGCGTCATCCCCTTGGTCGATGATGCTATTGCGGATTTGGATGCCGCGCTTTTCGGTAAGGGGAAAAATGAACCCCAGGCGGGTGCGCTGGCAGCAGATGGCGAAGCGGTGACAGTTGCCATCAACTCGACCGCAGTGCCCACGGAGATGTCTTTCGAGGACGCGCTTCACTATGGCGTGATCGGCGAGATCTCAAGCTTCACCACCTCGTATACCTACGGCACGTCGACAACGGAATCGCGCAATTTCAACATCCATTTGGCAGCTGATATTCTTAACAATTCAATCTGCCCGACGGATGGTACCTGGTCGTTCCATGATGTGGCAGGCGAATGCAACGAGGAACGAGGCTTCAAAGAGGCGGGTGTCATTGAGGAGGGCGTCTACAGCACCGCTTTCGGCGGCGGTATCTGCCAAGTGGCCACCACCGTGTTCAACGCCGTGTATGAAGCGGGGTATTCAGTCAACCGTCGTTACAACCATACGATTTATAATTCGAGCTATCCTGACGGTCGTGATGCTGCGGTGAGCTGGCCCGATCTCGATCTTATCTGGTCGAATGATACTGCTTCCGACATCCTGCTCACCACCTCTCACACGGAAGGGACGATCACGGTTACCCTGTGGGGCGTGAGTCCTGAGCGTAAGGTTTCCAGCTATGTTTCCACCTGGGAAGAGGGCGATACCTATAAGAAGAAGTACGTGCTCAACACCAGCCTCGCTCCTAAGGCATACCGTGTGAAAACCAAAGGATCTGATGGCCATAGCGTATACGTTGAACGCACCGTGACCGATAAGGATGGTGAGCAGGTTTCGTTTCAGCGCTTCTCGTCATACTATGACGCCGTCGATGAGATTATCGAGCATGGTGAAGAGTATGAGATTCCCGACGAAGACGAAGAAAAAGCTCGATAGCCATGTCTAGTCTCCTTCCCCTTTTGCATAGAAGCCTCTCTCGTGTTACGGCGCTGGCGCTTGCGTTGCTTCTGCTTTGCGCTGCTCCCTGCGTGGCCTTTGCCGATGTTCGCCTGGCTGATACTGTTTTAGGGGAAAGCGTTGAGGCACGTGGCCTGTCGGTTGCGCAGTGTCCGAGCATCGATGCCCAGTTTGCCTATGTCATGGATACCGATGGGACGGTCTATTTCCAACGCAACAGCGATGTCGAAACCCAAATAGCCTCTATCACCAAGGTAATGACGGCTATCGTTGCCCTGGAGCATTCTACGAATGATTCTCTCGTTACGGTAAGTAGCAGCGCAGCCTCTATTGGCGAATCGACCGCCGCCTTGCGTGAGGGGGATGTGCTGACTATGGATCAGGCTCTTATTGCCATGATGGTTCCATCGGGTAACGATGCTGCCCTTGCCATTGCGGAAACCTTAGGAGCGCTGTGGGCGACACCGGGGCAGAGCGCTGTTGAGGCCTTTGCGGCAAAGATGAACGAAAAGGCAGCGGACTTGGGTATGGTGAACTCCGCTTTTGAAAACTCCCATGGCCTCGATTTCGATGCTTACGAGGGAGATATCACGAGCACTGCCCATGATGCTGCTCTCATGTGCGCATACGCTATGCAAAACGAGCAGTTTCGTTCTATTGTCAGCCAATCGGTGGCGAGCGTTTCCCTTACGCGTGACGGAGAACTCATTACGCTTGAGCTTGAATCGACCGATCTTATGCTGGAAGATTACGAAGGAGCTTGCGGTATCAAGACGGGCTTCACTGCGTTAGCGGGCCCTTCTTTTGCGGGAGCATGTGAGCGCAATGGTAAAACGCTTATTGCTGTTGTCCTTAATTCATCCAGCGAGTATCAGCGTTTTTATGATTGCGAAAACCTTTTCGATTGGGTCTTTGCCCACGAGAAGACCTATACGCTGGCGAATTCTTCGGAAAGCACCACTATGAGCAAAAATGGCCAGGAGTCAACGGTTCCTCTTATGGCATACGTCTCTCATCAAAGCTGGCCCGACAAGACGATTGCGGCGACTATCGAAAACCCCGATCAAACGGTACGTATTTTTGATTTGCAGGGAAATGTTTCCCAAGAGGTTGTTTTCGATAAAATCACCGAAGATGTTCGTGTGGGCGATAAGCTGGGCACGCTGACCTTTAAGCAGCACAATAATGTAATCGCTACCGTTAAAATAGTGAGCTGTGAAGATGTTGCTGCGCCGAATATGTTTGAAGGAATCGGTATCTGGTTTGAACGCCTTTTTGCTGGATTTTCGGGTGAAAAGACCGTAGCCGATTCTGTTTTGATAAACAAAACACCTTTGATTTTGAACCGATCATCTCTCTAGAGGGGGCGATACCATGGACGATTTTTGCCCGGTGTGTGGTGCTGAACGGGAAGCGGGCCAAAAGTCCTGTAAAGCGTGCGGCTATCACTATTTAGAGGCCACGCGGGAGTTCACTCCGGTACCGCTCGGCAATGTTGAGCCTCTTGGCGGCGATGTTCAGAAGAAGGCCTCCTTGCGTATTGTGCGTGGCCCGCAGCGGGGGTGCGTATATGAATTGACACGGATGGTCTCAAGCGTTGGACGCAGCCCCCAGTGTGATATATTCCTAAACGATATGACGGTTTCGCGTGAGCATGCGCTCATCGCTTCTACCGAAAAAGGGTATGTCATAACCGATCGTAAATCGTATAACGGACTTTGGGTGAACGATGAAGAAGTAGAAACGAAGCTTCTGAGCAATGGCGATGTCGTTCAAATTGGTACATTCAGTCTGGTGTTTGAGTCGTAAGGTGAAAACAATGGAACTTCTTTCTGGCAATGAAGCGATTGCTCGCGGCGCGTGGGAAGCGGGCGTGCGTTTTGCTTCCGCGTATCCTGGCACACCCTCTACCGAGACCTTGGAATCATTAGGGGGCTACGAAGGTGTTTATGCAGAATGGGCCACCAATGAAAAAGTTGCGGTCGAAAGTGCGGTAGGCGCCAGCATCGCGGGTGCTCGGGTGCTTTCAACCATGAAGCATGTAGGCGTCAATGTGGCAGCAGACCCGCTCTTTACGGCAGCTGCCACCGGCGTGCATGGTGGAATGGTGGTTTTGGCGGCCGATGATCCGGGTATGTATTCCTCGCAAAACGAACAGGACTCTCATTATTACGCCGCTGCTGCGAAGATTCCCATGCTTGATCCTTCCGATTCGCAGGAAGCATACCAGTTCACCAAGGATGCGTTTGAGCTGTCAGAACGTTTTGACGTGCCGTTCTTCATTCGTTCAAGCGTTCGCGTTTCCCATACCAAGACTCCTGTTCAAACAGGAGAGCGGCTTGAGCTTCCCCTGAAGAATCTCCCGGTTGAGCCTTCGAAATGGGTCATGATGCCCGCCTACGCAAAACCGCGTCGTACGCTTCAGTTGCAGCGTATCGATGCGCTGAGCCGGTGGGCGGAGACCTGTCCTTACAACAAATATCTTGAAGGCTCGAAGGAAATCGGTATCATTTGCGCAGGTGCGGTGTTTCGGCACGTGCGTCAAGCCTTGCCCGATGCATCGCTTTTTAAGCTCGGTTTGAGCTGGCCGCTGCCTCAGGAGGCTCTGAGAACATTTGCTGAGAGCGTTGAGGCTGTCTATGTCATCGAGGAAGGCTCCACCTATTTGAAGGATGCTGTACGTGCGCTTGGCATTGCGGTTTCCGATACGCCGTGTGGTATACCAGGGGAAGGTGAGCTGACGGTCAACATCGTGAAGGCTGCTTTTGGGCGTGCGCTGCCTTTACATAAGAAAGCTCCCGATAATCTTCCGGGTCGTCCGCCCGCGCTGTGCGCCGGCTGTCCCCATCGCGTGGTATTCCGTGAGCTCAATCGAATGAAAGCCCTGGTTATGGGGGATATCGGTTGCTATACCTTAGGAACTCTGGCTCCCTTAAACGCTCTGCACGCCTGCATTGATATGGGTGCCTCCATTTCGATGGCTCATGGGTACGAAGTAGCTTCGGAGGGCAGCGAGCACCGCCCCGTTGTTTCAGTGATCGGGGACTCCACCTTCGGTCATAGCGGTCTGAGCTCTCTGATTTCAACCGTGTACAATCGGGGCAAGGGAACGGTATGCATCTTGGACAACCGGACCACGGCTATGACGGGCCGCCAGGGTAATCCGTTCAATGGTATCACCTTGCAGCAGAGGCCTTCCCGCGAGCTGGATTTGGAAGGCGTGGTGCGCGCTTTGGGTATCGAAGACATGCGCATAGTCGATCCCTATCAGGTAAAAGAGGTGCGTCAAGCACTCAAGCAAGCTACTTCTTCTGATGATTTGTCGGTACTTATTTTCCGCCATCCCTGCGTTTTGCTAACGCGGCAGCACGATGTGCCCTATTCGGTGACCGCCGATTGCGTGGCCTGTGGTCTGTGTGGAAGCCTTGGCTGTCCCGCCATCTCTAAAGATAGAGCGGGATATGCGCGCATTGACGAGGCGCAGTGTGTTGGTTGTGGCCAGTGTGCTCAATACTGCGGGTCGAAGGCAATTCAGCAGCTTGTCGCCTCCAACAATTTTTCCTAGAGAGAAGGTCTGAGATATGTCTACTACAAGCGTGCTGTTATGCGGCGTTGGCGGTCAAGGAACCATTCTCGCGGCTGATTTGCTAGCTCATGTAGCCCTTCGTGCCGGCCTTGACGTTAAACTTTCGGAGATTCATGGCATGGCGCAGCGAGGAGGCTCGGTGACCACGACCGTGCGGTTTGGTGAATCGGTTGACTCCATGATTGCCGATAGGGGAGATAGCGATTTCGTTGTGGCGTTTGAGACCACCGAGGCGCTGCGCAACCTGCCGTTTCTTAAAGAGGGCGGCACAATGCTCGTATCAGATGAGACCATCAAGCCTATGACCGTGCTTATCGGTGCTCAGTCGATGCCTGAAAATGCACAGGGTACCCTGGGCTCGGAAGGCGCTCTGCTCATTCCTGCCGTTCGTATCGCAGCCGATGCAGGCACCGCGAAGGCAAGCAACGTTGCCCTTCTGGGCGCGCTTTCTGTCTTTCTCGATTTCGATGCAGGTCTTTGGGAAGAGGTCATTTCCAAACGTGTGCCCCCCCAAACCATCGAAACGAACATCACCGCATTTCGTCAGGGGCGAGCGTTCGCGCAGGCGAATTAGCCGTCGGTTGCAGCGGTGTCTTCGGCTCTTGCAAAAGACTCATCTCATGCTCATGCGCCTGTGGTGGGAAGGCTTGCTCCTTCTCCTACGGGGCGTATGCATGCGGGCAATATATACGCGTCGCTGCTTGCATGGCTTATTGCCAGGTTACAAGGCGGGGAAGTGGTTTTGCGCATCGAGGACCTTGACCGTGACCGTTCGCGGCTTGAATTCGTTGAGCAGGTGCAGAGAGACTACGAGATGCTGGGGCTTTGCTGGCAGAGAGGGCCATACTTTCAGCACGACAGAGACGAGGCTTACCAAGAGGCGTATGAACTCCTGGAAAAGCGCTGCGGCGTGTACCCCTGTTACTGCTCGCGGGCTGACCTGAGGGTCGCTTCTGCTCCCCACGTGGGGGAAAGGGGTGTCTATGCGGGCACCTGCCGATATCTAACGCCTCAGCAACGTGCAGAAAAATCTCTCATCAAAGATCCTTCGTATCGCCTTATCGTACCCGCTATCACGCTTTCATTTGAAGATCAGATTCAAGGTCATTTTTCCCAGAACCTCGCTTCTGAATGCGGTGATTTTCTCATTCGCCGTGCTGATGGCATGTTCGCTTATCAGCTGGCGGTGGTGGTTGATGATGCAGCGCAGGGCGTTAACTCCGTTGTTCGTGGCTATGATCTGATCACTTCGTCCCCCCAGCAAATGTTCATTCTTCGCCAGATGGGTTTTGAGCCACCTGCCTATGCTCATGTTCCGCTTATCGTGAATGAGCGGGGTAAACGTCTTTCCAAGCGGGATAAGGATGCATCGCTTGAGTGTATGCTCGAAACGTTCGGCAGCGTCGAGGCGCTTTTAGGGCATATCGCTTTCATCGGTAAGATCATCGATCGGGATGAAGCGGTTTCAGCGGAGGATCTTCTCCAGAGTTTTAATTTGGAACGCTATGCGCAGCGGGTACGTGAAGAGGTGGGTATTCTTGAGCCGCTTGTCTGGCGCACGAAGGCTTAACACGAAGGCTTAAAGAACCAGCGTGCAGCTGCTTGCGCACAGAACGATCACCGTATAAAAGGCCCCGCAGATGACATTGACGGAAAGAATTTGAGTCATGGCGGCAACACGCGACTCAAGGATCAAAGGGTTAGCGCACAGAGCTTTCCCAAAAGGGTATAGGGCCAAAACAAACACCGGGATCATGATGGCACCCGGCGTAAATAGGACGAGCGCGAACAGGCATATCATAATCACCATCACGTAGAATGCCGCCCGATAGGTGCGGCGCGCCCGCTCACGGCCGAGCACAACGGGCAGGGTCTTGCGTTTCACCTTGCGGTCTTTTTCGATATCGCAGGTATTGTTGGTCATAAGGATAAGACCGATACCGATAAGCACAGGAACTGATTCTAAGATAATCAAGGGGGAAAGCTCAAGGGTAAGCGTTTGATAAGTTGCCATCATGATGAGGGTTCCCATAGTAAAACCGCTGATGAATTCCCCTATGGGTAAATAAGAGATAGGGAGACGACCGCCTGAGTATAGGTATAAAACGCAAGCGCCCACAAGACCTAGTATCAAGGGGATGATTCCTGCACGATAAACCACGTAGGCGCCCAAGATAAAGGCACAAGCGATGAGAGCCACTACAAAGATTTTGACAGTCTGGGGATCGACATGGTGAAACACCAGAACAGCATCGTCTCTGTCCATCTGGTTTTCAGAAGTGTCGGCACCTTTTTTGAAGTCGAAATAGTCGTTAAGCGCGTTCACCGCAGATTGCATAAGGAGCACGATTAAAAGAACAACGAGGAAAAGGGACACCGAAAGCGCACCTTGTTGGTGAATGGCCAAGGCACCGGCGATGAGCGTAGGCATGAGGGCGGCTGGCCACGTATGAGGGGCAGCGAGTTGAAGCATAAGCTTTGGGGTCAAAGGATGGTATGCTGAAGCGGGTTCCATTGCTTCCTTTCTTGATTAGGCTTATGTCCTTTTGAATGCTTTCGTATGTTCATGCTGCCGTCGCCATTGTACCGCTGCCGCGCCGTTTGGCGTTGCAAACGTTACGCTTGCTCTAAAACAAATAATAAATGGGCAAAACAAGGGGAGAATGAACTCTCTTCCTAAAAAGAGAATCATCAAAGAGGTAAGAGAAGTCTCGTGATTATTAAGAGAGGGGTAATCCTGTGACAAAACAAAAGGTGGGCTTTACCGAGACCGTCCTGCGCGATGCGTCGCAAAGCCTCATTGCAACCCGTCTTTCATACGATAAGATGGAACCCGTTTTGGCCAAGATTGACCAGGCTGGCTATTACTCCGTAGAATGCTGGGGCGGTGCCACCTTCGACGTGTGTCTTCGTTATTTGAATGAGGATCCGTGGGAGCGTCTGCGCAAGCTGCGTGTCGCTTTGCCTCACACCAAGCTTCAGATGCTTTTGCGCGGTCAGAATATTCTTGGCTACAAGCACTACCCCGATGATATTGTACGACGTTTCGTTGAGGCGTCCGTTCGTAACGGCATCGACATTATCCGCATTTTCGATGCGCTGAATGACCTGGAAAACCTGAAGGTCGCTATGGACGCAGCGTTGGAAGCGGGTGCTCTTGCTTCGGGTACCATAAGCTATACCACCAGCCCCGTTCATACGATCGAAGCTTACGTCAGGATGGCCGAAGAACTCAAATCCATGGGTGCCTCTACTATCTGCATCAAAGATATGGCCGGTATTTTGACCCCTCAGAATGCCTATGATTTGGTTGTGGGAATCAAAGGTGCCGTTGATTTGCCCCTGGTTGTTCACACGCACTCCACTACCGGAACAGCATTTATGACCTACCTGAAAGCCGTCGAGGCGGGGGCCGATGTTATCGATACCGCTATTGGTCCCATGAGCGGTGGTACGTCTCAGCCAGCTACTGAGACGCTTTGCATCTCTTTGAGCGAAATGGGTTACGACACGGGTCTTGATACTAAAATTCTCTTTGAGCTTGCTGAGTATTTCAAGGCAGTTCGCTCCGAGTATCTGGAAGATGGTACTTTGAATCCTATTTCCATGGGTACTGATGCCGCCTGTCTTGAGCATCAGATTCCGGGTGGCATGCTTTCCAACCTGCTCTCTCAGCTAAAAATGATGAACGCTTTGGACAAGTTTGAAGAAGCTCTGAAGGAAACCCCTCGTGTCCGCAAGGATATGGGGTATCCGCCGCTGGTGACCCCCACTTCTCAAATCGTGGGCAACCAAGCGGTTAACAATGTGCTTACCGGCGAGCGTTACAAAAATATCTCGAATGAGGTTAAGGCGTATTGCCGGGGCGAATACGGCAAGACTCCGGCACCTATCGACCCAGAGATTCGCGCCAAGATTCTCGGCGACGAACAGCCTCTGACAGGGCGTTATGCCGATACGCTTCCCCCTCATGCGTTCGAGGTTGCCCAAGCGGAACTGGGCGATATCGCACGTTGCGAAGAAGACGTTCTTTCCTACATTTCCTTCCCTCAGGTTGCGGAGAGCTTTTTTAAGGCACGTAAGGAAGCCGAGGAAAAGACCGTTTCGTATAGCATCAAGCCCTTGGAGGAATAATGACTCTTGCAGAAGCTGGTATTTATTCACTGGTGGGCATTTTGACGGTGTTCTTTGCGTTAATCCTTCTGATGTTTGTCATTAAGATTTTAAGCAAGCTCACCGAAGAAAAACCCTCGGAAAAGGTGGTCGTTGCCCCCATCGCTCCTGCAGCTCCCGTTGCATTGGCACCCGGGTCTGCGGGTGATATCAAGCTGTATGATACAGATTTACGTGATGCCGCTATGATTATGGCCATTGTTGCCGACGAATTGAAGAAACCCATCAACGAGCTGAGATTCATCAGCATTAAAGAGGTCAAATAATGAAATATGTAGTCACTTTACGTGATCGCACCTTCGAGATCGAGGTTGAAAACGGCGAAGCGCTGCTTCTTGATGAATACGAGGCAAAGGCTCCAGTGGGGAATGTCGCTGCAGGAGTTGTTCCCGCCGCCGTTGCCGCAGCCCCGGTTGCCGCCGCTCCTGTTGCTCCTGCAGCAGCGGCAGGTGAGGGGACCCCTGTTCCTGCTCCGATGCCAGGTAATATCATTTCCATCGATGTTAAGGTGGGCGATGCTGTTGCCGAAGATCAGGCGGTTGCCGTTATGGAGGCTATGAAGATGAACGTCGAGATCGTCACTCCATGTGCGGGAACAGTGAAGCAGATCGTTGTCGAAAAGGGCGCCGTGGTTGCTACCAGCGACGCGATCATGATTATTTAGGGGCGTAGCCGTGGATAACATTCTTGAAGTCCTCGGAAGCCTTGCGGGCACAACAGGCATCGCGCAGCTTTTTTGCTGGAACCCGTCTGCAGACTTGTTAGACAATATCATTGCCGTCTTTGGCCCTGTTCTGATGATTGCTGTTGCCTGCTTGCTTCTCTACCTAGGTATCAGAAAGCAGTTTGAACCTTTGTTGTTGGTGGGTATCGCTTTCGGTATGTTGCTTTCAAATCTACCCGGGTCTGGTCTCTACCACCCTGAACTGTGGGATGGCTACATTGCAGGTACGGTAACCCTCACTGACATCTTCCATAACGGTGGCTTGCTCGATATCCTCTATATTGGCGTTAAGTCAGGTCTCTATCCGTCCTTGATCTTCCTCGGCGTTGGTGCCATGACCGATTTTGGCCCCTTGCTGGCAAACCCCAAGAGCCTGCTATTGGGTGCAGCGGCGCAGTTTGGTATTTTCTGCGCGTTCCTGATGGCAATTACCATCGGGTTTGAACCTAATGTTGCGGCTTCTATCGGCATCATCGGCGGTGCCGATGGTCCGACCGCCATTTGGCTCACCTCAAAGTTGGCCCCCGATTATCTGGCGCCTATTGCGATTGCCGCCTACAGCTATATGGCGCTTATCCCCTTGATTCAGCCTCCGGTCATGCGTCTGCTAACCACCGAAGAAGAGCGAAAAATCAAAATGGAGCAGCTGCGACCCGTCTCAAAGCGCCAGCTGATTCTCTTCCCGATTATCGTTATCATCTTTGTTTGCTTGTTGCTTCCTAGTGTAGCGCCGCTGCTGGGCTGTCTCATGCTTGGCAACCTGTTCCGCGTCACAGGCGTTACTGATCGTCTGTCTGATACTGCTCAAAATGCACTGATGAATATTGTGACCATCTTCTTGGCGGTAAGTGTAGGAGCAACCGCAGTCGCAGCGCGCTTCCTGACGCCACAGACCCTGTTCATCATAGTTTTAGGCCTCATCGCCTTTGAATTTGCTACAGTGGGTGGCCTTTTGTTAGGCAAGCTTATGTGCAAGCTTTCGGGCGGTAAGATCAATCCACTTATTGGTTCTGCGGGCGTGTCTGCCGTACCCATGGCCGCACGTGTCGCTCAGACTGAAGGCGCAAAGGCCAATCCGACTAATTTCTTGCTGATGCATGCTATGGGACCCAATGTGGCAGGCGTTATCGGCTCCGCTGTCGCGGCGGGCTTTTTACTGGCAGTTTTCGGTGGTTAGCACGTAACGGTATTTATTGGAGACTTACAGGGAGGAAGGAAGTCATCGACTTCCTTCCTTTTTTAATGGATTGTTATTTTATAGGGGGTGTTGTCCTGACCTCTGCGCAAAGCGCGAGCGTCAATGAAGCACCCGCTCTGCGGACGGTCGTGATTTCTCCGATTAAAGGCTTCGCGCTTCAGGATTCTCACGTAAATTGAGATTTTTCCGCCAAAAAGCCGATTTGACAGAAAAAGCCACCGTGATTTTATGCGCTATTGGTGAAAAAAGCCCTTTTTAGAGGCTCTCTGGACGTGTTTTATGCCGATTTAGCCCCTGTTTGAGCGAAATAAGGCTCTCGATTTTCTGTCAAATCGGCTTTTTGGCAATTTTTCCTATGAAACTCTGAGAATTCAAAATCACACATATTAAGAGTGAGTGCCGCTTGAGACAAAAGACGCTGATAAACGAACCTGCCCAAGAATCGGAGCAGGAAAATGATAGTTCCGATTCTTGGGCAGGTCTTAAACAGACCAGCGAACGCGTACGCGATCTGTTGCTCGCTTAAGCGCGAGGGCCTGCAGCGGCAACTTCAGGACTCATGTGGTCGGCATACTGCTTTTGGAAGTTATCGCTGAGCATAGTGGCTAAGTTATGAGCGGATGCTTCATAAGCCGCTTCATCGTCCCAGCTGTTCTTGGGGATTAGCACCTCAGAAGGGCAGCCTTCAATGAATGTGGGGACAGCTAAGCCGAAGAAGGGGTCCTCAACAAAGTCAGAATTCTCAATGGTACCTTTGAGCGCAGCGGTGACCATCGCGCGGGTGTGACGAAGCTTCATGCGCTCGCCTTTCCCGTTCCAGCCGGTATTCACCAGATACACGTTCGCGCCTGTTTTCTCGATGCGTTCCTTCAACATCACCGCGTACTTCGAGGGATGCAGGGGAAGGAAGGGCGCACCAAAGCAGGCGCTGAAGGTGGGCTCGGGAGTGGTGACGCCCAGCTCAGTACCGGCAACCTTGCTGGTAAAGCCGGAAACAAAGTAGTACATTGCCTGGTCAAGGGTGAGTTTTGAGATAGGGGGGAGGACGCCAAACGCGTCTGCGGTGAGGAAAATAACCGTAGTGGGCGCTTCGCCTACCCCCTCCAAAACAGCATTAGGGATATATTCGATGGGATATCCAACCCGAGTATTGGTGGTGAGGCTTTCATCGTCAAAATCGAATATGCGCGTTGTTTCGTCCATGACAATGTTTTCAGCGAGGGCACCATATTTAATAGCATTGTAAATTTCTGGTTCTCCCTCAGCAGAAAGATTAATGCACTTGGCATAGCAGCCGCCTTCAAAGTTGAAAACAGAAGTATCTGACCAGCCGTGTTCGTCATCGCCGGTGAGCAAACGGTTGGGGTCAGCCGAAAGCGTGGTTTTCCCTGTACCCGATAAGCCGAAGAACACCGCCGTGCTGCCATTTTCGGGATCCATATTGGCGGAGCAATGCATAGGCATAATGCCCATTTGAGGAAGAACGTAGTTCATGGTGCTGAACACGCTCTTTTTGATTTCTCCCGCATAGCCTGTTCCGGCAATAAGAATTCTATGGGCTTCATAGTCGAGGATGATGGCGCAGTCGCCGATAACGCCATCACGCTCAGGGTCGCATTTGAAACCGGGGGCGGCGATCAGGGTGTAGTCGGCAACGAAGTTCTCCAGCTGCTCCTCGGTAGGGCGACGAAGCAGCTGATGGATGAAGAGGTTTTGGGACGCTAATTCATTTATGATGCGGAAGCCCTTTGCGTAGCTCATGTCCGCGCCTGCATAGCCATCGAAAATAAAGATTTCCTTGTCATTAAGGTATTTGGTAACACGATTCCAGAGAGCATCGAGTTTTTCGCGTTCGATGGGCTGGTTGACGCTGCCCCAGTTGATATCCTCGTGAACGCCCGGGGTGTCAACGATGAACTTGTGTTTTGCAGCACGACCGGTATATGTGCCCGTCTTAACCACAAGAGCACCGGATTCGCTGAGCTTGCCTTCTCCACGCGCCAGAGAACGCTCAACCAGTTGGGCTACACCGAGATTGCGGTATACAGCAGCTGGTTGAGTGATACCAAGCTTTTCGATGCCAAACGTTTCCATGAAAACAGGTCCTTTCACGTGTAAGGGATCCGAATAATGCGGCTCCATGATAAATGTTTCATGCTTGCAAACAAAGAAGATTGTCTGCAAGCGCAAACGAGATAATTATGAAACAAGGAAAGCCTCTCGGGAAGGACCTCGCATAAGTTTCTGACAAGTGGGTGATGAATGGGTGGGCTGCGTGCGAACAGCTAACGCCTGAGAAGCTTCAAAGCGCGATAGGCTCCATAGGCTAAGGCAAGGTCAAAGCTCAGCTCCAGGACAACGACACCGATCAGCCAAGGGGTAGGCTTTCCCTCTTTTATGAGACGAATATTTGTTCTGACGTCTTCTTTGCTTGCTACGATATCCATATTCATGAGGAATGCTCCTTTCATAGGTTCTTTTCGGATTAAGGCAAAAGACTCACTTAATGCTCCCATTTTACGCCAAAATGGGAGATGTCATGTTCTTCGTTTAAAGGGGCATAAGGTGCAGTATCGAAGTGCTGAAAAAATCGACGACAAGCTCTCTTTATTGGGTTTTGGGTGTATGCGTTTCCCCCGAAAAAGGGGCTTGATCGATCAGGAGGAGGTTGAAACCCAACTTCAGTATGCACTCGATAGGGGCGTGAACTATTTTGACACTGCCTATATATATCCGGGAAGCGAAGAGGCTCTGGGAAAGTTTGTGGCAAAGAGTGGAAATCGTCAGAAGATGCTTATTGCCTCGAAGATGCCCCACTATAGGTGCAAAAGTCTCGCTGACCTTGATCACATTTTCGAAGAAGAGCTCAAACGGCTTCAAACAAATTTTATCGATTACTATCTTATGCACATGCTAACCGGCCTTGAATCCTGGCAACGTTGTGTGTCTCTGGGCATTCCCCTGTGGATTGAACGAAAAAAGCAGGAAGGTGCCATTCGGCACATCGGCTTTTCGTATCATGGCGGGCGCGAAGATTTTCCCCGCATCATCGATTCCTACGCGTGGGATTTTTGCCAAATCCAGTTGAATTATCTTGATGCCGGGTCTCAAGCGGGCCTTGATGGCCTTTTCTATGCCGCAGCAAAGGGATTGCCGGTCATCATCATGGAACCGCTTCGTGGTGGAAAACTAGCGACGAAGCTTCCCGAAGAAGCTCGTCGGGTGTTTGAGACAGCCAATAAGCAGCGGGTCAACCAAGGGTTAGAACCTTACTCGGGGGCATCGTGGGCTTTACGGTGGCTCTATGATTTGCCTGAGGTTACCTGTGTCTTGTCGGGCATGAACGAAAGAGCTCAGATTGAGGAGAACTGCACCGTGGCAGCGCAGGCGCAGCCAAACCAGCTGAGCGCCGAGGAGCATCAGGTCTACGATCGCGTCATTGCTGCAATTCGTGCAAAAGAGAAGGTTCCTTGTACTGGTTGTGGATACTGCATGCCCTGTCCTCAGGGGATCGATATACCAACATGCTTTCAGGCGTATAACACGAAATTCGCAGAAGGCTGGCTTGCTGGCATGCTGAGCTACATTCAAACAACTGCCCTGACGAAAGAGCCGAAAAATGCGGGTATCTGCATCAAATGCGGAAAATGCGCCCTCCACTGCCCGCAGCAAATTGCTATCCCTTCAGAGATGGAAGAAGTAAAGAAGGCCTTAGAGGGCCCGCTTTACCAGCTCATCACTCGTGCAAAAGCTCTGGTGTGGAAAGCCTAGACGACAGGTAACGCTGCTAGGGCTCAAGATTGACTAACCGAACTCGTTGTTGCGTTCATTGCTTGGCATTCGCTTCAAACTACTGAAGTCTTTGAAGGCTTTTCACGCAACAGACGAGATTGTCGAGCGGGCTTGCTGCTGGTCTTGGTCATCGTTTTAATGTTTTGGGGCACCAGCGCAGATGAGAACGGTATCGGGCGAACGCTTTATAGGGGCGCTGTATGCGGTACGCAAGACTGCCCGATACCATCCGTTGCAAGAGATAGAAGCCTAGGCGGCTTTCTTTCTCTCTTTCTTTTCTTCACTTCGCGAAACAATAAGGGCGCATGATGCGTCTCCGGTGATATTGACCACGGTACGACCCATATCGAAGATACGATCGACGCCAGCAACAAGCGCGATGCCCTCAATAGGCAGACCTACCGAGGTAAGGACCATGGCGAGCATAACCATACCGGCCCCCGGAACGCCCGCCGTGCCGATGGAAGCAAGGGTTGCAGTAAGGACAATCGTCATAAGCTGACCAAACGTTAGATCGATGCCGAAGCAGGAAGCGATAAAGAGCGCGCAAACGCCCTGATAGATGGCAGTACCATCCATATTGATCGTGGCACCCAAGGGTAAAACGAACGAGGTGACTTCCTCAGATGCCCCCATCTTTTTGCAGCCAGCCATATTGATCGGCAAGGTGCCAACGCTCGATGCACTCGAAAAAGCAAAAATCATCGCGGGAAGCTGTCCTTTGAAAAACTGGATGGGGCTCATGCCACCCACCAGGCGTACCGCTGAAGAATACACCACGAACATGTGGACCAGATAGCATACGTAGGCGCACAAAAGCACCATGGCCAAGGACCCCAAAACAGCCGAGCCGTTAACCGCGATAACGGGAACTAAAAGGCAGAAAACACCGATGGGGGAGAGCTTCAAAATCATGTCCATACATTTCATGGACACGGCGTTCATCGATTCGACCAGGGATTTTACGGGGTCTGCCGCTTTGCCTGCAAGAAGAATCGCAAAGCCGAACAGGAGGGATAAAACAATCACCTGAAGCATCGTGCTTTGATACATGGGCTCGATGATGTTAGAGGGGAAGATGTTTACCAGCGTATCCATGAAAGACACCGGTTCTTTTGCTTCGTAAGCCAAATCGCTTGTTTCCAGCACGGGAAACACATTCTTGAAGAGTGAGGCGCCGAGAAGGCCCACGATGATGGCAAAAGCCGTGGTGCAGAAATAATAGATAAGTGTTTTTAGGCCAATGGATCCCACTTTTCGGATATCGCTTATTGAGATGATGCCGCTTATGATCGAGAAGATGACCACGGGAACGACAATAAACTTCAAGAGATTTAAGAATATGGTACCAAACGGCTTTATGTAGTCGGTGGTGATATCGGCATATCCTTGCATGAGCAGGCCGCAGATGACGGCGAGAACCAAGGCAATGCCGATTTGAGAAGCTAAGGAAAGTTTTTTCTTGGGGGAGACATGTTCTTCTGACATAAACATCCTTTCTCTGCATTGTGTACCATTGTAGCGAAAAGAGTGATGCCCTACCAAACGCAGCATGGGAAATAGTGTGAGAAATCGACTATCGCCCTTTTGCGCTTTTTAACCTAAGCTTGCATCTGAGAGCATTTCGAACAAGCTATAATGGACCAAGATTGTGTTTTCGTGTTCGTCCCCTAAAAACCCAGGAGGAGCAATGCGCATTTCAACCATCACCGATTTTCTAACGCTTGCCGACAAGCTGGACTATGAGCTGGCAGCGCGAAGGCTGTTCATCACCGTTGATGAGCTTTGCCAAAACATTTCTGAGCTGGAAGAAGAGTTGGGTACCTCTCTTTTTATCAACAACGCACGTAATGAGATCGAGCTGACTCGTTTCGGCGCTATCTTCGCGCGGGGTGCTCATCGTATCGAACGCGAATATGAGGAAACCATCAGCCTTCTCAACAAGGCAAAGGGAAAGCCGGTGCGTACCATGCTTATCGGTACCCGTTACGACGCCGCCCAGGATGAATCCCCCTATATCACCCGTGCGCTTCGTGCGTTTGCCCCCACCATCACTCCTGTCTATATGCCCTTGATGCATATGGCGCTTCGTGAAAAGCTGCAATCGGGTGAGATTGATGTCGCGTGTGGCATTGTCGTTGAGGATCGTCTTTATGACGGTTATAAAACCGTGTGCATCGATCGTGATATCTACGAGCTTGTTTGTCCGCTTGATCACCCCTTCGCAAAGATGGAATCCGTCACGCTTGAACAAATCGCTAAGGAGAGCGTGATTATTCCCAGCCCCAAGACGATGACTTCAATGAATATGTTCTTCCTTGAAGTCTTTAAAAAAGCCGGTGTTGAGATGGCCCAAGAAGCCTACTACGACGATGTGGACGGCTTGGTGCTCCAGATTGAATCGGGTGCCGGTGTTTCGATGGTGCTGAGTCAGAGGCGCAGCCACTTTGACGATCGCGTGGCCTTTGTACCCATCGCTGATGAGCTTCCCTATGCGCGCATCAATCTCATCTGGCCCGAAAGTGCTGAGTCTCGTATTCCAGGAGACTGGGTGAAGGCCTTTGAGGCTCTGAGCATCGAGTAGGTATCAATCATGAACCACCCGCTATGCGGGTGGTTTTACGCTCTCGCCTTTGCACGAAGATCAGAGTTGATGCGCCTTACCAAGGGCGCAGGGGGGCGGGCGCGCACCTAAGCCGCAGCCAAACTACGGCCGAACGAGCGCTACAAGATTACGTATGCCGTCAACTGCCTCCAGGGTGCCAAGCGCATACTGCTTGCCGTCAACATGATAGAAGGAATTGAGGGTGAGTGTGACAAGGCCCCTTCCTACAAGGGAGCCGTCCTGTGCCCAATCACCGTTTAACCAGATATCTTCGATTTCAGATTCATCAATCCATTCGCCGTCGATTTCCAGGGCATACCAATCGAGTCCGATAGCAAAATTCCCCTCTGCGCCCGAAATCCAGACGTTGAGGTAGCTGTGCGAATAGGCATTCGCGACATTTCCGGGGTCGTTTACGAACAGAGCTTTCCAGCCGCCGCCCAGTGAGGAGAAGTCGGAAAGAGGGGCGGCGGTTTTAGGTCTGCTTGCTGCAGGATCCTCTTCATTGAACCAGGTAAAATCTGCGACCTCGGGTCGTTGCTCGGTACTCACCGAAGCGGCAGAGGGGGCAGAGGTGGACGTGCTGGTCGAACCCGCTGAAGCGCTGCTTGATCCGCTTGTAGCACCTGGCCGCGCAGTGCTTGCGGCCGAAGAAGATGCTGAGGTGCTCGCTGAACCTGATTGTGCGTTTGAGCCTGAAGCGGAGGAAGACGTGCCTGATGTTCCAGCGGCGGAAGACGCGCTCGTGGAGGCGCTGCCTGTTGAGCCAGCTCCTTCAGGAGAGGAATCGAAAAGCGTTAGGGCGGCAGCAACGATAACAACCACAGCCAAGGCTCCTGCAATGAGGCGTTTCTTTCCTGACGAGCCGCGCGGCTTCTTTTGGGGTTTGCTCTTTTCAGCCAGCGGGGGAGGCGGCTTTTTTACGCTGCTTTGTTCGCTTGGCGGGATGGGTGATTCCTTGGTAGCGCTGTTTGCGATGGGCGTTTCACGCGCTTCACGCGCTGCGGAACCCTGCTCTTTGGCGGCGCTTTTCCCGCATGAGCGACAAAATGCAGCATCGTCTGACATTTCGTGCCCACAGTGGCGGCAGTATTTCATGGCTAACCCTTCCAGCGAGCGATGACCGATTCTCCCAGATCTCGCGGCGCATCCAGATTGTACTCGAGCACTTCTTTGATCATCTCGCTTAGCTCTCCTTCAAGCGCGACAACCGCAGCATCCACCTCTTCAGTCGAAGGAAGGGGAATATCTTCTTCGTCATCGATTCGGGAGGAAGTGCTGCCTAGGGGTGTGCCGCACTGCTCGCAGAACGCAGAGTCGGCCTGGATGGATGCACCGCAGTTCGTGCAGAATACGGTAGGGGTAGGAGCTGCCGTATTCTCTTTTTCGGGATCGGGAGCTTTGTTTTCTTCGGGGGCCTTACGACCGCATGCACTGCAGAAACGTGCATCCTCTTCAAGCAGCGATCCGCATCCCTCACAAAATGCCATGTTATCGCCCTCCTTGTTCGTTTTGTATCCTTATAATCATACGCTAACCCTGCACGCTTACTTTTTACCTATGATACCTTGAAGCGCCTTATCAAGCATGACGGTTACATTGTTGAGCTGGTGGAACACCTCGTTCAAGCCCGTCTTCAGACCCTCTTCCAGAACGACTTCCACCTCAGGGCTTGTCAAACCCATTCCTCCGCTTGCTTCAATTCCCGATTGCTTGATAACTTCGGCAGCTTGAGGGAAATTGCCTAAATCGACACTGACGCCGTTTTCTTTGAGTACGGCGAGCTTGTTGAGCACCAGACGCTCGAACTGTTTACTAAAGGAGCGACAACCTTCTTCGGTAAAGCTCTCGGCTGCAGCGGCAAGCTTC
>CAYFWL010000011.1:26852-27452 GCA_964346845.1 uncultured Eggerthellaceae bacterium | reverse complement strand
GTACCATCCCCGGTTCTTCGGACAAAAATGATATCCAAACGAGTATGTTCCCCTACCGCCCCCTGTCGATCCCGCACAAACACATATGATAGAGTCCAAATGGGTCTTCGTTATCCCAGAAAGCACGGGCGACACGATAATTTTGCTGTTCGTACAGCGAAGAACTCAGGGCAAACCCGATTCGGCCTCCAACACGCTAGGCGAGTATATCTCTCCTTTGACGAGAGCCCTCAGCAGAAAGACAAGCACGGCAATCCCTCCCAAGAAACAAACCAAGGAACCCAAGAATCACTGAATTTCTTACATCACTTGTCGCTTCCGTAGAAAAAGAAACCGTATACGACCTCCTCTCTTTCGCCTCGACCCAAGCCTTTCCTACTCGTTCTGTCGCCAACCGTACCCACAAAGAAGCAGCATGCTCGTCTTCACTCATAGCAACAACAATTGGCAGTATTCGTCTTCGAATCATAGTAAGACCTGATTGAAGCACGATCGTCAGGATAGTTAATTTTGCTGATACAGAAAGTCAAGACCGCAACATCGATATTCCCTGGTAGAGGTGTCTGTGCACTATATTTCATCACCTTGAACACCGTAAAT
>CAYFWL010000011.1:15831-26842 GCA_964346845.1 uncultured Eggerthellaceae bacterium | reverse complement strand
GTTGCACCGACAAAAGAGAAGATTGCAATGAGCACGACACCCGCCCAATAACCTTAGCAAATCAGCTGCCGTCATATATCCGCTTTCTCCCTGGAAACCATGGTCAAACAGCGGAAAACGATGATTGAATGAAGCAATCATTAGCCGAATGCCCCTATAGAAAAGCAGGGACAAGCGGTTTCATATATCTTCTGAACGGTCTATAAAAATCTGCTACCATTGTAGCGTCTGCTTCATGAATCTACAAAAAAGCAATGCATCGAACACAACCGAGCAACACAATGCAGAAAATTGACTAAATGAGGTTCAATGAATGTTCTCGTACTAGGACGAAGCCTTCCTGATAGAAAAGACTCCTACGGTTTGTTCGAGTTTGAACAAGCTCTTTCTCTGGCAAACGCAGGAATGAACACCGTCTTTGTCTTTGCTGATAATAGATCTGTCAGATACAACAGAGCAATTAAGCACCAGGCCGGACAGCTGCACGGCCTGCCATACTTTGGGGAAACCATCCCTGCGGGCGGTCTTCCTTCGAGTCTTTTCAATCGCATAAAGACGAAGTCTTTACTCTCGCTGTTGGATAGACTGTCCCAAACCCATTTGGCTCCCGAAATCGTTTATGCCCACTTCCCCTCGATAACCTTAACTGAAGACGTAGTGCAGGTTCTCAAGGACAGGAAAATCCCCCTTGTTTGCATGGAACATTGGTCGAAAGTACAAACAAAAGAGATCAATAGCTATCGGATAGGAATACTGCGAAAATGTGTTCAAGACTCTTTTGCCTTCTGCTGCGTGAGCAACGATTTAAAGCAGTCTGTTTGTGATCTTGTCGGGGTCGGCTCAGAGAAAATACGCATTGTGCCAAATATGGTGGATGCGGCGGTGTTTCATCCTCAAAATCTCACCGAACACGCAGCCAAAAAGAAAAGCTATGCCTTTTTCTCCTATGGTCGTCTTATAGACACGAAACGCTTCGACTACCTCATAGATTCCTTCTCGCGAATCCCAAAAACACTGTCGCTTCATCTTACTATTGCAGGTGATGGACCGCTCCGCAAAACGCTTCAGTCTCAGATAAGAAAACAGGGGATGGAGGATGGCATTACCTTGGTCGGCTGGAAAGCCCCTGGGGAAATCGCCCGCTTGCTCAACGAATCCGACTGTTTTGTTACCGCGAGCGGTATTGAAACGTTTTGCGTGCCGATTGCTGAAGCTTGGATGTGCGGCAAGCCCTGCATCGCCCCTTCCAGCAATCCGTTGCGAGACTATTTTGATGCTGAAAGCGGTCTGCTCTTCGAAGCAGACGACAACCCACTCGCTTTAACAGAAGCCCTATTGAAGGCAGTTCAACAAGGACCACTCAGTAGCTCTAGCACTGCTTCCCTTGCAAAAAGGAGCTACCAGATATTCTCTCAGGAAGCTGTCGTGAATGAAATCTCCCGGCTGTTTTCCAGCGCGATTCACATATCGCAACCCTGCTACTAGAGTCGGCCCATCTGGTTCGTTACAAGCGCATCAACTGTCTTCTCATCGAAAGATACAACCGCGCCCCATCCGAAAGATCTAAGCGTACAGCGAGTCATCGAACCCCGTATATACTTTCTCTCCATGCCCAGCGAAGAGCGCAGCAGTATGCTGTCTCCCCCGCATGTCCCTCAACTGCACAACCACCGCACAAGCTACTTCCTTAAGATGACGGCCGCTACAGCAAGCACGCCGTCGATATACGCCATGCCCTGCACGAGAGCCTTCCCGCCAACGTTGCGGGGAAACGCGCAATTCAGAAGCACATTGAATCTGATTCACCACCAACATAGAGTTCGGGAAAAAGGGGACGGTGCTTGGAGACGCGCATTTTGCCATGTCCATGATCGGTAGGGCCATGCACCATGAGCGCCTGGTCGAGTTCGGCGATCAAAGCAGGAGGTTTGAGAAGGCGCTCATAATGGGAAGGTCTGAGGGCCAAGCAAGGATCAGGCGCCTCCGCGCCAAGCTGTCAAACCCGAAAGAAGCAAGTTGCGAAAACCTAAAAAGCAATGTTGCAAAACACGGTCAATCAACCTGCCGCGCCCGATCTTTAAACATAATCCCCCATCGAGAGCGTTTCATTCAGAGTAGACCATCCTATTGCTCAGCAGAGAACAACAAGGGAAAAGACAGGCAACGTGGTATAAAAAATTTGAGGCTATAAAATATGGGTGTACAATTCGGCATTCTTTGGTTGCAAATATCCTATTCGAAAGCTGCTCTATCGTTCAACAGGAACATAATGTCTGGTAGTTTTTTATAAAACTACCAGACATTAGTGGCAAGATGGCTCGCTCGTCGGCAGCATTTTCAGCCATCGTCCGATCCACTCGCATCGAGTCGCTCGAGATCCTTGCGCGCGAATGCAACCGCATGGACCGCTACCATCAGCGCTCCGCACACCACGAACCAGGGAGCGATACCCACGGCAGCAGCCGCAGGTCCGGAAAGAGCAAGGCCAACGGGGGAGGCTAGCAAAACCCCCGAGGAATAGATGCCCATCACGCGGCCGAAGCGGTCTTCGGGAACACGCTGCTGCACCAGCGGCATAACCGGCGCCATGTACATGCCCATCCCCACACCTACCAGACCAAACAGGGCCACGAAAATCGGATACCCGTTCGCCGGTAATAAACCGCACCCCGTTAGAGCAAGACCCATGACAACCCCCGACCCCAGGACGATCGGAACTTTACGCCGAATTCCCGTCATCGCCATCGCCACACCCGAGCCCGCTAGCAGCCCGATGCCGGAGGCCGCCTCCACAAACGATGCCTCCCAACTGCCGCCGCCGAACACCTCGTAGACCATCAGCGGCTCCAAACTGCCGAGGGGCGAAAGAAAAGCCAGCGCCAGCATCTCCACCAGCATCAGCGTGCGTACGCCCCGTTCGCGCCATACACACGAAAGGCCGTCCACCATGTCGTCCCATACGCCAACGAGCCCGGAACCCGCCGTTCGGCGATGCGCAGGTATTCTCGCGGCAAACAGGCAGAGGCAGGCGACGACGGCGCATCCTGCATCGAGGAAAAGCGTTGCGGAAAGACCGAAAGCGCTATAGAGGAGGGCACCCAGAACCGGTCCTGCAATGCCCGCACCGCTGATGAGCATCTGGTCGAGCGCGTTGACACCCATGAGCCGGTTCTCGGGCACTATCTGGGGCATCATGGCCGACAGTGCCGGGCCGTGAAACGCCGTCGCCGCTGAACGCACCGCCAAAATGGCGACAACCAAGGGAAGTTCGATAACGCCAACAGAAAAGACAAACGCCATGGTCAACGAGAGAAAGCCCGCGATGCCGTCCGCAACTATGATCACGAGCTTGCGACGGTACCGATCGGCCGCCACGCCGCCGAGAGGCGAAAGCAACGCTGCGGGCAGGAGACTCGCGATTCCCGCTGCCGCGAGGACCGAAGCCGAAGCGGTCGATTCCGTTATGAACCACATCACCGCGAACGACGCAGCTGCGGTGGACAGATATGAGAATGCCTGACCAGCCCAGATAACCGCCGCCCGGCGCTTCCATCCCTCTTTCTCAACTACGCCTTTCGCCTCAATTTCCATGGTTTCCCCTTCGCTCGAATCAGTCTGTTATGACGACCATAAACTATGGGGTAACCCCACAGTCAAGTGATATCATGGAGGACAAATCGATGTTTTTAGCAAAGGAACGACCATGGCCGAAAAGATGCGTAGCGGGCAGTTCGCTCGCCTGTGCGGCACAAGCAAGGACACCCTGCGCCACTACGAGAATATAGGACTCCTGACCCCCGTCTCAACATTGAAAAACGGCTACAAAGAGTACCTGACGGCCCAAGCAATGGACTTCATGATCATCTCCGCACTCAAGGATGCCGGCTGCTCCTTAGCGGAAATCAAGCGCTTCCAAGAAGGAAACAAAGAGGCATTTCGAAAGGTTATGGCCGAAAGTATGGAATTGCTCGATGCGCAGATTGCTGATCTCAGGCGAAAAAGAGACCTTCTCGCCGGCTCGATTGCCCGTATCGACGAACTGGAGACCTGGAGGGACGAAAACGGCCTGTTGGTAGACAGCTCGTGGCGCATCCGATTCTGCGAACAGACTTGTTACATCGAAACGCAGGTACCACTCCATACTGGCGTCGAGGAGGCGTTCGAGGTGATAGCCGACCACGCCGCATACTGCAAACGGACGGGATGCGGTCTGCTCGCAGAAGCACAGCAAGCGTCCTACCGCATCGATAGGATAGCTTTCACGGCAGGCAAATATGGCGAGAGCTTCTTTCTGTGCACGCCAACCCTGAACCCCATCAACTGCGACCGAAAGCACATACGTCCCGCAGGGTTCTACCTGCAGCAGTTGAATGCCCTCCCCCTCAAAGCGGCGAGGAATGAGGCAGATTCAG
Organism: uncultured Eggerthellaceae bacterium; assembly: GCA_964346845.1. GTDB lineage: Bacteria > Actinomycetota > Coriobacteriia > Coriobacteriales > Eggerthellaceae > CAKUOV01. The sequence continues at coordinate 22,430 of CAYFWL010000011.1, read as the reverse complement.
CAGACAACCCCGTATTCGAAACCTACGATGCGCTCAAAGCGCTCGCGAAGGAAGAGGGAGCCGCAATCGTTGGGAGCGTCTACGATGCTGAACTTTCCCTTGGCACCATCGACGGTATCGACCTCCTGTGGAAAGAGACGAGCGTGATGGTGGCATCGGCGGCTAATCCGCTTTAGCATCGAACCCTACAGCATGGACGTTTTAGTGTTCGGCGCCTCCCAAAGGAAAGCGCGCCCGGGACATCGGGCCCGTGGACGCCTTCGCAGCTCTCACCGGGAGAGAGGAAACCCTCGGGGTGCGCGACCGCTCTTTTATGCGCCGGAACAAAAAGTGACCCCAGATTCTCAATCGGAAGAGAAAAGACGTACAAGCAAGGCAGTCAGCTGCAGGGGAATCCAGCAGCAGCAAGATGTCCCGCCGTTTGCCTGCAATCCGCTGTACAATGAACACGTTCGATTGCATGCCACCAATGCACCTTGCAGTCGAACGCCACAAGCGAATAAAAGAGAAAGGCGTGAACTATGAAGAAGTACGTTTGCCCGTGCGGATACGTGTATGATCCCGAAGTTGGCGATCCCGATTCCGGCATTGCCCCCGGCACCGCGTTCGAAGACATCCCTGATGATTGGGTATGCCCGTGGTGCGGCCTGAGCAAGGATGACTTCCAAGAGGAATAGTCCCTCGCGTAGATGATACAATCAAACGTCCCCCAATGATCAGACGGTCGTTGGGGGACATTTTTTGGCAGCGTATAACAGAGCAACGCCGCACACACCACTAAGCACGCACTCTCAAAGCTCAGAAGACAGCCTCATGAGCAGCGTTTTTCAAGTACGCGAATAACGCATCCACCAAAAAGCATCATAAACATGGTCAACAAAAAAGGGAAAGCGCCGAGCCCGATGCAGGCGGCACATAAGACGCGGTAAAATAACGAGTGGCGCAGCGCGGCATAAGCGAAGCCCCGGGCAACTGATGACAAGGGAAACCCCGAGGAGGAAACATGGCAAAAAAAGTAGTTGCAATCAATGCAAGCCCCCGTACAGGCTGGAACACCGCACAGATTGTGCGGGCAGCAGCTGAAGGCGCACGAGATACCGGTGCCGAGGTTGAATACTTCGATCTCTATAAACTCGACCCCTACCAGGGATGCCGCTCGTGTTTCGCCTGCAAGACCGAGCGCTCTCGTGGTATCTGCCCCATCAAGGACGGGCTGGCACCCGTGCTGCAATCGATTCGTGAGGCAGATGCGCTCATAGTGGGCACTCCCAACTACTTTGGCCGCCCTACCGCAGGTTTTCGGGCATTGCTGGAGCGCCTCTGCTTCCAGTACTTGACCTATCGTTCGGACGAGATGAGCTACAACAAGCGGCGCACGCCCGTGCTGTACATGATGACAAGCAATGCGAGTGAAGAGCAGTATTCCAACATAGGCTATGACGCCATGATCGACGAGCAGGTGAGGCTGCTGGAGCGATTCATAGGGCCCGTAAGCACCCACTGCTGCACCAATACGCTGCAAACTGACCATTACGAGCTCTATGAGTGGACTGTTTTCGACGTAGAGGAAAAACAGCGCCGCCACAAAGAAGTCTTTCCACAGGAACTCGAAACAATACGCATCAAGGGAAGGCAGCTCTTGGGGTGAGAATCGGCGAAGAGCGGATAGGACACGAATCAAGCATAAGGAGAACGAATGGCAAACAAGGAAGTAAACGTCGCGCAGCTTATTGAAATGATTGAATCCGGGGACACGTTCCTCTTGGTGGACGTGCGCTCTGCGGATGATTACGAGCGTGGGCATATCGAGAGCGCCTTAAGCCTCCCTGCCAACGCATTTCAACCCGAGCTTATCCCTGCGTGGGTGAACGAGGATACTCCCATCGTTGCGTACTGCTACCAGGGCGTTGTCTCGGTCAGTGCGGCTCAGTACCTTCAGTCCATCGGCTACAAGAATGCCAGCTCCCTCACGGGTGGCTACGATGCCTGGAGGCGAGCTTAATAACCAGGGGCACGATGACAACGGCAAGGCTATTCGCGTATTTTCGCAGGTGAAAGACGCTTTTTCGATTTTGTGCTGCTCCCCTCTTCGCCAGGCATCCACCGGCACTACCGAGGCGGAGCAGAAAGCGTATCGTCATTGACGGTGGTATAGGTTATAATCTCAACTGCAAAAAAAGCGATAAGCACAGCGCACGTGCGCGAAGCGGAGACAACGAGGCATATTGTGGACTTTGGTGAAATCTACCATTTCCTTTTCGAAACTTTCTACGGCATTGGCTGTTTGGTCGGATTAGGCCTGACAGTCAGCTTTATTGTATGCATTGTCCTGGAAAGAAGAACCCGCGCTGTCTACAAGAATCACGAAAAGAAAGAGGACGATTGGTCCTTGTTCGATGATGACGATGCGGATAACGCCTAGACGCTAAGTCATCGGAAAAACAGGACGGCAATCAACCCTGAATTACCGCAGAGGGATCCCAATTTCGGGATTCCTCTGTTTTCTGCCTAGTATTTTGCCTTCTTATCGCTCTTCGCCCAAGATGCGCGGCTGACGCTGCACCCCTCTCGGGCTACTTAAACAAAGCCAACAGCCTATCAAGAGGCGTGAGAACCGGATCTGCCTCGTGAGGTTTCTCTTCCGAGGGAAGAGAAATGCTCTCGGTGCTCATAACGAATTGAACCAGCTTCACATTGGTGTTTTTGCTGCTCACGAAGCTACGAGGCACGAAATCGCTCTTACCATAATCGGCCATCAGGGCATCGATTTCAGCCCTGACGCTATCGGGCAAACCCTCGGTCTCCCCCTGGAAGGCCTGCATGCCTTCGGCGAACTCCTGAGAACCCTGTGCGTAGCGAGATGCTCCCGACGCCGCTTGGCCTACACCGTCGGCAAAGTCCTGAGCTCCTCCCGAGAGCTGCGCTGCCCCTCCCGAAAGTTGCGCTGCCCCTCCCGAGAGCTGCGATGCCCCTCCCGAGAGCCGCGCTGCCCCTCCCGAGAGCTGCGCTGTTCCATCAAGCAGAGAGGACGCACCCTCGGCCAAAGAAGAAGCGCCCTCGGCCAAAGATACGGCTCCCCCTAACAGGCTTTCCTGATCGTCTGCAGAGCCCACACCATCAGCCGCACCCTGAAGCGCCTGGAGAGAGCCCGCATAACCCGCCTTCGCGGCAATGTTGCTAAGCGCCTCTTGCACAGCACCCACCTGCATTTGCGCAGAGGCTTCGGCAGCCGGCACCGCCACTGCAACCGCCTGCTGAGAAGCCTGGGTCGTTGCAGCTTGGATAGCGGCTTGAACAGCAGCTTCTTCCGTAGCGCCCCCTTGACGAGCTTCCCCATATGCTTGCGCATAGACCTGCGCGTAGACCTGCGCATACGTCTGAGCAAATGTCTGGGAATAGCTTTCGGCAAAAGCCCCCACATAGCCCTGCATCGCCTGCTCGTAAGCCGCCTGCAGATCATCGGCGGAACCCAAAGCGCTGTCAGCCTGTTGAATACGAGCGGCTTCACCCAACAAACCCTGCTGGTACTGGGAAAGGCCCTGAGCGATCCCTGCAGCGCCAGCAGCAACATCTGTCGTTCCCGCCGAAACATCTGCAGCACCCGCCGAAACATCTGCAGCACCGGCAGCAAGGTCTGTCGTTCCCGCCGCAACACCCGCAGCGCCTTCGGCAACACCCGCAGCGCCTTCGGCAACACCCGCAGCGCCTTCGGCAACATCTGCGGCTCCACCCTCCAGCTCGGCTATACCCGATGCCAAATCACACGCGCCTGCGGCCAAAGCCGCAGCACCGCTATCCAGCGTCTTTACGGCATCGGTAAGCTGGGAAAACTGAGCGACCAGATTGTCGGAGTCGGGAAAATCGAAGACGATGCCAAAGGGAATCGCCGCAACAGACAAAGCGTCCATTTCGAAATTCTCAACATCGGCTGTAACGGAAAAGCGTGCCTCTTTACCCGGCATCACCATGAAGGTCAACTGCGTATCGGATCCCGCACGAGCTACCTGGGCATCGGGAGCAGAAATATTGCGGGCAACTGCTTCACCCAAAGTTACCGTAAGCGTCACCAGGTAGTTTTCAAAAAAGGCTCGATCTTGTACCTGATCGTTGCAGCGCACATCGATACCGAGTTCCAGCTTGCCCGACGTTCCTGCCAGCTGCTCGGCAGGAACGCTCACGCCGTCCAAAAGGTACTCCACCTGAATGCTCCACGGCAGGGCCTGCTGCCCCATGTCTCCCTGATAGCTCAAAGAGCGATTGACCTGGCTTTGGTCGATGTCAACCAAAACAGCATCACCTGAAACCCCGAGCGCCGATGTGTTGGTAAGGTTCTGCACCTTCTTATAGGAGCCAAAATCGATCAGGGTGCCCGCCTCCGTGGGCTCAAGGGTATTCACCACATAGGTGTTCTGCAAGATGCCGGTACTGGACAGCTTAGCGTATACCACTTCAGTTTTCTGCACAGTATTGATAGACTCTTTTGCCGGCGAGCTAAGCGCTGGCGATGATTCGGCGCCCATAACAGTTTGCACGCCCGTCAGGCCCCCCGTAAGCAGCAATAAAACGCACAGAGCAAGCAACGCCGCCTTCAAGCCAGCGGTCCGCTGAACAACACCGCGCTCTTTTTTATTTCTCTCTTTCATGGACAACCTCCAACGAAGAAGGACCATTATAAAAATTCGCACGCCAGGTGGTCTTGCTGATGAGCTTGTCGAACAGCAGTAAAACACCTGGTAAGAAGGTCATTACCAAGAACAAGGACAAGGCAGTACCGCGCAGCAGCAGCAAACCTAAAAGCGAGATGAGCGCATTGCTGTTGGTCAGCCACAGCACAGCACCAGCTAGTGCAAGGGTGCTGGCAGAAATCAATATACTGGAAAAACTCTGCCCTGAAGCACGCAGCAGTGCGGGCCGCACCGGCATGGTCTTGCGATAAAAGCGATAGGTGTCGGTAAACAGGATAGCATAGTCCACCGTAGCCCCCAACTGCACCGTATTCATAACCAGAAAGCCCAGATAATTAAGGTCATCGCCCATGAAGTAGGGCACGCTGAGGTTGATGATGATAGCCCCTTCGATAGTGGCTACCAAAAGAACGGGCAGGGTTGCCGACTTGAAAGTCAAAAGAAGCACCAGCAAAATAGCGATAATAGCCAGTGGGTTGGTCTTCGCGTTATCACGGGTTGTCACATCGCGCATATCATACAAACTAGGAATCTCGCCCGCAATATAGCTGGTATCGTACAGATCCGCACAGGTAGCCCGTATATCCTCGTAGAGCTTAAACGCGGTATCACCTTCCGTCAGAGTGTCGGAATATACGATAAGACGAGCATAGTTCTGAGAATAGAATTGATCCAGGGCCGCTGATGGAACCATGAATTCGGGAATGGAAGCGCCCACAGAACCGGTATACGACAGGACACTTGTCACGTTGTCAAGCTGTTCAAGCTGCTGAGCAAGGGTTCGTTCCGTCCCTACCGAACCCCGGGGAACCAAAACAACTGTGGCAGTAGACTTGCCAAAAGCCTGCTCAACCGCTATCTGGTCAGCTGCAGCGCGAGTCTCGCTATCGGGCGTCGACCCCATACCGTAGGTGAAGCTCGTGAGGCGCTGTCCCATAAAGCAGGGCACAATAAGCACCACAACCAGCAGTACCACAGGAATACGCAGGGGCGCCAGATATTTGCCAACACTCTTGAACGACGGCATAAAGGGTCCATGCTGAGTGCGGTCGATAAGCTTGTACGTCAGACAGGTGAAGGCCGGCAAAAACACCATAACGCACAGGAAGCTGAAAACGATGCCCTTGACCAAGGTCAAACCCAACTCCGCCCCAATGCGAAACTGCATGATGGAAAGCACAGCGAAGCCAAAAGCCGTGGTAGCTGCACTGGCCACCACCGAAGGAAAGCTTTGCTTCATAGCCTTACGCATGGCCTCCATAACATCGGGCTCCGTATCGCGGAAACGACGAAAGGCGTGCAACAGGAAAATGGCATAGTCCAACGACACCGCCAGCTGCAGAATAGGCGAGACCGTAAAAGCGATATTGGAAACCTGGCCCAAAAACACGTTGGTGCCCATATTGAACAGGATTGATACGCCGATGGCCAAAAGGAAGTAAAGGGGCTCAAGCCACGACGTGGTAGAAACAATCAGAAGCAGCAAAATCAACGGCACCAGGATAAAGAAAGCGTTCACAACCTCCGATACCGCCATAGATTTAGCCTCGGCCGTCTTGGCAGCCTCGCCGGTCACATGACCATAATCTCCCACGATTTCGTACAGGCCCGCAATGGCTTCCGGTTCCTTATTGCTCTCAACAACAACGCTGAACAGCGCAGCCCCATCCTTAAAATAGCTCTCCACCAAGGAGTCGTCCTGCATTTCAAGCGGCACGCGAACATCAAGAACGTTATCCAGCCATATAACCGACTGCACGCCGTCTACCTGCCCAATGCGCGTTTTGTAGTCGAGCGCCTGACTTAAATCTACGCCGTTCACCATGACGCGAGCATTAGGTACCGCCTCAGTGAATTCATCTTCCATCACACGAAGGCTTTCGGTAGACGCACAATCTTCTGGCAAATAGGAAG
>CAYFWL010000011.1:0-15821 GCA_964346845.1 uncultured Eggerthellaceae bacterium | reverse complement strand
AGATATGTCGTAATTGACGGAAACCATCAAAGCGCCCAGCGCACACACCAAACAGAAAAGCAGCGACACGGCAACGATACCCTTACGGTGATGCACCACAAAAGCGGTATAGGCATCCATCGCTGCCATGAACTGCTCCTTTCCTGCTTTTCCGCATGCCTTTCCTTAGTCTTCCATTATCGCAAAAGAAAGCTTCTTTTGGCTACAAGAACGCACGAGTACGGGTATTCTGCGGTTACGCCAAGTATGCATGGAATATGATATACTTCTATAAGAATAATTTGGATTCCAAGGAGAGCCCCTATGACAAAGCAAGAACCCTCTCTTGATCGGTGGTTGGCGGAAGCAAAGGCATCCGAAGCTGCTTCTCAGTGCGGCATGTTTCTGACCCACAACGGCACCGTCCGCATCACTCCTAAAGCCCAGGTGCGTGGCGGCGAAGAAGGGCTTCCCGAAGTGGTAGCCGTTGATTTTTCCTACGATGCCGAAGGTCTAGCAGCTGCTGAAGCCGAAGCCCTCACCTGGCCGGGCGTGTTCTACGTTCGAACCTGGCTCAATGAAGGCCGCTGCAACGTGGGCGACTCCCTGATGTACGTGCTGATTGGCGCCGATATTCGCCCCCACTGCATCGATGCCCTGCAAAACCTGGTCGGAAAGATCAAAAATGAACTGGTTGTGGAAAAAGAGGTCTATGCTGAAGAGCCGAGCGCTTAGACCTGAGATCTTTTAGAGAGAAGAAAAGCTTTGAGGGGGACGGCGAGGGCTGTCCCCCTCACCATTAGCGGCGGCCCTGTCACAGAGCAGCCCTCTCTCAGACAGCAAACCCCATCTCAGCAGCCTTGTCGCAGGCGGCGACCCTGTCGCGATGACCCTGTCGCAGGCAGCGGCTCCGTCTCAGCAACCCTGTCGCAACCGGCATCAAGATTGCGACAGCTGAAACCGGAAGAGGGAACGAGTCTTTTCGTTACTTATGATAGGGTTCACCGCGAGAAATCTTAAAAGCACGGTAAATCTGCTCCAAAAGAACGACTCGTGCCACATTGTGAGGAAGCGTTATGGCTCCAAAAGAGAGCGTTTCGTCGGCACGCGCTCGCACGGCATCGCTCACGCCATCGCTTCCACCAATGATAAAAGCTAAATCGCTTTTCCCCTGAACAGCAAGCTCATCGATATGGGCAGAAAAATCCTCACTGGAACGCTGCTTGCCCTTAATAGCCAGCAGCATAACATGAGCACGATGAGGAATCGCTGCAAGAATCGCTGTCCCCTCTTTTTCGAGTGAGCCCGCAATACCGCCTGCTTTTGCGGGATCCACATCGGGAATCTCCTTGATGGTAAGCTGAGCGTAGGGCGCAAGGCGTTTGAGGTACTCGCCGCATGCGTCCAGCCAAAACTTCTCCTTGAGCTTCCCTACGCAAACCACCGTGATATTCACGCTATGCCCCGTAATCGGCACCCAGAACCACGAGAAAGTCACCCTCGATGCGATAGTCGCCGTTGTTTAAAAGCAGCTTGCCGATGCCTATTTTTTGGGCAATCTGCAAGGCATCCTGACGCTGGCTCGGCTCCGAGAAGACAACCAACGTCTCGGCGTAATCATCACGGCTGGCATTAGCGACATCTGTGTCGTAACCCATTTCCCCCAAGACAGCCGCAGCGCGCGACCCAGAACCTGCAGGTGCTCCCCCGTTGCGTACGAGCACCAAACCACTCTTAACGTTGAGGTACACGTTAGCCCCCGAGCCACCCAGTTTTTCACCCGATCCCGCAGTGGCCAGCACGGTGCCCGTGGAATCAACAAGGTCACCTTCCGTGGGCGACAAACCTTGGTTCACGCGATCGATCATAGTGGCCCATTCGGGCTCATCGCTCGTGTTAAACCAGGTGGCATCTTCATACTTCGCCGTGGTGGGCTGCATAGCGGTAAGCATATCCGTACTCATGTCCAAGCCGCGCAGCGCCTGCGCCAAACCAATGATGTCGTTAATTTCTAGGTCGGTAGAAAGGTAGTTGGACAAGGTTCCCACGGTAGAGGCAATGGTTCCGATATCGGAAGTCAGAATCTTCTGAGCAATAGCGGAAAGCACCAAGCGCTGATTCGCAGAGCGATAAGCATTGCCAGATCCGTAGCCCTCATAAGCGTTGCGCGACCGGCAGAGAATGAGTGCCTGTTCACCTGTGAGGGTCTGAAGCCCTGGTGCAAGATACCCACCAGCATCCTCATCGTCGATCTCGATAGGCACATCGATATCCACACCGCCCAAAGCATCAACCACATCACAGAAGCCGTCGAAGTCAATGAGGGCGTAGTGGGAAATGGGCACGTTGTGAGCCATCTTCGACACCATTTCGATAGCATAGGCAGGACCGCCGAAGGCAGAGGCGGCATTTAGCTTTTGCCAACCGTGTTCTCCCATGTCAACGAGGGTGTCGCGCTCGAGAGAAATCAGGGTAACCTTCTTATTGGGACAATCGATGCGGGCCAGCATCATGGAATCGGAGCGGAAAGAACCACCGTAATCCTGCTCATTGCGCTCTGCAGACTCATCGGTTCCCATAAGAAGCATATAGAAAGGTTCCTTGGAGTATTCGGTCTTCACCAACACGTCGCGCACTTCCTGGGTCACACCTCGGTGCAAGTTGTCGGAAATACCGTTGATATAAACCGCGATGCCCACGCCGCCGACAAGCACCAACGCCAGCAAAACGAGAGCAATGCGCTTACCCCAACGAGCCGGTGTGCGCGAAACAGCGCTGCTCCTGCTGTCGCGAGCACGCGTTGGGCGAGCAGCTTGATGCCGTTGTGCGGTCTGCCGATAGGCGTCTTCCGAGCCTCCCCGATGAGAGCGATGATGCCCCACCGCGTTGCGGGAGTCGCCTGCATAAGCATCAGTAGCGCCCTCAGCAAAACGGGAAGAGTGGCCACCATGATGAGAACGATGCTCATGCACGTGGCGAGAAGATTCCCTGCTGGAGCGTTTCGCCTGGCGATCGGAATCCCACTCACTATGATGGCTTCGTATGCGCTCGCCTGACGAGAACGAGGAACGATGACTCTCCGAGGCCCCCCGCATCGTCGGTTCTTCCCAGGTAGAATGAGCCCCATAAGACGAAGAACCCTCCCGACGCGAGCGGGCAGAACCACTTCCGTAGTTTGCCCTGCTGTAGCGTGAGCTCGAAAAATCGTCGCTATTGCGATTGTGCGAACGGTCGCCCATAGGTTCCTCTTTTTCCGTAAAACGCCTCTTCGCCCGGGTGACATTGCTTTCTTATTTTACCCTAGCCCTGATACTGGAGCACAATGGAACGACCAATCGCCAGGGAAAATCTTTAATCTGCTTACTCATTGGCTTAGTTTAAGCCCTTCTCTTTGTGCTATATTGTTCGAGGCTTGAATGTTGTTTCGGCGCTTGACAAGCGTCTTTGCAGTTGAAATTCAAGTTAGGGATGAGAAGAATGAGTTCAAGAAGGAGATTAGATTATGGGCGTTCCCTTTGATGAGAAAGAGCTTCAAGTTACAGAAATTGAACCCGCGTCTCGCAAGACTCCTGTTGAGTTTGAGCATTATCTTTATCCGGTAAGCGAGCGAGAGGCATGCCTTGCTGCAGATGCTGGCAGGCCGGTGTGGCTGCTGACGGGCAAAGAGACCCAGAAGTTCAATCCTCGTGTCATCCCTGACAATATCGCCCGCGGCATGGTCATCGATGCCGAGCCTTTCGATGCGCTCACTCAGGCGGGCGGCCTCGACATGTTCGGCCTTGAGTGGGTGTACGAGCCCGCCGCCTTTGGCTCCATGGAGGTTCCGGGCACGAAGCTCTTCGATGATGCCAATGACTGGCGTGACGCCGTCACCTTCCCCGACGTTGACTCCTGGGATTGGGAAGGCTCCGCTGCCGCCAATAGGAATTTCCTCAACCCGAATAAGTATATTCAACCATGGTTATTTACGGGCTGGTTCGAGCGCTTGATCTCCTTCATGGGCTTTGAAGATGCCGCCGTTGCTCTGCTCGATGAAGAGCAGGAAGATGCCGTATATGACCTGATGATGGCCCTATCTGATCTCTATATCGATATCGTTGACCACTTCGTGAAATACTACGACCACATCGATGGTTTCTATGTTCACGACGACTGGGGCTCACAGAAAACCTCGTTTTTCAGTTTTGATGTCGCCAAACGCCTGCTCGTTCCCGCCATGCGCAAGTTCACCGACCACGTCCACGAGCTCGGCATGACCGTTGAACTGCATTCTTGCGGTGCGTCAGGCGAAGTGCAAATTGAGAACTTCATCGCTGCGGGCTGGGATCGCTGGACTCCCCAGAGCATGAACGACAACGCTGGGCTGTGGGAAAAATATGGCGACCAGATTGTGCTTTCGCCGTCTCTCGATGAGGTTGACGCAAGCTGGACTGGCGAGCAAATGATTGAAGCAGCTGAAAAGTACGTCGAGCGCTTCTGCACGACGCCGGGAAAGATGCCCTATATCAGCATGTACGATATCCGTTACCTGCAGCCTGCCTATCGCCGCACCCTGTATAGTGCCTCCCGCAAGGCTTTTGCTGCGTGGCCTGAAGAGTAACAACAGCAGCTTGGGGGACGAGAGGGGCGGCAAGAAGCGTGGCTGACGGCTGACCCTCGGCTGACTCTTTGCGGTCACTGCCCCCTAAGACGAGAAGGTCGCATGCCGTAAGCGATTCGGGGCGGCAGAGAGGGGCGGAGCCGCTCCCTTTCCCCTTCCCTTTCCTAAGACAAAAAGGGTCCCTCGCACATACAAACGAGGGACCCTTGCTTTTGCGCTTTTTGCGCTTTACGCGCCGCGCCGATTAGGCAATCAAGAAGAACTTAACCAGGAAGAGGACTGCCAGAATATAGGTCAGCAGATACTTGCCGCTTGCCTTCCCCGTGCAGATATTGATGACGCTGAAGGAAATCAGACCCAGACCGATAGCATGGCCGATGGAGCTGGAGATAGGCATCGCGATGAGCATCAGCGCAACGGGCACGCATTGATCCAACGCGCTGAGGTTGACATCCTTTAAGCCCTGCAGCATCAGGATACCCACATAAATCAGAGCAGCCGAGGTCGCTGGAGCCGGGATAACAGCGGCAATGGGGGCGATAAAGGTGCAGAGCAAGAACATGATACCGCAGGTCAAAGCGGTTAGACCGGTACGGCCACCGGCCTCGACGCCTGAAGCAGATTCCACAAAAGTAGTAACAGTAGACGTACCGGTGCATGCGCCAGCGCAAGTACCTACCGCGTCAGAGAGCAGCGCCTGCTTCATGCCAGGCATCTTGCCTTCTTCGTCGAGCATGCCAGCACGAGACGAGGTACCCACCAGCGTGCCAATGGTGTCGAACATATCGATCATGCAGAAGGTCACGATCAGCGTGATAATCGTGAACCAGCCAATCTGCATAAAGCCAGCGAAGTTGAATTTGAAGAAGGTCAAATCAAACATGCTGTTGAAGGCAGGCACCCAAGAGGCCGATGCTAGGCCGGCGAAAGGATCTTGCCCCAAGAAGAGCGCCTGACCAGCCCAATACACGATAGAAGCAATCAGCATACCGATGATAACGGCCGCTTTGATGCCGCGATGAACCAACAAAACGATAGCGAACAAGCCGATGAACATGGTGACAACTGAGAGCACCATCACCGGATAAGCATCGCCCATAGCCTGTGCGGCAAAGGTTGCCGTCAACGAGCCGAAAAAGTCTTTCATAACGAAGAACTGTTGTCCTTCAGAATTAGCAATGTACACATTGGAGCCCAGCCCGATGTTCAGCAGCATCAAACCGATAGCAGGGGCAATGCCCATACGCACTCCCTGCGGAATGGCCTCAACGATTTTCTCGCGAATATTGGCCAGCGTAAGAATGACGAAAACAATACCCTCAGCCAAGACGATAATCAGAGCAGCCTGGAAAGAGGCCACGTAGGTCATGCCCGTAATAGCAACGATATTGCCTACAACAATAGCAAAAAAGCTGTTCAAGCCCATGCCTGGAGCCAAGCAGAAGGGTTTATTAGCAACAAAAGCCATGCAAATCATAGCGATACCCGATGCTAAGCAGGTAGCCAGAAAAACAGCGTTCCATAACTCCATACCACCGTCAGTAAAACCATAACCTGCCAAAATGTTAGGGTTCAAAGCGATGATGTAAGCCATCGTCATAAACGTGGTGAGACCTGCGATAACTTCGGTACGAACAGTCGTCCCGTTCTCTTTGAGCTTAAAGATTTTGTCCATTTCCCCTTTTTTCCTCCTTTTTTCCGTACACGCTTTTTGAAAACAACGTGATTTTGATTGTAGCACGCATAAATACTACGAGCGAAGCGTAAATCCCTTGTTTGCCCGAAGTGCAGCTGAAGAAGGTAAGCGGAAAAGTGTGGCTCGGAAGGTGGGTTCTTATCGGGTCGCAAGAGCAGGCCTTGTCGGGTCGCAGGAGCAGACTCCCCCTCTTCGCATGCTGAGATCTTAGTAAATCCTAGTATTCAACTTCCATATTGTTCGCGTTCTGCTATAATAGGCGAAGCCAAAATTTCCCACGTACCCAAAAGGGGTATTGTCCGTCGTGCAGCGGAGCGTGGATGCCTGTTTTGCACCGGGCGCAGCGAGGTGGCAGCCGCTACGTCGACCAAGAGAAAGGTGCAAGTATGGGCGTTGTAAAAGCCATTTGCACAAGCTCCCTTAAAGGAATCCAAAAAACTGAAGTCGAAAGCGCTGTTTTAGTGCCCAATTTCGGCATTGCGGGCGATGCCCATGCGGGCAACTGGCACCGTCAGGTAAGTCTTTTGGCTCAAGAACCTATCGATGCCTTCAAAGCACGCGGGGCCGAAGTGGAGAACGGCTCTTTTGGTGAAAACCTCATTGTCGAAGGCCTGGGTGATTTGAAGGCCTATCCCCTGGGAACCCGCTTCACCTGCGGCGACGCTATTCTCGAACTGACCCAGATTGGTAAGGAATGCCATACCCATTGTGCCATTTATCACACCATGGGCGAGTGCATCATGCCTCATGAAGGCGTGTTTACCCGCGTCCTTTCAGGCGGCACGATCACACCAGGAACCCCCATCAACGTGATACCCTAACTTTTTTGTGACAAGGGGACAGGTAATTTGTCACAATTAGAAGGATGCTTGCTGCCAGAAGAAGAATGCTTGCTGTCGGACTTGTGACAAATTACCTGTCCCCTTGTCACAAAAGTGGCAGCAGATGCCCCCTTGATTCCCCCTTGCACAGAAAGCAAATACCCCGTGAAACTTTTCGAATTGCGCGAGAAAACTTGCTTGCAATCATAGGGGGCATTCGCTAGAATGTATCTTCGCTACGCGGGCGTGGCGGAATCGGCAGACGCGCTGGCTTCAGGTGCCAGTGGGGGCAACCCCGTGAAGGTTCAAATCCTTTCGCCCGCACCATTTTTTGTTTTACCAGGTCAGATCCTTATACGGCTGGCCTTTTTCTTTTTTTGACGATGAAAATTATGACAAATTACCTGTCCCTTTGTCATAATTCTTTGTTCTGTTGTTTCCGCTAATTTATGCAGATTTAACATTCCCGTAAGCTATCAATCTTTATAATATGGAAGATTTACCGTCTCGTACGAAAAAGCGTAGGAGGTTTGCATGGGCAAGCGCACCGACATCCATAAAGTTCTGATTATTGGCTCCGGTCCTATCATTATTGGTCAGGCCTGCGAGTTCGACTATTCCGGCACTCAAGCCTGCAAGGCCCTGCGCGCCTTGGGTTACGAAATCGTGTTGGTCAACAGCAACCCCGCAACGATTATGACCGACCCTGGCACCGCCGATATGACTTACATCGAGCCTCTAAACGTCGAGCGTCTGACCCAGATCATCGAAGTCGAGCGTCCCGATGCCCTGCTCCCCAACCTCGGCGGGCAGTCGGGCCTTAACCTGTGCTCCGCTCTGGATGAAGCAGGCATCCTGGATAAATACAACGTCAAGGTTATCGGTGTTCAGGTTGACGCTATTAAGCGCGGCGAAGATCGTCAGGCTTTCAAGGACACCATGAGCGAGCTTGGCATCGACATGGCCCGATCCGAAGTTTCCCATACCGTAGAAGAGGCGGTTGAAATCGCCAGCCGCTTAGGTTATCCCTGCGTACTGCGTCCCGCCTACACTATGGGAGGCACCGGAGGCGGTCTGGTCTATAACGTAGAGGAACTGAAAACGGTCGTTGCCCGCGGCTTAGCAGCCTCCCCCGTCACCGAAGTCTTGGTTGAGGAAAGCATCCTTGGCTGGGAAGAGCTGGAATTTGAAGTGGTCCGTGACGCAAAAGGCCAGATGATAACCGTTTGCACTATCGAGAACATTGACCCCATGGGCGTTCACACCGGCGATTCCTTCTGCGCGGCCCCTATGCAGACCATCGCCCAGGAGACTATCGATCGTCTGCAGGAAAAATCTTATCGCATCGTTGACGCGGTACAGGTTATTGGCGGCTGCAATGTTCAATGGGCGCATGATCCTCTCAACGACCGCGATATCATCATCGAAATCAACCCGCGCACAAGCCGCTCTTCTGCTTTGGCATCCAAGGCAACGGGTTTTCCCATCGCCCTGATTTCCGCCATGTTGGCTGCTGGTTTGACGCTCGACGAAATCCCCGATGGCAAGCACGGCACCCTGGACAGATACGTTGCCGGCGGTGACTATATCGTCTTGAAATTCGCTCGCTGGGCCTTTGAGAAGTTCAAAGGCGTCGAAGACCGACTCGGTACCCAGATGCGCGCCGTGGGCGAGGTCATGTCTATTGGCAAGAATTACAAAGAAGCTTTCCAGAAGGCTATACGTTCCCTGGAAACAGGCCGCTACGGTCTCGGATTCGCCAAGGACTTCAACTCCAAGACCAAAAACGAGCTGCTCGGCATGATGAACCAGGCCACCTCAGAGCGCCAATTCATCATGTACGAAGCGCTGCGCAAAGGCGCAAGCGTAGAGGAACTGCACGAGTTGACTTCCATCAAAGCCTACTTTATCGAGCAGATGAAAGAAATCGTGGAGGAAGAGGAAGCCATCTTAGCTTTCGCCGCCAAAAACCCCACATCGCTCCTTCCCGAAGAGCAGTTCAAGCAGACCAAACAGAATGGATTCAGCGACCGCTACCTGGCTCAACTCCTGCGCAAGAACGAAGACGACATCCGGGCTTATCGTCTGAAATTGGGCATTACCGAGGCCTGGGAAGGCGTTCATGTTTCCAGCACCGAAGACAGCGCCTACTATTACAGCACCTATAATGCCGAGGATAAAACCACCGCTACCAGCAACAACAAGATCATGATTTTGGGCGGAGGCCCCAACCGCATTGGCCAAGGCATCGAGTTCGACTACTGCTGCGTGCACGCCTCCTTGGCCCTGAAGAAATTGGGCTTCGAAACCATCATCGTCAACTGCAACCCCGAAACCGTCTCCACCGACTACGACACTTCCGATAAACTGTACTTTGAACCCCTCACGGCCGAAGATGTGCTTTCCATCTACGAGAAAGAAAAACCCTTAGGCATCATCGCGCAGTTCGGCGGACAGACCCCCTTAAACCTTGCCAGCCAGCTTGAAAAAGCAGGCGTGAAGATTCTGGGAACCAGTCCTGAAATCATCGACCTTGCCGAAGATCGCGACCGCTTCCGCGAAGTCATGAACAACCTAGACATTCCTATGGCTGAATGCGGTTTTGCCGTCACCGTTGACGAAGCCCTCGGAATTGCTCACAAAATTGGCTACCCCGTTATGGTGCGCCCCTCCTACGTTTTGGGCGGACGCGGCATGGAAGTTGTGTACGATGACGCCAACCTGCGTAGCTACATGGCTGCTGCTATCGGTGTGACCCCCGACCGCCCCATCTTGATCGACCGCTTCCTGAACCATGCGTTGGAATGCGAAGCTGACGCCATCTGCGATGGCACTCATGCTTTCATGGAGCACATCGAGGAGGCCGGCATCCACTCCGGCGACTCCGCCTGCATTCTGCCCTCTCTGAATATCACCGAAGCCCAGTTGGCCACCATCAAGGAATACACGCGTCGCATCGCCGAGGCTATGCACGTCTGCGGCCTGATGAACATTCAGTACGCTATCGAGAACGGCACGGTCTACGTCCTTGAGGCCAACCCCCGCGCCAGCCGTACCGTACCCCTGGTTTCCAAGGTGTGCGGCATTCAAATGGTCCAAATTGCTACCGATGTCATGACGGGCGACTTTACGGGCAATCCGTCTCCTGTTCCGAGCCTGAAAGAGGCAAGCTATTGTCACTACGGCGTGAAAGAGGCTGTATTCCCCTTCAATATGTTCCCTGAAGTCGATCCTGTCCTGGGTCCCGAAATGCGCTCCACCGGCGAGGTTTTGGGCCTGGCAAGCACCTTCGGTGAGGCATTTTGGAAAGCTCAGGAGGGCACACAGACCGCGCTTCCCAAGGGAGGCAGCGTTCTGATTTCCGTTTCTGACCTGGATAAGCGCGATCTTGTTGAAGTGGGCTCCCTCTTCAACAAGGCCGGGTTCGAGATTGTAGCAACTCGCGGCACCCGTGACGTGCTACTCGAAGCCGGCATTCCCGCAACCCTCACTCTAAAGGCCAGCGAAGGTCGCCCGAACCTCATTGACATGATTCTCAACGAGCAGGTTGACTTAGTGGTGAACACGCCTTCCGCCAACACCAAGTCAACCGATGATGGCGCTCTGATCCGCAAAACCGCCATCAAGATGCACGTGCCCTACTTCACCACCATGGCTGCCGCTCGCGCTGCCGCCCTGGGCATTATAGACATCAATGAAAAGGGTGCCAGCACGGTCAAATCGCTGCAAGCCATTCATGCCGACATCAGATAGCCTAAGCGCTTAAATACGTACTGGCATCATTCGGAAAGCCATTTTTACTGCTCAAGCTGTAAGACCGCCTTATATGAACTATAAGATATGAGGCGGTCTTTTACCAAAACAGGAACCAGGAACTACCTATGGACTTTATTCTTCCCGTCCTCGCCATCTTCCCCGCCGCAGCGCTCATGATATTCATCTATCGTAAAGACCGCATCGAGCACGAGCCTCTTAGCTTGCTGGCAGCCCTCTGTTTGGGCGGCTGCGTCGCCATCGTTCCCGCCATGATATGCGAAATAGCAGCAGAAAGCTTGCTTCTTTCCGCCTTTGGAGATTCTCTGCTCTACCTCTTTATGGAAAACTTTTTTGGTGTAGCCCTCGTTGAAGAAGGCTGGAAGCTTGTTTTCCTCGTTCTCATTGCTTGGAAAAACCCTTACTTCAACCATCTCTTTGACGGCATCGTGTACGCTGTTTTTGTCTCTCTGGGTTTCGCCTTGGTAGAAAACATCCTGTATGTCACCAGCGAAGAGACAATCGAGGCAGGCATCGCCCTGGCAGGCAGCCGTGCCCTGCTCAGCGTGCCTTTGCATGCCTTCTGCGGTGTGTTCATGGGATTCTTCTTTTCCCAGGCAAAAGAGGCTTTTCTCCTGGGAAACAAACTCGCTTTCAATTCGGCGCGTATGCTCACCCTCATGGTGCCCGTAGCGATTCATGGCTTCTACGATTTCTGCCTTTCCTGGGAAAATGATTTGATTATGCTGGTGTTTTTTGCCTTCGCCATCGTTATTTACCTCTATGCATTCCGTCGCGTAAGTGCAGCATCAAAGGGAGATCGAGCCTTTTCTTCTCGTACGGGTGCGGGATTCCCTAACGCTCCTCAACACAGGGAAACACACAGCATCCTCGATTCCCCTCAAGGGAAAGCCTCCGCAATGCCTGCTGCCTGGGTTCCTACGGGCGGAAACATGAGCTGGCGCTGCCCCCACTGCGGCTCCCACAACAAGCAGCGGTACTGTGCTTCATGCGGCACCGCACGCCCCATTGACCGAGAAGAGAGCTAAGGGCTAAGAAGGCTAGAAAGGCTCAACATTTTCAACCTTGACCGACCGGCTAAATCCGGTCGGTCAGCTTAAGCTCGATTGGCACGCCCGCGATCAACATGTATGCGTCTAGAGGGGCGTAGGTGGATTCCGCGTCCATTCATGCGTAGCTAAACGCGCGCATTCACAAGTTCCGGGCGGAGACAATGCCCGTTGCACCTCTTTTTTATTACTCCCCCGTTAATCCCCATCCTTTGTCCGCCCCACGCGAAAGACCAGCAGGTATACTGGCGTCAGTACACTTTCGACGTGCATTGATGCACGTCCGTCCCATGAAAAAGGAAAGCTCATGGCCGAAAACCTCTACATTGATACGCGTGGCTGCTGCACCGAAGCGGTCTCTTTCACCGAAGCTGTCGTAAAGGGTCTAGCAGACGGTGGCGGTCTGTATGTTCCCCAAACGATTCCTTCCATGACCCTCGAAGAAATCGTTGCCCTGGCAGAAAAGCCCTACGCTCAGCGTGCTGCTGAGGTATACAAGCGTTTTGGTATTGATATACCCGAAAAGACTATCGACCGTCTTATGGCTGATATCTATGGTCAGCAGTTCGACGATACCGACATCTGCCCCCTTACCTCTTTGGACGAAAACACCCATCTTCTGGAACTGTGGCATGGCCCCACAGCCGCTTTTAAAGATATGGCCCTGCAGTGCCTCCCCCGCTTCTTTTCCGCAAGCGCCAAACTTCTTGCCGAACGAGGTAAGCTGGACCATCGTTTCATGATCTTGGTTGCCACCTCAGGCGACACGGGAAAAGCCGCCTTAGAGGGTTTCTGCGATGTAGACGGCGTCTCCATCGGTGTTATGTATCCCCACGGTGGCGTAAGCGATATCCAATACAAGCAGATGGCAACTCAAAAGGGCTCGAATGTACGCGTATGGGCTGTCAAAGGCAATTTTGATGACTGCCAATCAGGTGTTAAGGCTGTTTTTTCCGATGAGAGCTTTACCCAAAAGCTACTCGACAATCATAGAATCGTCCTTTCCAGTGCTAATTCCATCAACTGGGGACGTCTCCTTCCTCAGGTGGTTTACTACATCTCCAGCTACGCCAAACTTGTTGCCAGCGGCGCCGTCAAAGCAGGAGAGCCCCTTGATGTCTGCGTCCCCACGGGCAATTTTGGCAATATTCTAGCTGCCTGTATGCCAAGCAGATGGGAACTCCTATCGAGAAACTCATCTGCGCATCCAATGCCAATCGCGTGCTGACTGATTTTATCGAGACAGGTACCTACGATATCTCACACCGCCCCTTTGTACTGACACCCTCTCCCTCCATGGATATCCTCATTTCCTCCAACCTAGAGCGTCAGCTGTTTGAGCTCAGCGGAAGGAATTCGCACGCCATTGCTCAGTGGATGTCCGAACTCAAGGAAAAGCACCGCTTCTCCATTGATGCCGCAAGCTTCGCTCGTGTTCAAGAGGTCTTCAAAGCGGGATCTGCCGATGACGAAACCTGTCTCGCCACCATCAAGGCAGTCTTTGATCGGTACAACTACCTGCTGGATCCCCATACCGCCGTTGCCTACCATGTCGCCAAAGAACATCGCGGGGGAAACCCCGTGCTCATCGCCAGCACAGCTCATTGGGCCAAGTTTGGCGAGAACGTCTATCGCGGACTCCATGGCATTTCTCCTCATGAAGCGCTCCCCGAAAGCATTGCAGCTCTTTCGGGTTGTCAACTGAACCGCCATATCGCTAATGAGATTGGCATATCTTACCTGCCCAAAGGCCTAGCTGAACTCGATGATCTGCCCATTCGCTTCACCGAAGTGATCGATTCTTCCCTAGAGACCTTAGAGAAGTCAGTTTTTACCTTTGTTCAAGCAGTTTAGATAAAGGACTATTCATCTAGGTCATTATGAAGCTATAATTATTCACGTACTAGATTAAGGAGCCCCTTATGTCATCTTTGGACCAACTGCGCCCGTTTATCCGTCTATCCGTAACCAACCCCAATTCCGAGAGCAGCTCTGCTTTTGGCCGCGGCGTTGCCGATCTTTGTCTGGGTGTTCGCAACACCGGATCGCTCAACGCGGCCGCCAAGGGCATGGGAATGGCTTATAGCAAAGCCTGGCGTATCATGAAAGATACCGAAGCCGCTCTCGGCGTCCAGCTGCTAGACCGCGATGGCGCTCATGGTAGCACCCTAACTGAATGCGGCAACCTCATTCTTGACACCTATATCGAAGTTGAAAAGCTTCTTCAAGAGCAAGCCGAAAAACTCTTGGCTAAGAAATTGGTATAGCGGTCGTCAAAACGTAAGGTGATTTTCAGTGCACCCTCGGGTGCACTTTCTTTTTTGACCGTAACAACACCTACGGCAATCGTGTCATCATGATGCGCAACATCTCCTTCGAATTCATGGAGGCAATCGAAACAAACATCCAGATCAGAGTAACACTGCGCACCGCATGACGGACACACTTTCAGAGAAAATTCCTGCGTCATGAAGTCTCTCCTTTTCCCTTTATACTCAAATTCCTATCGATTTCTCGCTAATGACCAGGGGATATAATCACCTAAGCTGAACCAAGGCGAATCCTGCGCACGCCGCTCCACCACAGCAGAAGCCTTCTTGCAGCGCAGGCGTTGAAAAGGAAGCACTCGCTTGCAGACCATAAGGACTTTCCCCTGAGCATCGACAAAGGCAACATCGATAGGCCAACGCATCCCAAAAGTATGTATATCGCTACAGGGAGAAAGAATTAAGCACTCCCCCGGCCTTGACCCTCTCCCGAGCAGCATTCCCTGCAGACGCTGGAGAAACGTTTCTGCATATTGGACACGCATCCTTGCTCCTTTTTTAACTCCATCGAGGAATATTGCATACCACCACAGTCGTTCCCTCTACCTGACCGCAGGAAACAAAAGCCCATCTATAGCTGCCTTCGCTCTTGTAAAAGCTTGCACTGGCCCCATCTCCTGAGGGAACACAGGTCCACGACTTCTTCTCAAGGCCAACACGCATAGCTTCCAAGGTGTCTCGGGGCGACTGTTCGCTTTCAAAACTGCACACCCCCGCTTCTTCTTGAAAATGGACGGATTGATAGGCATTGATATCAATAAATTCCCTGGTTAGCTCATCGTTTGCCGAAGCTCCCAGCGCCAGAGCGCTGTGCACGCTTTGCTCCCATCCCAAATATGCGCTGATACACCACGGCGCCGCGAGCACAAGAAACACCGACAGCAGCGCTGCTTTGAACCGCTGTTCCCAACAAAGACTCCCCCTCATACAATCACCCCCGAGCGATAGCAGTTGAGCGCAAACGATGTCTCGTGACGCAGCGAAGGAAGCTCGATGCCAAAAAGAATGGATCTGAAGTTCAAGCCGAATAGCGTTGGTTCGTATTCAAAAGACCCGCTAAACTTACTGTTGCCGTAGGCGTCTTCCGAAACGGTGACCACAAGGGATGAGTATTCTCTCCCATAGTGATCAAGCAGGGCGGTTTGGACAGCCGCCACCACATCGCCCTGGTTAAAACCGTAGCTGGGCGATGCCGTAAACACACGCACCTGCTGTGGGAACGCCCGGTCGAAAGATGCACATATTCCCAGATAGTTCACTATATTTATAACAATTACCGCCATGATGAGCACCACGGGAAACACAGCCGCCAACTCAACGGTTGCTTGACCACGCCAATCCCCAAGAAGCAATCGGGCGGTTTTCGCGCGCTTCGTTAACGCCATCGCGTCATCCCCTCCCACCAAACAGAAGCATCGTTGATCCCCAGAGCAAATGCCCCCAGCACCCCATTCAGAACATTTTGAACCCCTGCCGGAAGGGGCACCGACACCGAAAAACTCGGTCCTTCTTCCCCAAAGGGAGTCATGACCACCGGCCTAGCCGGTGGCTTGATCATCGGCCCTAGAAGGGCCA
>CAYFWL010000010.1:25499-27471 GCA_964346845.1 uncultured Eggerthellaceae bacterium | reverse complement strand
GTCATCGAGCATATTATGCTGAATGAGGCGTGCTCTTCGGGTTGCGGCAGCTTCATCGAGAGCTTTGCCAGCGGTCTGAATTTGGATGTAGCCGATTTCGCTCAGACCGCTATCGCCGCTGAGCGCCCTGTCGATTTGGGAAGCCGCTGTACGGTGTTTATGAACAGCCGCGTGAAGCAGGCCCAGAAAGAGGGGGCCACGGTGGGTGACATCGCCGCTGGCTTGGCTCTTTCGGTTATCAAGAACGCCCTGTTCAAGGTCATTAAGCTTCGCGATCCTCGCGATGTGGGTGAAAAAGTTATCGTGCAGGGCGGCACCTTCCTGAACGATGCGGTGCTTCGTTCTTTTGAGCAGCTGTCCGGGGTTAATGCGGTGCGCCCCGATATCGCGGGTTGCATGGGTGCGTACGGCGCGGCGCTTCTGGCGCGTGATCGTGCTACAGCCGAGCATCCGCAGAGCTCCATGCTTTCGCTTGATGAAATCAACGCGCTTGCTCCAAGCCACAAGACCGTACGCTGCAAGCATTGCGCCAACGCGTGCCTCTTGACCATCAATGACTTCGGAAAAGACCCTGTAAGTGGCAAGCATCGCCGCTTCATCACCGGTAATCGCTGCGAGAAGGGCGCTGGCGACGCGAGCAAAGCGGGTAAGGTTCCCAACCTGTTTGAGTTCAAGGACCACCTGCTTTTCAATCGTGCGGGCCTTTCTGCCCACGATGCGACACGGGGTAGCGTGGGCATTCCGCGTGCCCTGAACATGTACGAGAACTATCCTTTCTGGCATACTTTCTTCACGAAGCTGGGCTATCACGTAGAGCTTTCTGATCCCAGCTCCAAGAAAACCTATGAGGCGGGTATTGAATCCATGCCTTCCGAGAGCGTCTGTTACCCGGCCAAGCTCTCCCATGGCCACATCATGGATTTGCTGGCTCGTGATATCAATTTCATCTGGATGCCCTGCATTCGTTGGGAACGCCAGGAGGATGACGGCGCCAACAACCACTACAACTGCCCTATTGTCATGAGCTACTCCGAAGCGCTGAAGCTGAACGTTGACGATTTGCAGACCTCTCAGATTGCCTTCATGAACCCTTTCATCCCTTACGATGACAAGGAGGCTTTGAAGTTGCGTCTGTTTGAGCAGCTGGGTCAGGGAGGCAAGTTGGCCGAAGAGCTCGCACAGCGCGGTCAGAAGGTGCCGTCAATGCCCTCCAAGAGCGAGATTGCCGCTGCGGTGGATGCTGCATGGCAAGAGGACCTGAACTTCAAAAACGCCTTGCGCGTGAAAGGCGAGGAATGCCTGCGCTGGCTGGAGAAGACGGGTGGCCATGGCATTGTCCTGGCAGGGCGCCCCTACCACAACGACCCCGAGATCAATCACGCCATCCCTGAGCTCATCACCAGCTTCGGTTTGGCGGTGCTTCCCGAAGACGCCATTGCCCATCTGGGTGACCTCCAGCGCAACCTGCGCATTTACGATCAGTGGATGTACCATACCCGTCTGTATAACGCTGCGAGTGTGGTGACCAAGCGAAAAGATCTGGACCTGATTCAGCTGAACTCCTTTGGCTGTGGCTTGGATGCGCTTACCACCGATCAGGTGCAGGAAATTCTCGAGGCCTCCGGCAAAGTGTACACGGTACTCAAGATCGATGAGGTTTCTAATCTGGGTGCCGCCCGTATTCGCGTGCGCTCACTTTTGGCGGCTTTGCGCCAGCAGTCCGAAACGGGGAAGCTGACGAGCGATGAGCAGCAGATTCTCTTCGACAGCCTGAAGGTGTGCGATGGCTGTGCAAGCGGTGGCTTCGAGGAGCAGCGGGAAGCCGCCTCCACGGAATTCCCTCGTTCTGAATTTACCCAGAAGATGAAAGATGAAGGTTGGACCATCATCGCCCCTCAGATGGCACCGTATCATTTTGAGCTGCTTGTCCCTATCTTCCATAAATATGGCTACAACGCTGAGCTGCTGCCTT
>CAYFWL010000010.1:0-25489 GCA_964346845.1 uncultured Eggerthellaceae bacterium | reverse complement strand
CGGTTGATCCCAAGGCGGTGGACGCAGGCCTGAAGTATGTGAATAACGATATTTGCTACCCGTCTATTCTGACCGTGGGCCAGATTATGGAGGCCGTTACCAGCGGGCGCTACGATACCGACAAGCTGGCGGTGCTGATTACCCAGACAGGCGGTGGTTGTCGCGCTACCAATTACATCAGTCTCATTCGTAAAGGACTGAAGGATGCCGGGTATGGTCATGTGCCCGTCATTGCTATTGCCTTGGGCACCACCAATGAGAGCAATGAGGGCTGGCATATGTCTGCCAAAATGTGGAAGGATGCCATCCCCGCCTTCCTCTTTGGCGACCTGTTGAGTCAGTGCCTGTATCGTGTGCGTCCCTACGAGGCTGAGCCAGGAAGCGCCAATGCGCTGTTCCGCAAGTGGATGGATTACCTCACGGCTAATGTGGCCTCTATGAGCTATCGTCAGTGCAACAAGATGTATGCCAAAATCGTGGAGGAATTCGATGTGCTCCCCTGCGTCAATTTTGGCAGCAAGCCGCGCGTGGGCGTGGTGGGAGAGATCTTGGTGAAGTTCCATCCTACGGCAAACAACCAGCTCATCGATGTGATTGAGGCCGAGGGGTGTGAAGCAGATGTGCCGGGTTTGATGGACTTCTTCCTCTTTGGCATCGCCAACCGCGAGTATCGCCACCAGCAATTGGCCCCCGATTTCAAAAACCACCTCATTGGCACCCTTGGCGTCAAGGCGGGCGAGAAGTTGCGTGACCCCATCCGCAAAGCACTGGCCAAGTCCAAGCGCTTCTGGCCTATTGGCACCATTGAACAGTGTGCCGAAAGCGCACGCGAGATTCTTGACCTGTGCAATATGATGGGTGAAGGTTGGCTGCTTACGGGCGAGATGGTGGAGCTCATCGAGCGCGGTACGCCCAACAGCGTCTGCGCGCAACCCTTTGCCTGTCTGCCGAATCACGTGGTGGGCAAGTCGGTGATCAAGGAGTTACGCCGCCGTTACCCCGAAAGCAATATCGTGGCGGTCGATTACGATCCGGGCGCTTCCGAAGTGAACCAGCTGAACCGTATCAAGCTGATGATTTCGGTGGCAAAGGCCAACTTGGCTGCGCAGGGTGGTCACCAGTAGAAGGGCGGGTTTCAGGAACCCGGGGCAAAATCGTGAGAAACGATATAAACCTGTCCGCTGAGCAAGGGTTCGAATAGCCTCCCGTTTCTTGAATACGAGAAACGGGAGGCTTCTTTATGGCTGACGCACGTTTTTTCGATACGGGGCCGAGGACGTCCTCGGGGTATGGGCTGCAGCAACGCACAGGGCTTCTTGATGAAGCCGCCACCTCAGACAGAGCGTTTACGCCTGAGGTGAGGTGTTTACGCCTCAGGAGGGGTGTTTGCTCCTTTGCGGGGTTGCGCACCTCAGACGGGGTGCGCAACCCATCTGAGGTGCTCGTCGTGGTGATACTTGTCGTATTGCTGCGCTTCGGCTCGGGGCACGACGATCCTACAAGCGCTCGTTATTGGAGGCGAGGTACAGCAGGGCGTTGCAGATGCAGGCCGCCACATTGCTGCCTCCCTTGCGCCCCCGCGCCACGATATAGGGCACGTCTTTGCGGGACAAAATGAGCTCCTTGGACTCCACCACGTTCACGAAGCCCACAGGTACACCTACGATGAGAGCTGGTGTTACCAGGGAACCCTCTTCCAGCATTTCGTACAGGCGAATCAGGGCGGTCGGAGCATTGCCGACAGCATAGATGAGGGGCACTCCTAAAGCAGCGCCACGCTCCATGCAGACGGCAGAGCGTGTGATGCCGCGTTCTGCGGCCTCGGCGGCAACATCGGCATCAGCTATGTAGTTCAGCACCTCGCCGCCAAATTTTGCCAGTACGCGTTTGTTGATGCCTGCCTTGGCCATGTTGGTGTCGGTCACGATGCTGACTCCCGACCTCAGGGCTTCTACGGTTTTACTCACCGCATGCTCAGAAAAACAGAGATTATCGGCATAATCGAAGTCTGCCGAGGTGTGGATGCAGCGCTTGATGACCAGCTCGTTTTCGGGGTCAAGCACGCGGTCGCCCAGCTCGGATGAGATAATCTCTAAGCTGCGTCCTTCGATGTCGGCAGGTTTTACGAATTCGATTCTTTCCAGTGGATTGCTCATAGCCCTTCCTCCAAAATACGATAGATTGAGTCCATATCCAAAGAAGCGCGCACCGTTTCAGCCAGTAAATCATACTGCTTGTTTTTGTATGCGCGAAAGCTCATAGAGGGAAATGCATCGGTGGACAGGCCCCGTGCCTGGCACAAGAGGGCGGCAAGGCTCGTAGGGAAACTGCCCTCTTCCATAAGACCGTGACAGTAAGTGCCTATAACGTTACCGCTTACGCAGCCGTCTGCGGCATCCTCGCGCCCATCTTCATAGTGCAGGGTGGCAAAGGGAACGCCACCGCTGCCTTTCTCAATGGTGGTAGAGCCCATGTGGATTTCGTAGCCGTCCAGGGTGGTGCCCGAAAGGGGTTCCAGCACGCCGGTGAAGGTGCCGGTTGTGGCGTTGATGCGCGTGCGCGTCTTGGCGCCTTGAAACACGGTGTGCACGGGCAAAAGGCCTAGACCCGGAGCTTCACCGCCGCCCTCGGTGCCTTCGGGGTCGCTGACGGAAAGTCCCAGCATCTGGAAGCCTCCGCAGACGCCCAGCAGGGGTTTTCCGGTGGCGGCGTAGGCGCGGATTGTCTGATCCAAGCCCTGTTCGCGCAGCCATGCCAGGTCGCCCAGGGTGTTCTTAGAGCCGGGAACGACTAGAAAATCAGGTGCTCCCAGCTGGTCGGGTTTGTAAACGTAGCGAACGGAGATGCCGGGGAAACGCCCCAGAGGGTTGAAGTCGGTGAAGTTGGAGATATGGGGCAGACCGATAACAGCTACATCCACCATGCCCGCCACGGCGCTTTTAGCGGAAAGGCGGCTGGACAGAGAATCCTCGTCGTCCAAATCTACGTGCATGTAGGGAATGACGCCCACCACGGGCACATCGGTCAAATCCCGTAGCATATCCAGACCGCTCTCCAAAAGCGACACATCGCCGCGGAATCGATTGATCACGGTGCCCTTCACCATCGCCTGCTCTTCGGGTTCGAGCAGCTTGATGGTGCCATAGAGGCTGGCAAACACGCCTCCGCGATCGATATCACCCACGATGATCACGGGGGCTTTGGCCATGGCGGCCATGCCCATGTTCACGAAATCGTTCTGCTTCAGGTTGATTTCGGCGGGGCTGCCGGCGCCTTCCAAAACGATGATGTCGTTTTGTTCAGCGAGGGTGTCATAGGCCTCCTGAATAAGGGGACGGAGCTGGTCTTTGAAGGCGTAGTATTCACGGGCGGGCATATCACCGCGTACCTCGCCGAGCACGATAACCTGGCTTCCGGTGTCACCCGTAGGCTTGAGCAATACGGGGTTCATGAGCACGGACGGCTCGATGCCTGCGGCTTCGGCCTGCATGACCTGCGCGCGCCCCATCTCTAGGCCTTCAGCGGTGATATAGCTGTTCAGAGCCATGTTCTGACTCTTGAAAGGCGCCACTTTATAGCCGTCTTGGGCAAAAATACGGCACAGGGCCGCCGCTACAAAGCTTTTGCCGGCATCAGAGGTGGTACCCAAAACCATGAGGGCTTTTGCCGTCATCGTGCCTCCTTTTCTCGTTGCTGCAACACCGTATCGATGGCTGCAAGCAGGCGGATATTCTCATCATGGCTGCGCACCGCAATGCGATACCAGCCCTGTTTGAGTTCGCGATAATTGGCACAGTCGCGCACCAGCACACCAAGGGTGCGCATCTGCTGCACGAAGAGAGGTGCGTGGGGGGTTTCGGCTACCCGAAACAGCAAAAAGTTAGCGCTGCCCCAGCTGGTGATTTCCCGCTTTTGAAGTTCCTGCTGTAGAAAGGCACGTTCTTGGCGTGTGATAGCACGTACTTCATCGACGTAATCAGCGCAGGTAAGCGCCGCAACGCCGGCAGCCTGTGCCAGGTTAGACACGCTCCAGGGCTGTCCTGCTGCGCGCATGTTTTCCAGAAGCTCGGCGTTGCTGGTGAGCGCGTAGCCCAGGCGCATGCCCGGAATGCCGTAGAGCTTGGTAAAGGCTTTCAGCACTACCAACGCAGGTTCAGCGGCAAGCCAGGGTGTTACGGTGACGTCGTCAGGGTCGTCTAAGAAACCCACGAAGCACTCGTCTACCAATAAGAGGGCACTGCATTCTTTACAGCGTTCAAGGATGCGGCCCAGCAGCTTGCGGGGGACAATCATGCCTGAAGGATTGTTGGGTTGGCATAAAACGACCAGATCGGTTTCGGGGGTGATCCAGTCGATAAAATCCTCACCCACAGTGAAGTCGTGGAGGGGGGAGAGCTGGTAGAAGTCCAAAGAGCTGCCCTCGGTGGACAGAGCCTGCTCGTATTCGGCAAAGGTGGGGGCACACAGCAAAGCGCGCCGTGGTTTTGTAGCTGCTACCAGGCGAAACAGCAAATCAGAACTGCCGTT
Organism: uncultured Eggerthellaceae bacterium; assembly: GCA_964346845.1. Taxonomy (GTDB): domain Bacteria; phylum Actinomycetota; class Coriobacteriia; order Coriobacteriales; family Eggerthellaceae; genus CAKUOV01. The sequence continues at coordinate 20,962 of CAYFWL010000010.1, read as the reverse complement.
TCCGCAGAGAATAAAGCTGGCATCCACCTGTTCGTGGGCTGCTAAGGCTGCAACTAAGTCGCGGCATAAGGGGTCGGGGTAGTCGGTGCTGTCGTCCAAGGCATCGATGACGGCTTGGCGAACGGGGTCAGGGATGCCCAAGGGTGCGATATTGGCAGAGTAGTCCAAAGGACGTGTCCCGTATTCGTCCTGAAAACCCTTGATATCTCCTCCATGTTCAAGCATGAGAAATAAAGACTCCTTTACGCGATTCCGAAAATAGCCACGCGTACCGCCAGCGCAAAAGCGCAGGCCAGACCTGTGGCGGCAAACATCAAACGGTGGCTGGCCACAATATCGGTGGGCTCAATGGGCCGTGTCGCATCGCCCACGCTTTCCTTGTGCACCACCGTGCCAAAGTATACGGCATCGCCCAGCAGGGTAATACCCAGCGCTCCCGCCACCGCGCTTTCGCATTGACCTGAACAGGGGGAGGTGCTCTTCGAGCGATCTCGTGCCCATACGCGAGCGGCACGGCGGAGGCTGCAGCCCGGCACGAAAGCGGCTGCGACGATGAAGAACAGGCCCGTCAGTCGGGCGGGGATGAAGTTCGCCGCATCATCAAGGAGGGCAGATGCACGGCCAAAATGCAGATAGCGGTCGTTTTTGTAGCCCAGCATGCTGTCCATGGTGTTGATGCCCTTGTACAGCATGGAAAGGGGAGCACCACCGAGGGCGAAATAAAACAGGGGGGCAAGGGAGCCGTCGTTGGTGTTTTCCGCCACGGTTTCCACGGCGGCTTTGGCACAGCCTTCCGCTGTGAGACAGCTGGTGTCGCGGCCCACAATCATACCCACGTCAATGCGGGCTTGTTCCAAATCGCCTGCTTGAAGCGCCCGATATACCGGGAAGCTGGCATCAGCCAGGCAGCGCGTTGCCATAATCTGGTAGAACCAGAAGGATTGCAATGCCAAAAACACGAGGGGATGGATGAGCCACGCCGCGACAGAAAGAGCCAAAGTGGGCACGAAGGCCGCAAGGCACACCAGTATAGTCAGCATGCGACCAGCACGACGCAGGGCGGCGGGGTCTTCCCCTGCCTTTGCGCGAAGAGGTAGTTCCAGCTTTGCAATGAGCTTACCCAACAAAATAGCAGGGCAGATGGCTGCGAAACGCTCGCCAAACACCAGGTCAGCGACGTAACCCATCAAAAGAGCAACGCTTATGCATAAAGCTATGCTCATGCATGCCCCTCGGTCTCTTGGGCAAACGCGGCAGCTGCTTTCACCAAGCGCGTTGCCAACTGAGGGCAATTAGGCAGATAGAAATGGGGAAAGCCCGCAAACAGACGCTCTTCCACGACGCAGCAGTCCCATGATTTGCCCGTATATTTTGTGGCGCGCAGGGCATTCCCGTTGCAGGTGCTGTCAAAATAGTGAAACTCGTGGGCGCGTAAGGTGTCGCCAGGACGTACGCCCAGGCCGGCTGTTTGAGCTGCGAGTTCAATATAGCCAAAACGTGAAAGCTTGCCCGTATAGTGTACCTGACCAGGTATGACGCCCGCCATAGGCCAGGTCGTGCCCTCGATGTCGGTCAGGCTTTCCTGCAGGTACATGAAGCCGCCGCATTCTGCGAAAAAGGGCATGCCCGCTTGGTGGGCCTGCCGAAGGGCCTGGGCGAGAGCAGTATTTCCTGCAAGCTTTTCGGCGTGGAGCTCGGGATAGCCTCCACCGAGGTACACGCCGCAGCTGCCCTCGGGCAGCGTCGCATCGGTAAGGGGGGAGAAGGGGGCCAAGCGCGCGCCGAGTTTACGCAGCAGCTCAAGGCTTTCCTCGTAATAGAAGCAGAAAGCCTCATCTTGAGCAACGGCGATGAGGGGAGCGGCGGCTGTGACGGGCTCGATCGAAGAGGGCTCGTACGAAAGTGCCGGGGCGGTTGCGGCGAGGGCGAGTAGGGCATCGATGTCGATAGTTTGTTCAAGCGTGTCAGCAACGAGATCGATGCGTTTGTGCAGGTCGCTCACTTCATCGGCAGTGACAAGGCCGAGATGGCGGCTTTCCAAGGAGAATTCGGGCGTGTTGGGAACGTAACCCAACACGGGCACCTTGCATTCTTCCTGGATGAGCGGTGCAAGCAGATTCATGAGGCTTTTTGTGCAGCGGTTGATGATAATGCCGGCCACCCTGCTGGGTTCGCGGTAGTGGATGATGCCTTTGAGGGCTGCCACCAGGGTAAGCGATGCGCCGCGCCCATCAGCGATGAGGACGATGGGGGTTTCAGTGGCTTGCGCTAGGTGGTAGGCGGATGCGGTTGATGTCGTGCCGCCTAAGCCGTCATACAAACCCATGACACCTTCGAGCACCGCTAAAGAACTCTCAGTGTGACCTGCGCTTTCGGCAAGCAAGGTGCGCACTTGGTCTTCGGTTGAAAAATACAGGTCCAAATTTCGGCAGGGCGTGTTCAGCACTGAGCGGTGAAACATGGGGTCGATATAGTCGGGCCCGCATTTATACGCGCTCACCTTGATGCCACGACGGTCGAGGCAGCGTAGAAGGCCGCTGGTTACGGTAGTCTTTCCCGAGCCGCTGGAGGCGGCGGCGATGAGAAAACGGGGAAGTTCGGCTAGCATGGGGCTCCCTCTTCCTTCGCTTCGTCATGGCCCTCTGCGCTCATGATATATACAGGGTTTTCGGCTGCCATCAGGTGATACGGTCCTGCTTTGCGAGCGCGGGAGATACCTGCCTGTACCACTTCAACAGCTGTCAGGTCGAGTTCCTTGAAGCTTTGCAGGGCGGCGCCGATGGTTTCCAGGGTAATGGCGGTTATCACGAAACGCACCCGGGGATTCTTCTCCAGCGCGCAGGCCATGATGCGGGTCAGATTTCCAGCAGATCCTCCGATGAACACGCGGTCGGGAGCAGGCAGATCAGTGAGGATTTCAGGCGCCTTTCCGGCGACGATCGTGAGGTTGCAGGCGCCAAAACGCTCCTTGTTCTGTGCCATAAGATCCAAAGCTGCCTGATTGCGTTCGACGGAGAAGACCTGGCCTTCGGTGAGGGCAAGGGCGATTTCGAGGGATACCGAGCCAGTGCCTGCGCCCACGTCCCATACGGTATGCTGAGGTTCCAGGTGCAGCTTGCATACGGAAAGTTCACGTACCTCTTCTTTGGTCATAGGGGCATCGCCTCGGAGAAAATCGCTATCGGCGCAGCTGGGAGCAGCGTATGCTCGTCGCAGCGGGGTGTCGTTTTCCACCAGCATAACGGCGAGGTCAACAAATTCTTGCCGGGCAAGCTCTTGAGCGGTGCCGCTGACGATGCGCTCGTCGGGATAGCTTAAGCGCTCACCCGCGTACACGCGCACCTGGCCGAGGCCTCGGTCGCATAAGGCCTGGCAGATTTGGTGGACCTTGGCGTTCCCGCCTGTAAGGGCGAAGGTCACCTCATGGCTTTGCACAGCACCCACTACGTTGCAATCACGGCCGTGGGCGGAGATCAGATGAGCGTTCTGCCAGGGCTTTTTCAGCTTAGCGCAGAAATACACGGGAGAAGAAATACCCGGCAGTGCTTCTACATCGCAGTCGGCCAGCAGGTCGTAGAGGCCTGCCGCTCCGCTGTAGAAACCCTGGTCGCCCGAGAGCAGCACGCTGATGGTTTCTGCGGTGCTTTCATGGATGGCTTGGGAAATATCGCCTGATTTGATGAGCACCAAGCGTTGCCCCTCAAAGGAGGGGAAGGCGTCCACGAGGCGCTGAGCGCCGATTATCAGCTGGCTTTCGGACACCGCTTGCTGTGCACCGAGGGTAAGCGTGCTGGGGTTTCCCATGCCAATGCCAATCAGATAGACTTTTTTCACGGTGGGGCTCCTTCGAGGGTTTTATGACAAATTACCTGTCCCCTTGTCATAAAAACTACCATCAACGATTTGGGTAAAGGCCTGGTCAACCGAAAGGCCGCCCTCTTCTTCGGGACGGGCTATCACGACTAAGGTGACGCCGCAGGCACGGGCAGCTGCCAGTTTCTCGGGGTAGCCTCCTGTCGCCCCGCTTTCCTTGGTGACCAGGGTTTTGATATTGAATCGGCGGATGATCTCTTCGTTGTCTTCTTGGGAAAAAGGACCGCGGCCTGCCAAAATATGCTCTTCGGGCAAACCGATGGCGCGTGCCTTTTCGATAGAAGCCTCATCGTCCAATATGCGGGCTACCAGGCGTTTTCGATACTGGGGAAGGGTCTGGTAACGTGCCAGCTCTTTAGCGCCCGTGGTTGCAAGCACTGCTCCCTTTTCGGGAATCAGGGCAAGGACGTCCTCAAGGCTTTCTGCCAACAAGCATCCTGCGGTGTCTCCTAGGGGGCGCAGCACGCGCAGATAGGGCTTACCCGCCGCCTTAGCTGCGGCGCGTACATGGCCGCTTATGCTCTGAGCGTAGGGATGGGTGGCATCGACTACCACATCGAATTCGCCCATAATCTCGACTTTTTCCTCATGGGTCAAGCTGCCTTGGCGTAAGGAGACCAAGGGGTTATCCACGGCGAAATCCTGTAAGCCGCGCTCGGTGGCAACGCTCACGCAGACGCGTATACCGGCATCTGCGAGCAGCTGCGTGAGTTCGCGGCCTTCCGATGTACCGCCAAAAAGCAATATGTTCATCGGGTGGATCATGGCTTAGCGATCATCCTTGTCCCATTGGCGCTTTCTCTGGTAGCCACGCGGGGTCACCATTTTGCCGTCGATGATCACGGTGCTCTGATTGCCGACAAAGGCGGTGCAGAACATGTCGGCGGGGAAGTTGCGCAGCTCTTCCAGAGTACCTACCCAGACCTCTTCGCCCGGGCGACCGATATTGCGCACAACGCCGCAAACGGTCTGGGGATCCTTGCCAGAAAGAAGCAGGTCGCAAGCTTTTTGGAGATAATCCTTGCGCTTGTGACTGGCGGGATTATACAGCGCCACGCAGAAGTCAGCGTCGGCAGCGGCTTTCAGGCGCTGCTCGATGAGATCCCAGGGGGTCAGCAGGTCGGAGAGGGAAATGACGCAAAAATCGTGAGTCAAGGGAGCACCTAGGCGAGAGGCGCCGGAAAGCGCCGCAGTAATGCCGGGGATCACGCGAATGTCGACGGGATCGAACTCGTGAGCGAGCTCCATGCATAAGCCCGCCATGCCGTACACGCCGGCATCACCGCTGCACACCATAGCTACCCGCTTGCCCTCGGCGGCCATTTTCAGTGCCGCACGGCAGCGATCGATTTCTTTGGTCATGGGTGTTGTGAACACGGGTGTTTCAGGGGCAAGCTGCTTTGCCAAGTCGATATAGACGTGGTAGCCGCAGATCATCTGGGCATCCTGTAGGGCGCCAACAGCTTCTTGGGACATGAAGGCGGGATCTCCCGGCCCTAAGCCTACCACGATGAGCTGGCCTTTTGCCTGGCCGGCGACGGCATCGGCATCGGGGGCGGTTCCGGCAGCGGCAGCGGGGGCAGCGCCGGCATCAGCACCGGCAGCAGCGGCAGCGCCGCCGGCAGCAGCGGGGGCAGCAGCGCCGGGGGCAGCGGCATCGGGGGCGACACCGGCGACGGCGCCAGCAGCGCCGGCAGCAGCGCCGGTAGCAGCGGCGGGGGCAGCGGGGGCGGTTCCGGCAGCAGCATGCGAGGCATCCACTTCATCGCCTGTGGTGAAAACATCGGAGAGGAAGGGCTCGGGCCAGCTTAAGGGAAACGGCTTTATCGCGATGGCGAACGTGATGCCGTTGACCACCGTTTTCCTGGTCATAAGGTAGCCTCCCACCGCTACGGCAGCGCGTTCGCAGACGCACGCAGTCCCCGTGACATGGGATACGAACTCAGATGTGGAAAAGTCACCCTGCTGCTCATTGAGAGATTCGGTGGTGAAGGTCTCAAAAGGAAGCTGGCGGTTCTGGGCGAACTCCAGCAAGCCGGGCTCTTGGGCTTTCAGGTCGATGCTGGCAATGCAGCAGAGAGAGGACGGGTGTATCCCTGCCTGCTCCAAGAAGAGGGCAGCGCTGGTCTCAATAGCTTCAGCGGTGGTGCCCTTGCGGCATCCAACACCCAGGATGGCAGCGGGAACGATCAAATCCAAATCGGCTATCGCATCGGTTCGGCAGCCCACATGGAAGCGTCGCAAGCCATTGTCCTTGTAGGCATCTTCGACGGGAATGATGCGTATGCCTGGAGGAGTGGTGCCTTCAAGGGGAAACGCGCTGACGCATTCCACCGGATCTCCCTTAAGCAGGGCAGACGTGATTACCTTGATGCCGGCGAGCTCGGGGACGAATATGCCCTGGGATGCAGCCCAGCTGTCTACGGCGAACACCTTGTTGATATCTGATGCAGTGGTGATGATGGTATGCGCGGCGCAGAAAGTGCTCAGCGTGCGTGCCAGTTCGTTGGCACCGCCCAAATGGCCCGAAAGCAACGGAATGCAGTTCTGCCCGCGGTCGTCTAAGACCACCACGGCAGGATCGCTTCCCTTGCTTTGCAGGTAAGGGGCAATAGAGCGTACGGCAATGCCGGTTGCACCGATGAACACCAAGGCATCGGCTCGGGAAAACCACTGGTATACCCATTCTTTATGGTTGACTTTCTGTGATCCAAAGCCGCAGGTCACATCGGTTTCATATCCCTGTTGGTCCAAGCCTTGCGCCAAGCGTTCGGCTAAAGACAAGCCGTTTTCGGTAAATGCGATGAACGCAACTTTCATGGTCTGAAACTCCTTCTTATTTCGCGTGGCTCGATGTTACTGCCTGACGAAACTCCGTGGTAAACGTGGGATCGTAGAGCTTTGAGCGCTCGTAACCGCTGTTCAAAAACCCGCCCACACACACCAGGGCGGTCTTGGTGATTTGGTTATCGCGAGCGGTTTTTGCCAGGGTGCCCACGGTGCAGTGGAACACCTTCTCGTCAGGCCAGGTAGCCTTGTACACGAGGGCCGCTGGAGTGTCGGCGGTGTAGGCGCCTCCCGCGATGAGCTCGCCTTCCAACTTATCCAAAAGGCCCGTGGAAAGGAAGATGACCATAGAGCAGCCGTGACTGGCCATTTTTCGCATGGCCTCGCCCTCGGGAACAGGGGTGCGGCCTTCCATACGGGTGATGATGACGCTCTGGGAAACGCCGGGCAAGGTGTATTCCTCTTTGAGGGCGGAAGCGGCACCGCAGAAACTTGATACACCGGGGGTATAGTCGTAGGCGATACCATCTTCGTCCAAAAGGTCCATCTGCTCACGGATGGCGCCAAACAGGCAGGGGTCGCCGGTGTGCAGGCGCACGGTGGTTTTGCCCTCGGTCTCAGCTTCGCGCATGACCTTGATAACGTCTTCTAAGGTCATATGCGCGCTGTTGTGGATGGCACAGTCCTGCGATGCATAGTCCAGCAGGGCTGGGTTTACCAGGCTTCCTGCATAGATGATGACGTCTGCTGTGCGCAGCATTTCAGCGCCACGCACGGTGATGAGATCGGCAGCGCCGCTTCCTGCGCCTACAAAGTGAATCATTGTCCCTCCTGTTGTTTCCAGGTTTCCATTAGTTTGTCTGCTTTATCCGTGCAGGCCAGAAGGCCCGTTTTGTTGGAATAGATAACGGCTCCCACGCTAAGACGGTCGCCTACGCGATGGTCGAGCTGGTACTGGATGGCATTGGCAATACGGGCAAGTACCGGGTCTTTTACTCCCGCAGCTTCGCATATATCGAGGCAGGCATCGGTGGTCATCGACTGAAATATCTCCAACACCGTCTGCTGGCTGGCGCCCGAGGCCGCCGCGTGGGCGGCAAAAATCTCGCGTCGGCAGTCGGCCATACGGGAGTGGGTGTCCATGATAGCTCCGGCAACTTTGACCAGCTTGCCGATATGACCCACCAAAAGGACTTCTTCGAAGCCCTCCAGCGCTGCTTGATCCAGGGTGAAACCTATGAAATTAGCACAGCTCACCACGGGAATATCCAGAGGAAGACCCCGGGTTTCCAAGAAAGCCTGACCGTAGTTGCCCGGGGTGACAATCAAGCGCTTGCTACCCGTTGTGGCGCGCACGTGAATCTCGACCTCCAGGCAATCACGCAGGGCCTTCAGGCTGCGCGGCTCTACGATACCGCTTGTTCCCAGGATGGAGATACCCCCCACGATGCCGATAGAGGGGTTGAAGGTTTTTCGGCTCAGCTCTTCGCCGTCGGGGACCTCTATCAGAACGGAGAGGCCGCCTCGATAATCGACTTCTTCCCTGACACTTTCCACGGCTGCGCTTATCAGGGCGCGGGGACCGGAATTGATGGCGGCGTTACCGACGGGTTGGTCAAGGCCGGGGCAGGTGACGCGTCCCACGCCAATGCCTCCATCAAGGAAAATGCCCTGTTCACAGCGAGAAACAAGAGCGCAAATACGGGTACCGTGGGTCACATCGTAATCATCGCCGCCATCTTTGATGATGGTGGCGCGCACACCGTCGCCTTCCGGTTCAAGTCCTGCGAGAGGTACACGTACCTCAATGCCGGCTGGTGTCATAACGGCTACCTCTTTGAGGGCAACGCCGGTAAGAAGGAGTGTTGCAGCGGCCTTTGCCGCCAAAGCGGCGCAGGTTCCTGTGGTGTAACCGCGGCGAAGGCGTTCGCCCTGGTTTGTTACGTATTCGTCAAAACTCATGCTTACAGAGCTCCCTCAGGCGGTCAAAAGACAGGCCTTGAGCGGCGGGGATGATGGGCTTGCCCAAATGGCGAGCGTACTCAAGCAGCGCTTGATTGCTGGGATTCAAGGGGTCGTCCGTGTCGACGCAAGAGATAACGGCAGGACATGAGGACAGGAGGTCCCGCGCGCGTTCGAGCGTTTCGTTGCTGACCGCATGGAAGGCGGTGCTTCCCACGATGTTACTGGTCAGATCGCGTGCCAGGGCGTAATCCACATCGTTTTCAAAAAGGACACCGGTAGCGAATGGAATAGCTTCGCGTTGCAACAGGCGAAACACATGGGCACCGGTGCCGTTACCCGCAATGACAAAGACGCAGGGCGTATCATCGACGGGTGCGAGCTCCACGCTTCCGAAGAAGGGATTGTAGCTTCCGTTATCCAGGCCGTACAGTTCGTGAATGGTCTCGCGGGTGAAGATTTCCTGAGGTGTGCCGTAGCGCAAAATCTGATCGCCCTTGACGCACATGATGGTATCGGAAATCTTTTGCGCTAAATCGAGCTCGTGCAGGGACATGATGACAGCGATACCCTGGGTTTTGGCGAGGTTGCGCAGCAAACCCAGCAGCTCTAATTTGTAATGAACATCGAGGAAAGAGGTGGGTTCGTCCAACACGATGATGCGGGGGTCTTGACAAATAGCGCGGGCGAGCAACACGCGTTGGCGCTGGCCATCGCTTATCTGGGTAAAATCCTTGTCGGCGATCTCCGTCGCATTCACCAAAGCCATGGAGCGATCGACCACCTCGTGGTCGGCTTCGGACAAGATACCCAAGCGACCCGTATAGGGGTAACGGCCTGTTTCGACTATATCGCGGCAGGTCATAAGCTCGGTGGAAAGGCGCCCCGTGAGTACCACCGACATCTCGGTGGAAAGATCTTTGGGAGACATGCTTTTGAGCTCGGTTTTGCCAATGTAGACGCTGCCTCCAATGGGATCCAGGTATTTGGCGAGAGACTTCAAAATGGTTGATTTACCCGCACCATTAGGGCCGATGAGGGTGAGAATTTCTCCCTCATGCAGCGTGATCTCGATATTGTTGATGAGAGCGACGCCTTCGTAGCCAACGCTCAGATCCTGAGTGCGCAGAGAGCAGGTCTCAGCCATTCTGCCTCCTCTCGCGCCGCTTCAGCATCAACGCGATGACCACCGGTGCGCCAAAAACGGCAGTGACGGCGCTGATGGAAAGCTCAGTTGGGGCGAAAATGGTGCGCGCAATCAGGTCGCACCCGAGGCAGAAGATAGCGCCGCCCAAAAAGCAGGCGGGAATAACGATGAGGGGTTTGGCTGATTTGAGAAAACTCTTAACCAGATGGGGTACCGCAATGCCTACGAAAGACACCGGGCCCGCAAAGGCGGTCACGGTTGCTGCCAAAAGGCTGGAAAGCAAAATGAGAGCCACCCGGAACAGCTTCACGTTGACACCCATGCTCTGGCTGTAAGACTCACCGAGCTGATAGGCGCTGATGGGCTTCGACATGCCGAACACAAGGGCGGAAGCAGCTAGGATCACCGCCACCATGATACCTACATCATTCCAGCTTATGCCTGAAAAACTGCCCACCGACCAGTCGTGGAGGTTGGCGATGTTCTGGTCGCTCGCGAAGGTGATGAAGAACTCCGTGATAGCTGAGCAGATATAGCCCACCATGACACCTGCTACAATGAGGATGCCCATAGAGCGTATGCGGCGGGAGATAGCCAGCACGAAGGCCATAGACAGCATAGCGCCCAAAAAAGCCGCCGCAATAAGAGCCCATGATCCTAGCACCAAGCCGCGGCCCATGCCCATGATCATGACGATGGCGACAATGAGTTTGGCGCCCGAAGAAATGCCCAAAATGTAGGGACCCGCGATGGGGTTGTTGAAAAAGGTCTGCAGCAAAAAGCCGGAAAGGGCCAGGCCACCGCCAAGAACGGTGGCGGCGATGATGCGGGGTAGGCGAATCTGCCACACCACTTTGTACATCACGGTGCTGTCGCCCACACTGGTGCCCGTTCCACCATAAAACAGGATGCGCGGCAGGTCTTCCAGCGGCACTGCGACGCTGCCGATACACACATTGAGCACCAAAAGCGCCGCCAAGCAGAGCAAAAGCGCACAGAACACCACCGTCGTACGAAGGCGGCGTGCAGCTTGGATGCCCGAAGCGCTTGATGCCGTTGTCTGTTCGTCTGCGTGCGTCATAGGCCTGTTCGTTCTAGCTCAGCTTATAGGCGAAGTCCACTGCGGTAGCAGTGTCATCGGTCAGAATGGTGTGCAGGTTTGACACAATCACGCCGGTTTCCACCATCTGCTGGTACATATTCTTGTCGGTGCACCAGACGTTTCCGCTGTTCACTGCCTTGAATTCACTCAGGAGGGAGTTTTTTGCTACCAGCTGCTGCATGGTGTTCACGCCGCCATCGATGGTGGCGTTGTAGATAACGATGTCGGCATCTTTTGCTTGAGCATAAAAGCTTTCCATCTCCATGGTCACGGTGGAAGAGGCACTGTCATCGCCACCAAGCTCGCTGAAGATGTAGCGGCCGCCCGCCATTTCGATCATACGGGTTACGTAGTCGCCGGGCTTGCGCACCACGGCCGCTCCGTTGGAGTTGACGTAGAAAAACGCCACGGTTTTGTCGGTGGCTTTTTCGCCTTCGAGGGCTTTGACGAGAGCTTCCTGCTCAGAAAAGACGCGTTCAGCAAGCTCCTCTTTGTCCAGCAAAGCCCCGTAAAGCTTGACCCACTCCGTGCGACCCAAAGGCTCCGTTTCGTACCCGGACTGCTCAACGGGCACCACAACGCCTAAATCCGTCAGGCGCTCCTTCACGGTGGGCGAGTGGTCGATCATCGTGGATTCGATGGCCAAGGGGGATCCTGTTGACAAGATGAGCTCGTAGTCGGGTTCGCGGTACTTGCCGCCATAGGTGATAACGCCCTGGCGAATGAGGTCCGCCGCGCGCTCTACCGAAAGGTTATCGGCGGTCGTGCCGGAAAGGGCTATGGTGTCCAGGGCATCCAAAGCGTCAAAGAGGCAAAAAGAATCGGTTGCAACCAGATACAAATCGTTCAGGGGCTGCTTGAGAATCTTGATGTCGGAGGCCAGCTTGTCAGGAACGGCGGCTCCTTCGGGTATCGTCAAGAAACGCTGGTTGCCCTTGATGCATACCAGCTTATAGCCGCCTTCAAAATAATCGACGGTAAAACCTTCAGCGTAATGAAGATCGAGAGACGACTCCACCTTCCAGCCGTTTCCCAAATCGGTGTTGTGAAAACCCGTTTGCGGGGAAGACGAGGTGCAGCCAGCAAGTACGCTCAGAAACATGGTGCAGGCGAGGATGCAGGCAACGAGTGCTGCCTTGCATGCGCTGCTCTTCTCGTTCTTTGGGGAGGTCATCGTTTATGCCGCCTTTATCTTTTGCGAATCGAAGACGATGCGGTATTCGATAAGATGCGGGGTCCCCATGGCGGTGGTTTCGGCTTGAACGGCAAGGGGCTCTTCCAGGGATGCGATGGGAATCTCGAACTTCGCACCGCCCTCTGTCGATACGGGTCGGTACTCAACGGCATCGACAATCATGAGGTCGTAGTTGGGGCTGCTCCAGATGAAGGTGGCGGTCATGGTTTTGTTCTCCACCTTGATCGCAACGGGGGACTGGATAGAGGCTCTGCCGCTTCCGCCCTCAAGCGTTGCTGGCACGGTGTAGGAGCCATCCTGGTCGATGGCGCCATTGGATATATTGGGTGCAGGAGAAGAAGTGCAGGCCGTCAGCATGAAAGCAGCCAGAAGGGTTGCGCACAGGGCAAGCAAGACCTTTTTCATGAGACTTCTTTTCCTTCCCTTAAGGGAATGCGTGCAGGGGAAAAGAGCACATGCCCCATCCACGCAAATCCGGCGTGTTTGTTGGTGCGGTATCTTGACGTGGCGATCTGGCTTACGGTCGAGAGAACCGAATCACAGTGGCGGGACCGTGCAGGATTTTCACCTGCTTCTCCACGTCAAAACGCTAGCTGTTCATTCTATCAAATATAGCTCGCAATAGGGCATGTTTTGCCGTTTGGAAGAGCTCATTTTGTCGCAGCGAGCCAATTGTTTACTTTACGTTGTTTGGCGTAACGAGTGCACCGTTGAGGGGACTGTCTCTTGCGTGCTGTTCCCTGTGCGAGTTACCATATGAAACCAAGAAAGGTGTCGGCTATGTCCGGTGAAAAGGGAAGCAGGTGAAAGGCCTGCGCGAACTCGTCACTGTATGCGGAGATGCCTGAATCTTGGGGAAGACCCAGCCACTGAGTGATCGGGAAGGCGGATTCAGGTTAGTGCCGTAAGCCAGGAGACCTGCCTTTCGGAATACGGTATGGCTTGGACCACGAGTAATTGGCTGCGCTGTCTTGTCGTCTTCTCCTAAGGGGCGATGTCTGCACGGGCGTTTCTTTTTGCTCAAGGCTGGGCCCCCACGAGTAAAAAGGAGAAGTAATGAAGAAATCCATTCGGACCGTACTGGGTGCGACCTGCGCTCTTGCGCTGAGCTGCGTCATGCTTGCGGGTTGCAGCACCGCCGGCTCATCGAGCAGTGCGTCTGCGAGTGCTTCTGCGTCTGCGAGTGTCAGTGCAGATCAGCAGGCCGCCGATGAAGTGGCTGCGCTCATCGACAAGATTTATGTGCAGCAGCGTACTGCTACTACCGATGCCGACTGCATTGCCGCCAAGGCAGCTTGGGACAAGCTGACCGACACGCAAAAGGAACTGGTGGAGGGAGAAAACGCTGACCCCGACTACTTTGGTCGCGATACGGGCGATGCTTCCCGAGACGATCCGCGCAACCAGGACGGCATCGGCGAAAAGGAAATTTTGGTCGTAAGCTTCGGCACGTCCTTTAACGATAGCCGTGTCGCCGACATCAAGGGTATCGAGGATGCTCTCGCCGCTGCTTATCCCGATTGGTCGGTGCGCCGTGCTTTTACCGCGCAGATCATCATCAACCACATTCAGGCACGTGATGGTGAAGCCATCGACAATATGGATCAGGCTCTTGAGCGTGCGGGGGCCAATGGGGTGACGACCCTGGTGGTGCAGCCTACTCACCTGATGCATGGTGCCGAATACGATGAGATGGTTGAGGCGCTGAAGGCCGTTGAGGGCAAGATGAGCGTTACCGTTGCTGAGCCCCTGCTGGGTCCGGTGGGCACGACTGCTACCGAGACTAACGGTGACAAGATCGCTGCCGCCCACGCAATCGTCGATGCCGCCGTCGCGGACTCTTCCTATGACAGCATTGAGGCTGCTGCTGCCGCCAAGACCGCTTTCGTATTCATGGGTCATGGCACCTCGCATGCTGCCGCTGTCACTTATAGCCAGATGCAGGCTACCATGGAGAGCAACTTGGGCAATCCCAATATCTTCATCGGCACCGTTGAGGGGGAGCCTGAATCTACCGAATGCGGCGAGGTTATCGAGGCGTGCAAGAAGGCAGGATATGAGAACATCATCCTGCGTCCTTTGATGGTCGTTGCGGGCGACCATGCCAATAACGATTTGGCGAGCGAAGACGACCCCGAGTCTTGGTTCTCCCAGTTCAAGGCCTCAGGTGCTTTTAAGTCTATCGAATGCCAGATTACGGGCATGGGAAGCATCGCTGATATCCAGAGCATCTACCTTGCCCACACTGCCGATGCTATCGCTTCGTTGTAATCGCTGTAATATGAATGAGATGAACGAGGCTTTTGTCTGAGAACTGCTTAACGGGGCCCTGGCAATACTGCTGGGGTCCTGTTTTTTGAAACCTTGAAACCGTGCAAGAACAAGAAGGAGCGTGTTCGGATGAAAAAGATGGCTGCTTTGGTCGGTGCCCTGTGCATTGCCTGTCTTTTGCTGGTAAGCTGTGGCGGTCAGGGTGCTACGGGTGGCAGCCAGAGTGCCGAAGGCGGCAACAAGACGGGTCTGGAGCCGGGAAGATATACGGCGAAGTTCGATACCGACAGCTCGATGTTTGGAGTCAACGAATACTATGAGGGACGTGGAACCCTTGAGGTGAGCGAGGACGGGGCCACCCTGCATGTAGTGCTGCGGGGTGACGGTATCGTGAAGCTTTTCGTCGGCACCGCTGAAGATGCCCAAAAGGGAGGTGCTGTCTTGCTCGAGCCCACCGAGGAGGTCGTTACCTATGCGGACGGTCTATCCAAGACCTGCAATGCCTTTGATATCCCTATCGCTAAGCTTGATGAGGAATTCGATTGCGCCATCTTAGGCGCCAAGGGCTCTTGGTATGACCATAAGGTTGTCGTAAGCGACCCGCAGCTTGTGCAGCTTGTCAAAGAGTAGGAAGCGGGGGTGATAGGTCGTGACGCAATCGGAGCGTGATTTTCATCGACAGTGGCGTATGATGCAGCAGCTTATTGGGGCTGAGGCACAGGGGAGACGACCTCATGCAATAAATTCAACGCGCACGCTTTTTGGTATAAAAAGCCATGTGGAGGAAGTGATGGATGCGGTTGCAGCTGAGGATTTGGCACGGACGAAAGAACGCATCCGCCACGAACGAGAACGAGAGCAGGAAGGCGGCGTATCCGAAAACGCATGACAAGGGAGCGTTTATGACAAAGGGACCGGTAATTTGTCACAATACGGCGGCCTGAACGTCTCCCAAGGGGGTTCGTGCACAAAATGACGCGCTTTGGGAACGAATCTGCCGGATTTCGACCATTTTTGAATTCTTGAGAATTCGCGACCTGGGGAAACGTCATTGCGCAGCGCTCCGCAGGTGGCGTGCGCTTCCCAAAGCGCGTCATTTTGTGCAGCTTTTGAGCTCTCTCTCGCATGGGATCAAAAAATTGTGACAAATTACCGGTCCCTTTGTCATAATTTCTAACCAGGAGTTAAGCATGCTGCCGTTTGCTCCCCCAAGGCAAAAAAAGAGCATGCGTTCATGGTGGTATTATCGAAGAGCGCGTTTTGGACTATCGAGGAGGAACTATGAGGGCAGACCCCCGTCACCAGCTTGACAGGAAAGTGATGAACGTTTGGCGCATCAGCGCACTTGTCTGGATTTTCCTTTGTTGGGTGTGTGCCGCGCTCCCCTTTTTAATCGTGGGCCTTTCGGGCGTTGGTTCATGGGCGACTATTGTGGCGGCGATCATCACGGCGGTGTGCGTGGCTTTGTTGGCGTTCTGCGTCGGTGTTTTACCTGCTATACGTTACGCCCGTTGGCGCTATGAGGTGGGCGAGCATGAGTTGGATATCATGCGTGGCATCTTTTGGCGGAAGCGCTTCGTGATACCCTTCATCCGCGTTCAGAACACCGACACCAAACAGGGTCCCATCATGCGCTCTTTTGGATTGGCCCAGGTGACTGTTTCCACGGCGGCAGGCGAACATGAGATTCCCGGCCTTGAACTTGCACAAGCTGATGCGCTGCGGGACGCTATTGCGACTCAGGCACGCCTTGCGCAGGAGGATTTGTGATGGAGGGCGGTCCTCGTCGCGTTCATCACAGCTACATTTGGCTGGGTGGCTTGAAAAACGCGCTCATCACTCTTTTCGTTCTCGGTCTTTCCTTGGCGGGAACGTTTGTCCCCCTTGTTTTCGAGATGGCACAGGGAGAATTTTCCGCGCCTCTCTTTACCCTTCTGCTGGTATCGCTGGTCGTCTTGGTGGGTGTGTTTCTGGTCATTGGGCTTTTCGTGCTCCTGTATTGGCTTAGCTGGAAGCATATGTCTTATGAGCTGGCGCCGGAGCAATTCAATTTTTATAGCGGCATTTTTAACAAAAAGCGCCTGCATATTCCCTACCAGCGCGTGCAGAGTGTTGATACACGTGCGGATATTTTTCAGCGCCTTGCCGGCGTGTGCACGCTTGAGATCGACACGGCGGGCGGTTCGGGGAACAAGGCTGTTCTTGTGCCATATCTGCTGAAGAGCGACGCCTTGGCGTTGCGGGGAGAGATTTTTGGCCGCAAGCGCATTATCAACAACGGTGGTGTTATCAGGGAAGATGGCAGCGCTGTCATGGCTGATGGAACGGTTGTCACAGCTTTGAGCGGGCGCTTTTTAGCGACGGAGCAGGGAACGGCTGATACGGTGGTGAGCCGAGCAACTTCGGAAAACGTCAATGCTTTGGATGGCGTGAACGATGTGCTGGTGAATACTCGTGGTCTTTTTGACGAAGCCTATTTTTCCGAAAACGCTGTCGTGCATTTCGAGATGGGCCTGAGCAATAAAGAGCTGCTTTTGTCCGGGTTGAGCGATGTGAAAAATGTTGCGGGTGCTCTTATCGCAGCGATTTTCGGCATCTTGGCATTTGCGAGTTCATGGGGCATTGCTGTTGATTTTCTGACCGCACAGGTGGAAGAGCAGGTCGCCAACGGCTATTTCGCATATCTTGCTGCCCAAGCGAAAAGCCCGCTGTTCTTTTTGCAGTTGCTCCTGCCGGGTATTGCGGTCTTCATCTGTGTCTATCTGGTCATAGCGGCATTTTCTGCCCTTTCCAGCGTGCTGTCGTACGGTGGTTTTAAGGTGCGGCGCCGCGGTAGCAGAATCGAAGTGGAGCGTGGCTTGCTCCAGCGCCATACCCAGGGCGTGGATGTTGATCGCGTGCAGCTCGTTCGCGTGGAACACGGCTGGATTCGTCGCCTGTTTGGCTACTGCAGGGTGACTATCGGTCGCATCGACAGCGTATCCAACAAGGAGTCCAATAGCAGTCAGGCGAAAACGGCTGCAGCTCAGGGCATGGTGGTGCACCCCTTCCTGAAAGCCAGCGAGTTGCAGCATTTCTTGGATCGGCTTATTCCCGAGTTCAGCTACGACTGTCCGCAGGTGGTGAAGCCTCCGGTGCGGGCGAAGCGTCGTGCGGTGCTCCGTGGGGCACTGTGGTTTAACGGCGGCTTTTGGACCGCTGTGATGTTACTGGTGTGTTTGCTGTGCGTGTATAGAGGGGTAGCGCTGGGTAATCCTGGGCTCCTCGTTCAAGTTGGAGACATCTTGGTGGGCTTCTGGCCGGTATTTGTGATACTGCTCATTCCCGTGGGCATCGGTGCAGTACGCGGCTTAAAGTGGCTCAAGGGTTCCGAATGTTCATACGGAAACGGCTTTATTCATATGGTGAACGAGGGCTTTACGTGTAAGGAAGTGGTCATCCCACGTCAAAAAGTCCAGTTCAGCGATGTGCGTATGAATCCGTTCCAGCGGGTTTGCGGTTTACGCAGCCTTGTGGTGACGACGGCATCGGGTATAGGGGGCACCTCAGAGCGTATGTGGGATTTTGAGCTTGAGGATGCCGAAGCTGTCCAGGAGTGGCTCAGGCCCAAGCGGTAAGGGGCGGGCGGTGGTTGTGACAGGGGGACAGGGTTGTGACAGGGGGACAGGTGATTTGTCACAAAATCAAGGATTTTGTGACAAATCACCTGTCCCCCTGTCACAACCACCTTTTTCCTACCATAAGACCAGGAGCTCCATGAGTCCGAAAAGCACTCCCAAACCAGCTCCGACCAGCACATCGCTCGGGTAGTGCACGCCGCCCAAGACGCGAATGCAGGCCATGCAGCAGCCAATGAGCAGCATGATGATGCCTGTAGGCGCCCACCAATTCAAATAGCTCATAGAAATAACGATTGCTGAATAGCTGTGACGGCTGGGAAAAGATGCACCTTGGGTGTCCTTGGGAATAAGGGGCTGGATGTCGAGTGTTTCGTACGGGCGGGGTCGATTGAGAGCCTTTCGCATGATGGCGACCAGGATGAACCCTGACAAAGGAGCGAGGAGGACACGCCACGCAAGGGGATCGCCTTGGAGAAACAGCCAGGCAATGAGCAGGGGATAGGCAAGGTAGTACAGAGCAGTGATTGCTCTGTTCGCGAGCACGAGGGCGCGCGCTGCGTGCGGGTGATCACGCAGCGGCTTTGACCAGCTGTTGTACTGCTCGGCGTTCACATCCCACCCCTTATCACGAACCACGCACTGTTGCCTATTATCACGAATCGCGCCATGTCCTGCCCTTCGGTCCTCAAGCGGCATTCCTTCGTTGCGGAGAAGCCGATTTCTCCGGGAAAGAGAGAGGAAGCTACAAGGTGAACTCGAATGCTCTGGATAAGCGGGATACCCGGGATATCCGGGATGCCTTCTGGTAGAGGGGCACTATCCAAAGCAGGAGCGAGCAGGAGCGTGAAACGAGCGGCTCTTCCCCCGCTCCTTGTTGGTGCATGGATGGTGCTGGGGCGGCAGGCAAGCCCTTGAGGCAAACTCGAACGTTGTGGGCAAGCGGAGCGATTCACTTGTGATGTTCATTGCCCAAACGCGAATGCGAGTCGAAGGGGCTTGCCTGCCGCTCCGGAAAACCTTAGTCGCGCGTCAACTTACGATGCATCACGCGCAGCTTGGAAGCCTCAGGCCCCAAACGCTCTTCGCGATTCTTCTGATAATCGGCAAAGTTGCCCTCAAACCAGAACCAGTTGCCCGGATTTTCCTCGGTGCCTTCCCACGCCAGGATATGGGTGGCAATGCGGTCCAAAAACCAGCGGTCGTGGCTGACGATAACACTGCACCCGGGAAATGCCAGCAGGGCTTCCTCCAAGCTCTCCAGCGTCTCGGTGTCAAGGTCGTTGGTGGGTTCGTCCAAAAGCAGCAGGTTACCGCCCTGCTTTAGGGTCATGGCCAGATTCAGGCGGTTGCGCTCGCCACCTGAAAGCACCTTCGCAGGTTTTTGCTGGTCGGGGCCTTTAAAGCCGAAAGCGCTCACGTAAGCGCGGGAGGGAATGTCCTGTTTTCCCACGGTGATGTAGTCGTTTCCATCGGAGACGACTTCCCATACGTTTTTGGTGTTATCGATGCCCGCGCGGTTTTGGTCAACGTAAGCGAGCTTTACCGTCTCGCCCACTTCTAAGGTACCGCTGGTCAAAGGCTCGAGGCCTACAATGGTTTTAAGCAGCGTGGTTTTGCCGACGCCATTCGGACCGATGATGCCTACGATACCATTGCGGGGCAGGCTGAAACTCAAACCATCGATGAGCACACGGTCTCCAAAGACTTTCCGTAGGTTTTGTGCTTCGAGTACCTTGTTCCCCAAGCGGGGACCCACGGGAATGTGAATATCGGTGAAGTCGATGCTTTTGAAGCTTTCAGCTTCGGCGGCCATGCGCTCATACGCCTCCAGGCGAGCTTTGTTTTTGGCATGGCGCGCGCTGGGGGAAGAGCGAACCCAGTCAAGCTCAGAGCGCATGCGCTTGGCACGCTTTGCTTCCTGCTGGCCCTGGGCCTCCATGCGCGTGGCTTTGGTCTCCAGGTAGGTGGAGTAGTTCCCTTTGTAGGGATAGAGGTGGCCGCGATCGACCTCGCAAATCCATTCAGCGACGTTATCCAGGAAATAGCGATCGTGGGTAACGGCCAGTACGGCGCCCGGGTAGTTCTGCAAGAATCTTTCCAGCCACAGGATGGATTCGGCATCCAGATGATTGGTAGGTTCGTCCAAAAGCAGCAGGTCAGGAGCTTCGAGGAGCAGGCGGCACAGGGCCACCCGGCGGCGTTCACCACCGGAAAGCACCGTGACGGGCATAGCGGGATCGGGACACTGCAGTGCATCCATAGCCTGAGTGAGCTGGCTGTCCAAATCCCAGCCGCCTGCTGCATCGATAGCGTCTTGCAAGGCGCCCATCTCATCCATGAGCGCATCAAAGTCGGCATCAGGGTCGCTCATTTCGGCACCGATTTGGTTGAAGCGTTCAACTTTGGCGAGGATATCGCCAAAAGCAAGACGCACGTTTTCGATGACGGTTTTATCTTCCTCCAAGGGTGGCTCCTGCAGCAGGATGCCTACCGAATAACCAGGGGTTAAGCGCGCATCACCGTTGGAGACTTCTTCGATGCCGGCCATGATTTTGAGCAGGGTTGACTTACCCATGCCATTGGGTCCTACTACGCCAATTTTTGCGCCGGGGTAAAAGCTTAAAGTCACATCGTCTAGAATGACCTTCTGGCCGTGGGCCTTGCGAGCCTTATACATCTGATAAATAAACTCTGCCATGAAAGAACTCCTCGTTGATGCTTTGGTTTCGGGTGTTGAATTCTGCCTATTTTCTCATATACCTGCCGGCATGACAAAGCATATGGACGTGCGATGGAGGTAGACCGTCGCTCAGAAGTGCTCTTGGAGAGCGCTGCGTGGTTCGCTGTGACTTGGTTTCGGGCGCGCGAGATGCGCCAAGGGCTTCATTGCCCGAGCTTTCGTGAAGACGTGGGTGAAGATGCACAAAAAGGCACGCTTTGGGAAAGAAAGAGGCTCGCTATTCGCTCAAAGTCTGCTATCGAAAAATCTGACCTGGGGAAATGCA